>JBJFGB010000076.1:0-3652 GCA_051892295.1 Faecousia sp. | reverse complement strand
CACTTGCCTCACGCGGTTAACTTAATGACATTGGGACATGTCCCCGCCGTCCGCGTAAGCGGCAGACGGTACAGACGAACGGGTTTGTACATACTTGGTAGTTCCTACACGCGGCGGGGACATGTCCCCGCCCTACAGAAGCTGACGCGCTTCAGCCCTTACTCAGGGACAGGGTAAAGGTAAACTCCGTCCTGCCGTCGGCGCTGGTGACGTAGACATCCTCGCCGTGGGCAAGGACAATGGTTTTGACGATATAAAGTCCCAAGCCCACGCCGTCCCGGTCGGTGGAGCGGCTCTTGTCGGTCTTATGGAAGCGGTCAAAGATCAGCGGCAGCTCCTCCGGCGCGATGGTCGGGCCGGTGTTTCCCACGGTGACGACCGCGCTGTTTCCCTGCTGCACCACGCGGATGGACAGCGTGCCGCCTTGGTTGATGAACTTGACCGCGTTATCCAGCAGATTATACAGTACCTGCGTGATGGCATCCTGCATGGCGCGGACGGTCAAGCCCATCTCGGGCATATCAATGTCCACGTCCAGCTCCTTCTGGTTGATGCGCTGCTCAAAGCTCAGAAGCGCCTGCCCTGCCGCCTCGCAGATATCAAAATTCGTCAGCTTCTCCGGCGGAATGCCCTGATCCCGCAGGCGGGAAACATCGAGCATATTGCGCACGAGGCGGGAGAGTCTGCGCGCCTCGGTGGCGACCAACTCCATATACTGCCGGTGCTTTTCCGGCGGAATGGTGCCGTCTATCATGCCGTCGAGGTAGCCCGCGATGGTGGTCATCGGCGTTTTCAGCTCATGGCTGACATTCGCGACGAATTCCTGCCGCACGGTCTCCGAATTCTGCACGGCGACTGCCATATTATTGAACGCGACCGCCAGCTCCTCGATTTCCTCATTTTGATTTCCCGTCGGCACGCGCACGCTCAAATCGCCGTGGGCAATCCGTCTTGCCGCCGCCGCCATGTCGCGGATTGGCTTCGTCTCGCGGCGGGTCAGATAGGGCGCAATCAGCAGGACAAGCGCCAAGACGAACAGCGCCGTCATCAGAAAGATCCGCAGCATCTGTCCCGTCAACGCCTTGAGCGCGGACTTCTGCACCGACGCGACCACGATGCACAGCGGATTGCCCGCCTCGTCCGTGACCGGTGTTGCCACCGCAATACGCGTCTGACCGTAGATCGTCGATGCCTTCGTGTCTACCCGCATTTCTCCGTTGCGGAATACCTTCTCCGCCGTCTCTGCGCCGATGGTGCCGCCGATGTGCCCGCAGCGCTGGATATCCTGCGCGCAGATGCGAACCGTCCCGCCCGTGTCGCAGATCAGAATGTCATTTTCCGACGCGGCGGAGGCGACCGACAGATTCGTGCGGAAGCTCCAATCGTTGAGGTAGGACGCGGAGTACGCCTCGATGAGCTGCGTCACCGCGTCGGCAGAGCTGCAAAGCGACCGCTCCCGCTCCTGCGTGCTGTAATACTCAAACACCGCCCAGAAGGACAGCGCCGTCAGCATGGTGGCGGCGAGCAGAACGCAGATAATCAGCGTAATCTGCCGCCGAAAGGTCGTTTTCATTGGGCGTTGACCTCGAATTTATAGCCCACCGACCAGACCGTCTTCAGCTCCCACTGCTCGGACACGCCCTCTAATTTTTCGCGCAGGCGCTTGATATGCACGTCCACGGTGCGGGTGTCACCGAAATAGTCAAAGCCCCAGACCTCGTCCAGGAGCTGATTGCGGGAATAGACGCGGTTGGGTGTCGAGGCGAGGTGATACAGCAGCTCCATCTCCTTCGGCGGCGTCGGCACCTTTTTGCCGTTCACCGTCAGCTCGAAGGCGTCCATGTCGATGATGAGCTTGTCAAACACCAGACGGCGCGAGGACTTCTCCGGCTCGATGCCGCTGCGGCGCAGCACCGCCTCGATGCGCGCAAGCACCTCCTTCATCTCGAAGGGCTTGGTGATATAATCGTCCGCGCCTGATTTCAGACCCGCGACCTTGTCCTCCGTCTCGCTTTTCGCCGTGAGCATGATGATGGGTGTCTTGCTCTCGGAGCGGATGGTGCGGCAGACCGCCGAGCCGTCCATACCGGGCAGCATCAGATCAAGCAGCACCAAGGACGGCTGCTTCTCCCGAAACAGCTCCACGCCCCGCAGTCCGTCATGGGCGATGGCTACCTCGTAGCCCTCTTTTTCCAAATACAAACGCAGAAGATCGGCAATATTGCGGTCATCCTCCACGATCAGCACAGTTTTTGCCATGCAAAACTCCCCCTTTTTCTGTTTCTGCCTAACATTATAGCGCAAACCCACCGTTTTGGGTGAACAATTTGTGAATTGGAACAAATTTGTCACAGCCAATGGGAGGCTAAGGACTAAGGACTAAGGGTGAATGACTGTGGTGCGCTCCGCGCGGATTAAAACAGGCGGCTGATAGCCGCCCCTACGGCATAGATTGCAAGTCTTCTCGTAGGGGCGGCTATCAGCCGCCCGAATTTCAAATCCGTGCGAAGCACACCTCAGTCATTCACCATTCACTCTTAGCCCTTAGCCCACAAAGGCTTTCCAAAGGCGCGTCAAGGATGCCGCGCGCTACAAGGTCTAACGGAGCGCTCTCAATTCATTATAATATATCCTCGCTGCACATTTTTTTGCGCTGCAAAATAATATTTTGGCTGGAAAGCGCTTGCATTTCCCGTTTTGGTGTGATACGATAAATTTGTATCGGAATGTGCGGAATTACGGCAATTCCCGTAGCCGCACCGACATAGAAAAACATATTTAGGAGGCAATTTGTCATGAATGTTGCTGAAATCATGGAACACCGCAATGCATTTTCCTTTGAAGTATTCCCCCCGAAGACCGACGTCGGCATGGAAAAGCTCTGCGGCGAGAGCGGCGTGCTGGATAAGCTCTATACGCTGAATCCCGACTACATCTCCTGCACCTACGGCGCGGGCGGCACGAATGTCGGCAAGAACCTTGAAGTCCTCGACAAGATCGTCAAGGACGGCAAGTGCGTCGGCGTGACCCACTTCACCTGCATCGGCAATACCAAGGAAGGCATCAAGGAACAGCTCCAGACCTACCTTGACCACGGCATCAACCATATGCTCGCCCTGCGCGGCGACCTGCCCTTCGGCTGGACGGGCACCGGCGGTGACCTGCACTATGCCACCGAGCTTGTCAAGTTCGTCCGTCAGGAGTTCGGCGACAAGTTCACCATCGCGGTAGCAGGCTCCCCCGAGGGACATATCGCCTGCCGCAGCCTCGAGGCGGACATTGCCTTCCTGAAGCAGAAGCAGGACAACGGCGCCGACTACATCATGACCCAGCTCTGCTGGGATATGGACCAGTTCCGTTACTGGCTCGACGCAATCCGCGCCGCAGGCATTTGGCTGCCCGTGGATGTGGGTATCATGCCGATCCTCGATCAGGCTGCCACCATCAACATGGCGCTCTCCCGCAACGGCTGCGTCATGCCCCGCGCCCTGTGCGAGATTATCTCGAAGAACTGGATCTTCCCGAACCCCTTCGACAAGGAGCCCTTCGACGCCAATGTCGAGGCAAAGAAGGCGTCCTTCAAGGAAGCGGGCATCGAATACACCATCCGTCAGATCGACGAGTACCGCGCCTGCGGCATCAACGGCATCCA
>JBJFGB010000075.1:0-3701 GCA_051892295.1 Faecousia sp. | reverse complement strand
TGCAAATGGGTGGTCCTCTGCGGCGCGGTCAACGCCGGAATGAACGCCTAATAAACAAGGAGGACAAAACTATGGATCTGATGAAGGCTCTGACCAGCCAGTACATGAAGGAAGAACTGCCGCAGATGAATGTCGGCGACACCGTTCGCGTTCATGTGAAAATCAAGGAAGGCGCTCGTGAGAGAGTGCAGGCATTCGAGGGAACCATCATTGCCCGCAAGCATGGCGGCATTGAGGAGTCCATCACCGTTCGCCGTCTGAGCTACGGCGTCGGCTGTGAGAAGGTTTTCCCCGTGCATTCCCCGAACATTGTGAAGGTTGAAACCGTCCGCCGCGGCAAGGTTCGCCGTGCGAAGCTGTACTACCTCCGCAACCGTCTCGGCAAGGCTGCAAAGGTCAAGGAGAGAGTCTAATTCAAAACAATTCCCCGTGTTTTCCAAAAGGAAAATGCGGGGTTTGTTTATTTACTGTCATGTAATTGATCGCCCGACGAAACGCCGAGCGATCAAATTCTGTTGATTATAGCGAGAGGAGCATCAAACGCCGGTCATTGCTTCGAGAACGGTCCATTCCTCCTCGTCTATACCCTTGTGGAGCGCAAGACCTTCCTCAATGTCGATGTCGCACATTCTGCCGTCATTGATGCACACAACGCGGTTCGTTCCGCCGGTTGCAAGAATGTCCACAGCACGATAGCCCATGCGCGTCGCCGTGACACGGTCACGACCGGTGGGCGTGCCGCCGCGCTGGATATGACCGAGAACGGTCACACGCGGCTCAATACAGATTTCTTCCTTGATCTTTTTTGCAACCTCATAAGCGCTGCCGGCACCCTCCGCCACGACAACCATATAATGTGTGAAGCCGTTCAGACGCGCGTTGCGAATCTTCTCGATGACCTCGGTCTGGAAGTTTTCCTGCTGCTCCGGCACAAGTACGGCAGTCGCGCCGACGGCAAGACCGACATACAGCGCCAGATGTCCCGCATTTCTGCCCATGACCTCCACAACGGAGCAGCGCTCATGTGACTGCATGGTGTCGCGCAGCTTATCTATGCATTCAATCGCGGTGTTTGCCGCCGTATCAAAGCCGATGCAGTAATTCGTGCAGGCAATGTCGTTGTCAATGGTGCCGGGGATGCCAACGACGGAAATGCCGTGCTGCGACAGCGCCAATGCGCCGCGGAAAGTGCCGTCGCCGCCGATGGCGACAATGCCGTCCAAACCGAGAAGCTTGCAGGTGTTTACGGCTTTTTGCTGCCCTTCGGGAGTGCGGAATTCCTCGCTGCGGGCGGTATAGAGGATTGTGCCGCCGCGATTGATGATGTGCGCAACGCTTTTTTCATCCAACCGAACGATGTCGCCGTTGATCAGACCGTTCCAACCACGGCGAATGCCGACAACCTCAATCCCGCGGAAAATCGCGCTGCGGACAACGGCGCGGACTGCCGCGTTCATGCCGGGCGCGTCACCGCCGCTGGTGAGAACGCCAATCCTGCGCACTGCGTTATGTACTTGATTCATAATATCCCCCTATTCTGCCGCATTCGGCAAATTTCAATTTTATTCTATCTGCTTTTTTTGAAAAAGTAAAGAGCAAAACCGTAGAAAATCGAAAAGGAATGTGCTATATTGTATGTGCAAATGCGTGAAGCTTTCCAAGGAGGATATGAAGATGGATTTCAATGCGGAAAAAGTGTGCCGTGATATCGTTGCGTGGATTCGCGATTGGTTCGCGCAAAACGGAAATGGCTGCAATGCCATTGTCGGTATTTCGGGCGGCAAGGACAGCTCCGTCGTCGCTGCGCTGTGCGTGGAGGCGCTGGGCAAGGAACGCGTCATCGGCGTGCTCATGCCGAACGGCGAGCAACACGATATAGATATGTCGCGCCTTTTGGTGGAGCATCTCGGCATCCGTCACTTTGTCATTAACATCAAAGAAGGCTATGACGGAATGCTCGGCGAGATCAAAGCGCAGCTCGGCGAGGTCAGCCGTGACACGACCATCAACCTTGCTCCGCGTCTGCGTATGGCAACGCTCTACGCCGTAGCGCAGAGCAATAACGGCAGAGTCGCCAACACCTGCAACCTCTCGGAGGACTGGGTCGGCTATTCTACCCGTTACGGCGACAATGCAGGCGATTTCAGCCCGCTGTCCATGCTCTGTGTCCGCGAGGTCAAGGCAATCGGGCGTGTGCTGGGTCTGCCCGAGGTGCTGATCGAGAAGGTGCCAATCGACGGACTGTGCGGTCAGACAGACGAGGAAAAGCTCGGCTTTACCTATGAGACCCTCGACCACTATATCCGCGAGGGCATCTGCAACGATGCGGCAACGAAGGCTCGCATTGACCGCCTTTACAGCCTCAATCGCTTTAAGGTTCGATATATGGATGTTTTTCCTTATAAAGCATGACATAGGGGCTTCGGTTTTCCGAAGCCCCTATCAATTTGTTAAAAATCTATACCGTTATGAAATCCTTTGCCGTTTGGGGGACATGTCCCCAACCTACTTGGTCTTTTTCGCAGTTTGAACGAAGTTCCAGCTATCACGGCACATCTCTTCGAGGGTCATGTCCGCTGTCCAGCCGAAAAGTGTCTTTGCCTTTTCTGCATTTGCCCAGCAGCGGGCAAGATCGCCCTCGCGGCGGGGACCGATCACATACGGAACCTTCACGCCGGTTGCGCGCTCAAAGGCGTGGACAAGCTCCAAAACACTGACGCCGTTTCCGGTGCCGAGATTTACCGCCTCAATGCCCGTATGCGCGGCAGCGTAGTTGATCGCTTTCAGATGCCCTTTGGCAAGATCGACCACATGGAGATAGTCCCGCAGGCAGGTGCCGTCAGGCGTGTCATAATCGTCTCCGAAGACGGTGAGCTGCGGGAGGATACCCGCTGCAACGCGTGCCACATAGGGCATGAGATTGTTCGGAATGCCGTTGGGATCATCGCCCAAAAGCCCGGAGGGGTGCGCGCCGATGGGATTGAAGTAACGAAGCAGAATCACGGAAAAATCGGGATGCGCCGTTGTATAGTCTCTCAGAATCTGCTCAATCATCAGCTTGGTCCAGCCATAGGGATTGGTCGCAATGTATGCGGGCATCGTCTCCTCGTAAGGAACGGGGTTCTCCGGACCGTAAACCGTCGCGGAAGAGGAGAATACCAAGCAATGACAGCCGAATTCCTCCATCGTCTCAACAACAGACATCAGGGAATCCAGATTATTGCGGTAGTATTTCAACGGGATGCGGCAGCTCTCACCGACCGCCTTGAAGCCCGCAAAGTGAATGACTGCATCGATGGAATGCGCAGAGAAGATGCTCCGCAGAAAGCTCTTATTGCATACATCGCCCTGATAAAAAACTGGCGCAATGCCGGTGATTTTTCGGATCTTTTCGGGTACATCTGCAGAGGCATTGGAGAGATTGTCCGCGATGATAACTTCAAAACCTGCTTTCAACAGCTCGACGCAGGTATGGCTGCCTATAAATCCGGCACCGCCGGTAACAAATACGGTCATTTTCTTTCCTCCTGAGCTTTTCTATGTAGGATAAATCGAACCAAGCAATTTCGGCACAATGCCGCTGCATAGTCTCATTATAGCACTGCCTCGCACAAAAATCAATTTGATTTTGTATCTGCATAGACTGTGGTATGTGTCAAGTAAATATTGGCAATTTCCCTTTTTCAAAAACCAAGTGAAAA
>JBJFGB010000074.1:0-3722 GCA_051892295.1 Faecousia sp. | reverse complement strand
GCGCCGTCATGGACCAGTGCTTCACGGAGAAGTACGGCACCTATCAGTGTATGCTTCGGGCACGCGAGGCCCTGACGCAGCGCTTTGGGCGTGCCGTTCCCGATGCCGTCATTGACGAGGTGCTCCGAAACGGCGACGCGGACATCGGGCGCGACTATGTGGACACCATCCGCGAGGTCGCAGCCGGTTATGCGGCAGAGATCATGCGCAGGCTGCGCGAGCACGAATACGACCCGCAGACCATGCGGCTGTGGATCGTGGGCGGCGGCGGATGCCTGCTGCGCCACTTCGGCGGGTATGAGCGTGACCGCGTAACCATCATCGACAACATCCACGCCAACGCCGAGGGCTATGAATACCTTGCGGAGCGGCGTCTCAGGCGCGAGGGTTTTGCCGGATGAGCCAGATGTTCCGCACCACCCTCCGGCTTGATCTGGACAAGCCCGCCAGCGCGCAGGCCGCTGCGCTGCTGCGCCAGCTTCACGCAGAGCGTGGTCTGTCCTACAGCGCACTGATCGTTCCGGTGATCAATGCCTATTACGGCAAATCTTCTATAGACGAAAGCCTGAGGGAGGCAATTCGCTCCATCGTCCGGGAGGAGCTGGCAACTGCGCCCATTCAGCTTGGCGATCCGCTGCAAGCCCTGAAAACTGCTACTCCCGCAGAGGTTCCCCCATTTCCTCCCACTCGGGATGACGAGCCCGACGACGACGATCTCGACGACGCTCTGCACAGCTTCGGCTGCTGATGCTCTTTAGTGCTCATGAGCACCGCAATCCCGTGTCCAACCTCGTACCGCGCGATACCTTTGGCACCAGAACGCACCACCGCGCACCGGTCTCACAAAGCAGGAAGTCATGCCGTCAGATGCATGGCTTCCTGTCTTTGAGCCGGGTGCAGGGCGGCAGCGCCTGCCAGGAATCCAAAGGGCAGCGCCCGTGGCCCAGTGAAGTGTTGAAAGCACAGCGGCCCCAAGGGGGTTCGACACTTCGTACTGGGTATTACCTGCCGAAAATCACAGGAGGCACGGGAAAACGCAACCTGCCCAAGCAGCGAGAGGGCATCCCCGTTCCCGCATCAACCACGAAAAACGAAAGGAGGCACCGCCTATCGCAAGAGAAAATCCCCGCGTGTCCCGCCACAACGGACGCTCCGGCAAGCACGGCGTCTATAACCCCAAGCACAACGACCGCAGCTTCAACGTAGAAAACGCGGACAACATCACACCCTCACGCACATCCCTCAACCTCTACTGGGACTGTCAGAACGGACTGCGCACCCACGAGGAAAACGCCTCGGGTCAGTATCCGACCTTCACCCAGCATGAGCATGACGAATATGAGCGCCGCTATGGCGCTTTCATCGCCGGACAAAACGCCCGCAACAAAAAATCCGGCCACGCCAAGCGCAACCGCACCGTGGACGATCTGCTGGCAGATGCCCGCATCTGCCCCGAGGAGACCATCTACCAGATCGGCAAGGAAGGCGACTGCCCGCCGCCGGAGGTGCTGACTGAAATCGTTCAGGAGTTCATGGCCACCATCGAGGAGCGCTACGGAGAGCACGTTCATGTGCTGGACTGGGCGCTGCACCTCGACGAGACCAGCCCGCACATCCACGCCCGGCAGGTGTTTGACGTCGAGAACCGCTACGGCGAGCGTGAGCCCAAGCAGGAAAAGGCGCTGGAAGCGCTGGGCATTCCGCTGCCGCAGCCCGACAAGAAGCCCAGCCGATTCAACAACAGAAAAATCACCTTTGACAGCATGTGCCGTTCCCTTCTTCTGGACATCTGCCGGTATCACGGATTGCAGATTGAGGAAATCCCCCTCTACGGCGGCAAGGCCAACCGGGAAAAGAACGACTACATCATCTCCGCTCAATGCGAGAGAATCGCCCAGCAGGATACGCTCATCGCCGAGCAGGAACAGCAGCTTTCCGCCACGGAGCGTGAGCTCGCGCAGAAGACGGAAAGGCTCACCGACGTGGACAGGCTGCTGGCGGACGTTTCGGACGCCGCTTATCAGCAGGCTGTTCGCGTCGTCACCGAGACCGTCGTCCGCGAGACGCAGAAAGCCGACAGAAGCGAAATCACCCAGCTGATGAAGAACGCGAACGCTCCCGGAGCCAAGCTGCGTGAGAAAGATCGAACTCTGCTGCTTCAATGGTTGTCTGCTGCGAGGACGTCCATCAAGGAAAGCACTACCGCCGTTTTCGCCCGTGTAGCCGATGTGCTGCGAAAGCCGGAGGTGAGCCAGACTGCGAAAAAAAACATCCGGGAGCAGACAAGGCCTTCTGTCCTGAACGCACTTCGCCGCTTTTCTCCTGATGTGCAGCATGAAAAGAAGCAGGACTTTTACGATGACCGCGACGGGAGGTGATCCCGTGTATAAAACAGGGCACAATAGGACTGCAAAACGAAGAAGTCATTATAAAGCAAGGCATTTGCTTGTCATGCATAGTGTGAGAAGAGGAATCCCCTATGACCAGCTTGACAAATGCACTCATTGGGTGTATCTTGGATTCGAGGTGAATGATATGCGCATTCGTGAATTGAGAACACAGCTGGGCATTACGCAAAGTGAATTTGCTGCACGATACAGTATCCCTTTCCGTACCGTTCAAAACTGGGAGGCGGAAGTGCGCAAGCCGCCGGAATATATCCTGAAGCTGTTGGAAGCCCGCGTTCAGTCCGATCTTATCAACAGAAAGACTGCCGTATTGCCAAAGTACAATCCGCAGAAGAAGGATCTTCCCAAGCGGAGTGACTTTATCGGCGCGACCGCCTGGCTCAAGGCTGTTCGGGATTGCATCGGAGAACCGGTGGTGTTCGCTCTGGATGATGCGCTGATGTGCCAGAATCGCTTCGGCGGGCGCAGCGATGAATTCATTGTCTGGATCTACGGAAGCGATCATGCCACACGGTTCAATGGCGTCGTTGTGTTGGGAAACCATATCAGTCCAATGAACGTGCAGCAGCGCAACGGCCTCTCCTATACCGATTTCAACCGCACGATCTCTGACGCTCTGGCAAACGAATCCCTGCTGGACATGCAGGGGATCACAGAGGCAATCAGCCGCTATTACTACGCCAATGGCGAAAGCCTCGAAGGGATTTCTGTTGCACCTGAATACCAGGAGCGATTTGAAAGGCTGGCTGGCGAAGCGATCGACTACTACAGCAATTGACGTGACAGTACAATATGAGAATACCCGCCGAAGAAAAATGATATACGATTCTCGTATACGAGCCGATGTGCATTGAGCCATCGGTTTTTTTATTGCCAAAGAGGTGATTCATTGAATCTATTTTCCCATGTCAAAGCATCCGTCACCACCCGGCAGTCTGCCGAGCTCTACGGCCTGAGGGTCGCAAGAAACGGCATGACCTGCTGCCCGTTCCATCCCGACAGAACGCCAAGTATGAAGGTGGACGCCCGCTTTCACTGCTTCGGCTGCGGTGTGGATGGCGATGTCATCAGCTTCGTGGAGCAACTGTTCCATTTGCGCCCCTTCGACGCAGCGAAAAAGCTCGCCGAGGATTTTCACATCGACATCAGCGCATGTCTTACGAAACCAACCGATAAGAAGAAATCTCAGGCGTTCACGCCTTTCCATCCCGATGAACAGGCGCTTGCTGAGGAACTCGCCGAGATCAGGCAAAAGGCCACTCAAAAGAATCTGGACGCATGGATGGCTCACGCGCAGGATGTGCTGATCCGCTA
>JBJFGB010000073.1:0-15391 GCA_051892295.1 Faecousia sp. | reverse complement strand
TCTCGCAATGACAAAAAGGGCAGCCAATTATGTCATTGCGAGGAGCGAAGCGACGTGGCAATCTCGTGCAGGAACTACCATCCAAATCATATGTCTATTGTCTGTATATGGCACCCTCCTTGCAATATCCGGAACGGGTGCCTTTCATACAAACGGCTCGTCCACGATACGGACAGATTATGGACTCGTCCACCCACGGACAGGAGGTTTATCATGCAACGCAACGATCTTTTCCCGCCGCTCGAGCTGCAGCTTTTCTCTGATGCAGCCGGTGACACCGGTGCGGCGGGAGCAACGGGCGAAACCGCGGCAGCCGCCGTGCCGCAGAACACGCAAGCCGAAACGCCGCTTTCAGAGGTCAAATACGGCATCCAAGCGGAGGAAACACAGGCATCCCCGGAAGCTGCCGGGCAGCCGCAGGAGGTGCCGCCCGACCGCAATGCCGCCTTCGAAAAGCTCATCAAGGGGGAATACAAGGATCTCTATGACGCGAAGGTGCAGGACACGGTCAAGCGCCGCCTCAGAGGAACGCAGGAGACTGCCGAACGCTACCGTCAGCTTGCGCCGACCTTGGAAATGCTCGGCAAAAAGTACGGCATCCGTCCCGACCAGAACGGCGCTTACGACATTGCCGCCCTGAACAAAGCCATCGAGGACGACGACAGCTACTACGAAAAGGAGGCGATGGAGCAGGGCTTGTCCGTGGAGCAGTTCAAGCAGATGCGCAAAATGGAGCGGGAAAACGCCGACCTGCGCCGTCAGATGCAGGAGCAGCGGACGCGGGAGAATGCCTCGCGGCTCTACGCGCAGTGGATGGAGCAGGCGGGACAGGTCAAGACGGTCTATCCCTCCTTCCAACTGGAAGCGGAGCTGAAAAACCCGAGGTTCGTCGATCTGCTCAAGGCAGGCATTGACGTGCGCTCCGCCTATGAGGTGCTGCACAAGGACGAGATCATCCCCGCCGCGATGCAGTTCACCGCGAAAACGGTGGAGCAGAAGCTTGCCAACAAAATCGCCGCCGCCGGGCAGCGTCCCCTGGAGAACGGCAGCAGCGGTCAAAGCGCCGCAATCGTCAAGAGCGATGTGTCACAGCTCACCAAAGCAGACCGCCGGGAGATCATCCGGCGGGTACAAAGGGGCGAAACGATTCGGTTTTAGCCCCGCAACGATGAAAGGAGAAACATAACATGAGAAAGCTTTTCGCAATGTTCCCCATGCTGACGGCGTTGAACCTTCAGCTCTTTGCCACCCAGACCACCACGCAGGACAGCCTGTCCGCCGAGATGAAGACCTTCTACGACATGACCCTCATCGACGAGGCATCCGCAAACCTCGTCCATGACCAGTTCGGGCAGAAGCGTCCGATCCCCAAAAACGGCGGCAAGACCATTGAGTTCCGCAAGTTCTCTCCCTTGGCGAAGGCGACCACGCCCCTGACCGAGGGCGTCACCCCCTCCGGCAACAGCCTGACCGTGACGAACATCACCGCCACCGTCCAGCAGTACGGCGACTTCATCGTCCAGTCCGACGTGCTGGAGCTGACCGCGCTGGACAACACCATTTTGGAGGCCACCAAGCTCCTCGGCAGACAGGCGGGCGCGACCCTCGACACGGTGGTGCGCAACGTTTTGCAGGCGGGTACCAATGTCACCTACTGCCCCAAGCTCGCCGCCGACGGCACCGAGACCGCCGTCACCTCCCGCGCCGGGCTGGACGAGAGCGCGCAGCTCACCGTGGACGTCGTCAATCAGGTCGTCGCCAAGCTCCGCGCCCAGAACGCCCCGACCATCAACGGCAAGTATGTGGCGATCATCCATCCCTATGTCGCCTATGACCTGATGCGCGACCCGGCGTGGATCGACGCCCACAAGTACGCCCAGCCGGAGAACCTCTATGAGGGCGAGCTGGGCGAGATCGGCGGCGTCCGCTTCGTGCAGAGCACCGAGGCGAAGGTCTACACCGGCACGGGCTGCCCGACCGGACTTGCCGTGTTCGGCTCCCTGTTCTTCGGCGAGGGTGCCTACGGTGTCACCGAGATCGAGGGCGGCGGACTCGAGACCATCGTCAAGCAGAAAGGCAGCGCCGGCACCGCCGACCCGTTGAACCAGCGTTCGTCCGTAGGCTGGAAGGCGCTCAAGACGGCGGAGCTGCTGATCCCGAATTATCTGGTGCGCGTGGAGTCCTGCTCGAAGCGCTTCTCCGCGACCGCACAGGCGAACTGACAATCAGGAGGTGTCAATTATGACAACGAAAAAGAATGAATCTGCGCAGGAAGCCCTTGCCAATGCCATGGAGGAGACGGTGCGCATCCGTCTGCCCAAGACGAAGGAGCTGCAGGACGATGTCTTTGTCTCGGTGAATAACCGCACATGGCTGATCCAGCGCGGCGTGTATGTGGATGTCCCCGCGTGCGTCGCGGAGGTCTTGCAGCACGCCGAGGAGATGACCGAGGAAGCACTCCGCTTTGATGCCGCAGTCGGCGCAAGCGAGTAAACGCAGCCGCTGCCTGCACGCGGGCAACGCTGTAGGGGCGGCTACCAGCCGCCCGCGTGCAGGAACTACGGTGTGTGTGCAAACCCATTTGCCCGTACTGTCCGCCGCTTCGCGGTCGGCACGCCCGGTGGTCGTGCCCTACGACGGTGGAACGTACCTTCCACGTAGAGCCCGACGACCCCGGCGCACCGGTGCAGGAACTGCCTGTTAGGCTAAGGGCTAAGGACTAAGGGTGAATGACTGAGGAGCGCTCCGCGCGGATTTTGAATTCTGATGTGCCGGATTTGGCAGACAGGACGAGGGAACGGGATTGCACGCAGTCGGAAGTGCCTGCACGAGATTGCCGCGTCGCTGCGCTCCTCGCAATGACATGGGAAGGGAGTTTGTGCGCAGCCGGTAGTTCCTGCACGCGGCGGGGACATGTCCCCGCCCTACAATTGGAATCCGCGCGGAGCGCTCCGACACTATTCACTCTTCACTATTCACTATTCACTTAACCATCAAGGGGGGCGCGCGCTCCTCTTTTGTGCAATTCGGAGGAAATTATGAAGATCATCGAAGCAATCAACGCCATTGACGCGCTCAAGCCCAACGGGTACACCCAGGCGGAAAAAATTCGCTGGCTGTCCACCCTGGACGGTATCCTGCGGCAGGAAATCATCCTCCCGCATGAGGGCGCGGACGAGCACCCCTTCTCCGGCTACGACGAGGACACGCCGCCCGAGACGGTGCTTCTGGCGCAGGAGCCTTACGGCAGAGAGCTGTACCTCAAATATTTGGAGGCGCAGATCGACTATTACAACGGCGAAACCGCGCGGTACAACAACTCCATGATAATGTATCAGGCGGCGTACACGGCGTTTGCGCGGTGGTACAACCGGACGCATCTGCCCCGCGCGCAAAAGAGAAACTATTGGTAGAAGGAGGAAAACACCATGCTGTTTCCGAAGCTCAACGCCCTGCCCGTCACGCGGAGCGTGATTGACACCTTTCGGGGCTACCGTCACAGCCTCCGCATCGGGGCGGGGGAATTTTACGATATGCAGAATCTGACCGGCGACCATTATCCGGTGCTCAGCCCCCGCGAACCGAGAAAGCTGGATCCCGCGCGCAATCCCGCCGTGTGGGATGCCGCTTCCCTGCCGCAGGGGATGGCAGCGCAGGACGGGCTTTGCTTTGTCAGCGGCGGGCTGCTTTACTACGGTTTTCAGGACGGGGCATATCAGACGGTGGATCTCTCCCTGACGGCGGGGGAAAAACAGCTCATCCCCTTCGGCTCGTATCTCCTCATCCTGCCGGATAAGAAATATTTCAACACAAAGCGCCCCTCGGACCGGGGGAGCATTGAGGCGGAATTCTCCCTCACCGTCTCGCATACGGCGGATGTGACCTATACCCTGTGCGACAAGGACGGAGCGGCTTACGCTGCGGTTCGCTCCGATACCGCGCCCAATGCGCCCGCCGACGGGCAATACTGGCTGGATACGGCAAATTATCTTTCGGACAATATCGCCGTCCTGAAGCAATATTCCGCCGCGCTGTCGAGCTGGAATATCATCTCCCCGACCTATGTCAAAATCGAGACCCCGGGCATCGGCGCGCCCTTCTCCGTCGGCGATTTCGTCTGTATCGACGGGGAGGATGTTCTGCCGATCCGCTGCCTGCGGGGCATCACCGAAGCCTCGCATGAGATCGTTGCAAAGGAAAACGGTTATATCGTGGTCTGTTATCCGATCGCGGAAACCTCGTGGGAGATTCCAAACACGGAGAGCTTCTCCGTCTCCCGCAAAATGCCGATGACGGATTTCCTGTTCGAGCATGAAAACCGGCTCTGGGGCTGCCGCTACGGCAAGGCGAACAACGGCGAGTTCGTCAACGAGATCTATGCCTCCAAGCTTGGGGATTTCAAGAATTGGAACAGCTTTCAGGGCATCTCGACGGACAGCTACATCGCCTCCTGCGGCACGGACGGGAAGTGGACGGGCGCAATCAAGGCGCTGGGCTATCCCCTGTTTTTCAAGGAGAACTGTCTCCACAAGGTCTACGGGAGCTATCCTGCGGAATACCAAATGCAGACAATCCCCTGCAGAGGGGTGCAGGAGGGCTGCGAAAACAGCCTCGCTGTGGTGAACGAGGTGCTTTTTTACAAATCGCGCGGCGGCGTGTGTGCCTATGACGGCTCCCTGCCGCGCTGCGTCTCCGAGGCGCTGGGGAACGAGCGCTACGGCAGGGCGGCGGCGGGCGGCTGCGGCAACAAATATTACATCTCCATGCAGGATACCGGCGGGGCGTGGAGCCTGTTCTGCTTTGACACCCAAAAGGGCTTTTGGCACCGGGAGGATTCCCTCCGGGTGGATGCCTTTTGCACGGTGGGCGACGAGCTGTTTTATATCGAGCATGACGCGCCATGGATTCGCACCATGCCGAACGGAAAAGGGGAGCCGCTGGAGGAGCGGGTTCCGTGGTACGCCGAGACGGGTATCTTCGGTGCGGACGCGCCGGATCACAAATACCTCTCCCGTATCACCGTGCGGCTGTCCATGGCGGTCGGCACAAGCGTCCGCTTTTTTGCGGAGTATGATTCCTGCGGGAGTCGGGAGCTGCTGGCGTCCGTCACGGGCAGCCGCCTCAACAGCGTTTCCGTCTCCCTCCGTCCCCGCCGCTGCGACCACCTGCGCCTGCGCATCGAGGGTGAGGGCGAGGCGAAGCTTTTTTCCGTCACATTGACGACGGAGCAGGGGAGTGATCTGCGATGAGGTTAGAGCAGCCGAGAATCCCCACAAACGGCGACCTCTCGGAGCGGGTCACCTATTTGGAGCGCTACCTCTACCGCCTGACGGGCGAGCTGCAAATGGCGCTGAATACGATAGAAAGCATGGCGAAAGGGAACGGCAGTGAAAAGTGAATCGTGAAAAGTGAATAGTGAAAAGTGTCGGAGCGCTCCGCGCGGATGAAAAACGCGGGCGGCTAATAGCCGCCCCTACGAGAAAAATCGGAGCCAACACCGTAGGGCCGGCTATCAGCCGCCCGGTGAAGGCACTATCGATTGCGCACAAACCTACACCCAGAGATTGCCACGGGCGCAAGCGCCCTCGCAATGACAAACAAGACGCCCCTACCATGTCATTGCGAGGAGCGCAGCGACGTGGCAATCTTACGCACACATCCTCAATAAACTGCCGCGCCCCTGTAGGGCGGGGACATGTCCCCGCCGGTGCAGGAACTACCGATTGCGTACAAACTCCCTTTCCATGTCATTGCGAGGAGCGCAGCGACGCGGCAATCTCGTGCAGGAACGCCCAACTGTGTACCAACCCCGTTCCCTCGCCGCGTCTGCCAAATCCGGCATATCAAAATTCAAAATTCCTGCGAAGCACACCACAGTCATTCACCCTTAGCCCTTAGCCCTTACTCCCACTCCTACAGCCCCCAAAATTCAAAAATCATACCAAGGAGGAAACCAACATGGCATACACCTACAAACGAGAAGACCAAGCCTACGGCTATGACAAAGACACGGACTACAGCCAAAAAATGTCCGAGGCTGCCGCTGCCGGGGACTACGCCGCCGCCGCGCAGTATGAGCAGCAGCGCAATGCGAAGATCGCGGGCGAGGGCTTGACGCAGTATCAGCCCACGAACCAATATGCGCAGTATCTCCCGACATCGGAAACCCAGTCCTCGGACGATATCCTCGACCGCATTTTGAACCGCGAGGATTTTTCCTATGACCTCGACGGCGACGCGCTGTATCAGCAGTATAAGGACCAGTATTTACAACAGGGCAAGCTCGCCATGCAGGACACCATGGGGCAGGCGGCGGCGCTCACCGGCGGCTACGGCAACTCCTACGCCCAGACCGTCGGGCAGCAGGCGTATAACCAATACCTCGGGCAGTTGAACGCGGTCGTGCCGGAGCTGTACTCCCTCGCCCGCAGCCGCTATACGCAGGAGGGCAGCGACCTCTGGAATCTCTATAACGCCTACGCCGACCGCGAAGCGCAGGACTACCAGAAGTCGCAGAACAGCCAAAGTTCCGCCTACAACCTCGCCATGACAATGCTCCAAAGCGGCATCCTCCCCTCCGATGCCCTCCTGTCCAACGCCGGCATCTCCTCCGCAGACGCCAAAGCCATCTATGAAAAAATTACCGCGCCGAGTTACAACGGAGCGGGTAGTGCCAAGACGACCGAAAAGTCCATCCCTTCCAGTGAAGAACTTGTAAAGCTGGCGGAACGCTATAAAGCGGGCGGATATAAGGCGATTGCCGGAGATATGGCATATTACGAGAAAAACAACATGGATACGGATTGGATCTCCTACTATCTGTCGCTGTATGACGATGACGAAGCGCCGTCGGGCGGATATCAAAGCAACAGCGGAGGTGTGCAGGGGAGTGGCGTTGTGTATTCGGCTTTGCGATGACGGAGGGCAAAAATGGCAGCGCAAACATGGGAAGATTGGAAAAAAGAGAACCATAAGGATTTCTCACAGAGAGGAGACAATTCGGGAAGCAGCGGAGTTTCTTCTTGGGAGAAGTGGAAGAACGAAAATACCTTTGCTTCGCCGCAGGAAAAGCAGACTGCCATGCGCAAGCGGTATTATGAAGCTTCCGGCATAGATTCTCTCAGGACTGACTTTCAGCGCTACAGTGCGTCGGCATACAGCTACTTAACACAGCGGCACAAGCCCGCAGGAACGGTTGAAACCGAGAACTATCAAAAACAGAACGCACAGTGGAAGCATAACCTTCAAAATGAGCGCTCGTATTTCGAAAAATACGCCAAATATTTTTCGGAGGATGACCTTGCGGCGTTCAATAAAGAGATGGACTACTATGAAAAACTGCTCGGGAGCTATGATGCAGTATTGGGAAGTGATACGGCAGTCGAGGACTATATTGCAAAGAGGCTGAGCGATGGTACTGAAGCGCTCGGGCAAGCAGTTGCACCGGAGATTATACAAACCGAGACGGTGGAAGAACCGAGGGCAATAGAGAATGGAACGGTACTCCCGAGAGATATGGCCCTCGCGGCAATGGGTGTTGCTCCGCTGTATAAGGGATATAGTGCGCTGCTTCATGATTCAGAAGAACTGCTGTCAGGGCATAACCGTGTCGGTGCGGAGCAGGCTGAAGCCTACAGTGACCGCATTGACGGAGTGATAACAGACATAAAGCGCGCAAGAATCTTCCTGACCGCAAACAAAGCCTCTTTTACAGATGAGGAATATCGCTGGCTTTCCGCCTATTTGGAGAGCGCGGAAGCGGATACCGGACGACTGCGCGAGACGGCACAGGCGTACAAAAACGCTGCGGCATGGGAAAACCCGTTGAATGGTAGAAAGATCATCTTTCCTTCATCACAGGGAGTCGATGTTAACGGCGATGGGTTCACAGATACGGCGATGTTCGGCGGTGAACTTGCGGCAAGCAGAATGAAACAGACATGGGATGAGGTGGCTCCTAAAATCGTGGAGGAAGGCACAAGAAAAAACTTCTACTTCCAATCTGCGCAGGAGCAAACGGATTATGCCATGGAGTATAGCGGCGAACTCCGATATGCGGCGCAGCACAGCGACGAGAACGGATACTATGACAACAGCGGCATCGGAGAGCTTTCTGCACAGTATTTGCCGGATGGAAGCATCACCTACACCGACACCAAAAAGGGCATGACGCCGATGGAAGCGCAAGCAAGATGGGAGGAATTGAATGAACGAGTTTGGTACTTGCTGTATGCCGGAGTATTGGACGAGAACGAATTTGAACAGCTCCTGACCGAAGTCTACACGGCAAGGGATGCGTACCTTGCAGCGTTTCCAAGCGACGGAACGGAATGCCAGCGGGAGATGCATGCGGCAATGGTGCTGACCCTTCCGGAGGATAAGAACGAGCTGATGCGGGAATTCCGCTATCAGACGGGAATCACACGGGAGGGCTTGTGGCAGGATGCCTATCGTATGCAGGCAACGAAAAGTATGCCGGGTATGCCGGACGTCACGACCGACGCGCCGAGAAGATACAGCACGGAGGAGCTTTTCAACAGCGCGGAAGCCCGCTTCGGCGCATCCTTCTACAGTGCAGATGCAAGCTACAGAGAAATTCAGGATCACGTTGTCCTTGGATATCTTGCCAACGCGAAACTGACGCAGGAGGAATATGACCGTTATATGAAGCTGCTCGACCGCTATGAGGCGGAGGGCTTCTATTCGCAGGATATCGCGCAGTTTCGTGCGCAGCGGGAGCGCAACGGTTTGCGGCAGAATCTGTCGGGACAGCAGGCAGCACTGGAATGGTATCCGAACGCGGGAGGTGAAACCTTCGGAGAGGGCTTGGTGCTGGGCGGCGAGGACGCGAGAGACTTTTTGCTCGATACCGCGCCGGCTGCCGTTGACACAGCTCTGACGCGCGGCGTGGGCTATGCTGCCATAGGGATCGGAAAAGCGCTCTCTTGGCTCGGCGTTGACGCGGGAGAGGGAATTGCAGACTTCGGCGACGAGATGACGGAGTACAAGAATCCGCGAATCGAGGAGGCGGCGCAGTGGCAATATAACCGGCACAGGCAGTACGGCGAGAAGATCGGAAACGAGGAGAAGGTGTGGAAATGGGTCTATGAACGTCTGCCGGCACTGTCCAACACGCTGACCATGATGGGAGCTGCGGGCGTGATAGGCAATACCGTCGCGGGAACGGCGGGCGCGGCTTCCGCGGGAGGCTCCGGTGCCGTCACAAGTCCGCTTGCAGCAAATACCGTGCGGGCAACCGTATATAACGACTTCCTCGCAGCAACCGCAGGCATTGGCACCACGGCGTGGGCGGTAAAAAACGCGAAGCTTCTGTCCATGGCGGGCTTTGCCTCAATCGGCGACTATGCGGAGCAGCTCGGAAAAGACAGCACGCCGACGCAGCGCGTGACCCATGCGTTGGCAGCGGGTGCGATGGAATATATGTCGGAGAAGCTGTTCAGCGGGAATCCACTGCTTGACGATGAGGCAGGCGCGCTTACAAAGCTGGTATATCGCCTGACGGAGAACAAGACGATACGGAAGATTGTCTCCTCCGCCGCGATGGACTGGCTTGGCGAGGGCTTTGAGGAGGTCATCTCCTCCGTCGGCATGATGGGCGTGGATTATGCGATGTACGGCAAATCCGATGCCACGCTCGGACAGTTCGTGGATGACTTCACAATGGGCATTCTTGTTGCGGCGATTATGCTTGGCGGAAGTAAGACCGTCGAGGCGTTTTGCAGGGCGGATCAATATGGGCAGCTCAAGCATATCACGCAGTTTGACCACTTGGCGCAGAGCAATCTCTCCGCGCTGAACGGACAGATGGCGCAGTATATGATCCGCTATTGCTGCGGGGACGAAGAACTAATGCGCAGCAACGGCATGTCGGAGGCGGAAATCAGAAAGGCGAAGGCGGCGTGGGAAAAAGTCTTAGCAGAGTACAACTCCGTTTACAATTCCCTCAAGGGCGTGGAAACCTACGAGATCGCGCAGGACGGAGGAGGAGAGATCGCGGGGCAGGATACGCAAACACTTGCCCTTTCGTCGGAAGGACGACCCGGAGATACGAACACCGCGCAGGACACGGCGGTCAGCACAGCGGAAACGAGCCAAAATACGGCGGCGGAAGTGACGGCTCTTTCTGACAGTGATATGCAAAACGCCGCTTCCAACGAGTTGCGTTCCGATCAAGAGCAGCCTACGGTGCATTCGCTCCTTATGGAGACGGATGCGTCAAAGGTAAAGAACGCCACGGAACGGAAGTATCTCAAGGAGTATCAGCAGACAGCAACCCGTCAGCTTGCGGAGCAGCAGAAGCTGGACAAGCTGCAAGCAGAGCTGGACGCGCTGCCCAAAGAAAACCGCCAAACCTCCCGCGCCCGTTTTCTGAGAGACGAAATCATCAAAACCAAAAACCGCCTCCAAATCTGCCAATCCATCCAAACCCGCCTCGAAACCGACTCTCCGCTGACTTACCTCATCACCCGCGATATCAAACCGTGGGTTGCAGAAGTGCAGAAAAATGCAACGCAGCAGACAAAGGCGAAAACTACAGCGCTCCCATTCGTACAGAACGGTGAAGCGGAGTTAGCAATAGGAAATGATAAGGAGCGCAGAGGAAAACAACATACTCGTCTTGCGCAGATGGGATTCAGACAGCAGGATGGTCGTGGAAATACTCACGATTTAGACATAACTCCAACGACAAGGGAAAATGATTGGTCATTAGCGTCTGCACAAAATGTGAGTAATGAAGAAAAACGGCAATGCGTTCTTTATGCAAAGGAACATGGCGTGCGAATTGTCGGTTTGAAAGGATTTGACGGAGATATAGCGATTTTAAAGACTTCTATTGATGCTTTGTCGGCGCTTGCAAAAGAATTCCCAACGAAAAAAGGGGTATGCCTGAAAGTGTCGGTACTTGGTGATACTGATTTTGCAATAACATATAACAAAACAATTGTACTAAACACCAAAGCGTTGCGTGATAGATCTGTTACAGAGCAAAATGTAACCGGTACCTTTTTTGCTTCGACATGTGTTGAGGATATTGTTCGTCATGAATATGGGCATGTTTGGGAAAACTGTTATGGCAAAAAGGGACTTGATTTCGCAAAAAAAGCGCTATATAATATTTCTGAAGATAACGTTTTTGAGAATCCGGAAGACATACCTTCGAAAACTGTTTTGGATTACCTTGAAAAAGAAATTTCTAAGTATGCTACTGTTGTTACGCCGGGCAGCAAACCGCGTGAAATTGTTGCGGAGGTATTTGCCGCGCGTAGTAATAATCATTCTGAATTTATCAGCGAATTTATTGCGGAAATGAGGCGTTACTATGAAAAAATATGAATGGTATTGGTTTTCAAATAAGGATTGGTATTTCCGTCGGGATGATGGTGTGCCAGTAGTTCGTGATGACGCACCAGAAGAGGCCAAAAAAAGCTATCAGATCTATTTGGAGCAAATTAAATCTGAAGAAGCAAAGCTCCGAAAGATTAAATCATGAATTCTTGAATAATAACATAGGGGACGTTCTGTGTGTTACAGACCCGAATGGTGTGAAAGTTCTTGCCAAAGTGGCAATCCATAGCTTTCCAAACGCAAGAGGAATACTGTTAAAAATCAGGGGGCAGCGATGCCCCCTGCGTTTTATTGATGGGGATGGCTTTTATCGTAGTCGGTGCACCGTGACAACACCCTGATCTATACCGCGCTTGTTTCCTTAGGTGTCCAAAAGGCGGCGGCGGAGTCGCTTGCAAAAAGCTATGACCCGGCGGAGGGGATTTCTCCGGAGATTTATGCAAGAGGCGCGGCGGAAGCCTTTTTCTATGGCAAGGGCAATTTCTCCGAAACCGAGCTGCGGAACGGGAACGGTCTTTCTCCCGTCCTCACCGAGCTGCAGCGAAGCACGGCATACCGGCTTGGGCAGATGATGAATGATTCGCAGGGAAGAAAAACTGCCTTTGGCGTGGAGCAAAACGCATTCACCGCGCAGGTTGACCCGCAGCTCGTCTCTGCGGTGAACGCGCTGGCAAAGCTGTTTCGCATAAGGGTGCGTTTCGGCAATCTCGGAGGAAATAACGGTCTGTATCATGCGGATACCGGCTTGATTGAGTTGGACATTGCACCGCAGCATCAAGGGGCAAGCAATGCGTTTCTGTTTTCCGTCTCGCACGAGCTTGGGCACGCGGTGAAGGAAAGGATCGGCAGCGAGGCGTGGAATGCGTTTGCAGAGTACGCGGTCAAGGCAAAGGGCGGCGAGGATGCGGTCAAGGCAAAGCAGGAGTCCGCAGCGGAATACTCGGAATATTCGCTTGCCCGCGAGGAAGTTGTGTGCGACTTCATCGGGGAGCTGCTTTCGGAACAGACGGCGCTTGACGAGCTCTGCACATCCATCAAAAGCGGAGCGTTCAAGCTCGAAACGGCGCGCGGCATCGTCGCAGCATGGCACAAATTGCTGAACCTCTTCAAAGGCAAGACCGCGCAGCAGACCGATGCCGAAACGGCAGCTTTGGTAAAACGCGTGCAGGAGCAATTCGGCGCAGACATCGAAACCGCCGAGAATGCCGTCAAAAAGCTGCAACAAGCCCTCTCCGCCGCGGTGCAGGCAGAAAGAAGCTCCAACGGTAAAAACAGAACCGTAAAGGCTTCCGACAAGGATACGGTTGACCGCGAGACTTCGATGGGGTATGATAAAGGCAGCATGGAGGAAAGGAGTGCTGAGAATGGACTCGATCGAGGAAGAAGAACGGCGGATATACCGAGAGAAGTTTCTTCGAGTAGCGAAGCAGTACAGGGAAATTCAAATCGCTCAGGGGAAAACCAATATTCTGACAGACGAGGAGATCGAACGCGCGGAGAAGGAAATGGAGGACAGAAGATTCCTGTATTTCAGTACCAGACCGCCACGCCGTACCAAAAAGCAAGAATAGATGAACTGATCTCCTTAGCGTTTGACGCATCGGAGGACTGGCGCGATTTTTTGCAAAAATTCCCTGAAATCGACATCACTTCTGATATTATGCAAATGTATGAGGAGGGAGACCTAAGGCTGCGCGGTCTGGAAGAAGCCGTTCCTGGGCTTAGCGAAGCACTTTATGAGGTCGAAGCATTTATTCGGCAGACAACGGCGCAACAGACGGAGACGGCAGCGCATTATTCTGAACAGCGTGGGGATACCTCACTGTCCGAGGCTTCCGACAGTGAAGGCAACCGGCTGACCAAGGCACAGCGGGATTACTTCAAAGACAGTGTGTTCCGCGACCGAGAGGGAAGATTGCTGGTCCTCTATCACGGGAGCCATTTTAAAAGCTTCTCTGTATTTGAGCTGTTCCGTGGTATCTGGATGACCACCGATAAAGCGTATGCGGAGACCTATGCCGAGTTCCGCGACGAGTCCGAACCGCTGGATGGAGAGGTATACACCGACAAAGATTTGAAGCTCTATAAGCTTTACGCGAAAGCGGAGCATCCTGCGAACCTCGGAGAGATCGACGGCAAGCTGACAGAGGAAAGACTGCGTAGACTTGCCGAAAGCCTGCATATCGACTACGATACACTGGAAAAATTCTTTGGATATGGTATCGGCAAGACTTCTGTTTTCGCCGTAACAAGAACGGAGCGCTTCCTTCAACTCGCGCGGGAGCAGGGCTTTGACAGCTTTACGGCAACGGAGTCCGGCGTACCGACCTATTGTGTCTTTGCAAACCGGAATCAGGTGGCGCTGACAACCAACGAAGCCCCAACCGAGCATCGGGACATTCGCTATTCCAAGAAGGATACGCCGGACGGAGACGGGACAACAGCCACAAAAGCCGAAGATATGCCCACGGCGCGGGAGACGGTAGAAGCGGAGACGAGCCAAAACAAGCAGGCGGAAACGGTGGCGCTTTCCAATCACGGTACGCAAAACGACCTATCCCACGAGCAGAATTCCGATCAAGAGCAGCCTACGGTGCATTCGCTTCTTATGGAGACAGATGCCTCAAAGGTAAAGAACGCTACGGAGCGGAAATATCTCAAGGAATATCAGGAGACAGCAGCCCGTCAGCTTGCGGAGCAGCAGAAGCTGGACAAGCTGCAAGCGGAGTTGGACGCGCTGCCCAAAGACAACCGCCAAACCTCCCGCGCCCGCACTCTGAGAGACGAGCTCATCAAAACCAAAAACCGCCTCCAAATCTGCCAATCCATCCAAACCCGCCTCGAAACCGACTCTCCGCTGACTTACCTCATCCATCGCGAAGTTAAACCAGCGCAATCTGCGCATAACGCCGTCCGAAATACAGGGAAAGTCGTACAGTATTCTTCTACCGCTGATTTTTCTGTAAATATTCCGGGGAAAAGCAGGGAATTTAATGAGGGAGTGTCAAGAGCCTGTGCTCATGTTGCGAAACTCGGCTCGATCGACGGGAAAGAACATCTCCTCCTATTAGATGCAAAAAATTGCAGCTGCGTATATGAAGAAACAGGTGATATGAACTCTGTCGGCGGGGAAGCTTATAGAGAATTTATGGCAAGCCATAGAGAAAACGAATATATATTCGTACATGATCACACGACTGATGGTTATTTTTCTGAGATAGATATGCTTTCCTTACTGACAACTGACAACCTTCGCGCATTTGTGGCTGTTCGTTTAGACGGTGCATTTACTATGTAGAAAGAAAAGGCGAGAGTGTAAAACTTGGATTCCCGGATAAAATATACGCCGATGCTTTGAAACCCTTGACAGAAAAAGTTAGAAACGGCATAATAACAATGGGTGAGCGCACTCGCCTTCGCGAAGAAATTATTGTTATCATTTGCTCCAAGATTATACGGAAGGGCTGATGGAATTCGATGGCCGAAAATGATTGGGCGACCGGTACATTAAAAGAGGCGCCATTCTGGAGAGAAGGGATGTCTCTGGAGGAATATGAGGCAGAACGCAGTTATTTTTATGCGCATATTGAAGAATATATAAAGGGAACATATTGTCCACAATGGAAAAAGAGGGAAATAGTGAAATAACATAACACAGGGGGACGGTTCGAAACCACTGAAAAGTAGCATTCTTTGGTTTTAATCCATGAAAAACGGCTTTTTCAAAACTTGCGTCCATGAAAACGAAAACATTCACCCGAGTTTGGGAGCAGCATTTTTTGAATGTAGACTTTTTCAGTGGTTACGGACGGTTCTGTGTGTCATAGAACTGAATGCTGCGAAAGTTCTTGCCAAAGTGGAAATCTGTAGTTTTTCCAGATACAAATTGAATCCTGTTACAGCGCAGGGAGGCGGCGATGCCGCCCTGATTCTTTTCCTATCTAACACAGAGAACCGGTCTCCTATGTTAGCTTAGTGTAAAATAATAATTGGCAAACAAAAAGGTAGGGCGAAACCGCCCTAC
>JBJFGB010000072.1:0-3728 GCA_051892295.1 Faecousia sp. | reverse complement strand
CCGCCGATCACGGCAATATCACAGATTTTTTCCGTCATGCTTTCTTTTCCTCCGCCGTTTCTGCCGTCAGCGCAGACATTTCATTTGCGTCGTGTTTTGATAAGTATAGCATCATCGTTATGCAAATGAAAGACCCATTTCCACCACAGAGCAACTGATCCTTACGGACAGAACCCGGTTTTATTTACATTTTTTCCGTTGATAGCGGATCATCACAAGCAGAAGAAACAGCGGAATCTCCACCGCCGTTACCGCCAGAAGAACATCGGCGTTCCAGAAGGACGCATTGCCAAGGTGCAGATAATCATAATCCGTCAGCATATAGAGAACCGAGTTTGCGAGTCCGATGCCGCCGGACGGGAGAAAGCACTGCAGCCACTTTTCGATTTTCTCCGGCACGGCAACATATGCAATCATGGGCATCATCACGGCTGTAAGCGAGGCGGCCACGGAGGAAACATTGTTTTGGCAGGTCGCAGAAATGAACAGGGTGAACGCGACGGTACAACCAAGGATCAGCAATGTATACCACAGAATCCCCCATTGCATCTGTCCCATCGTCCACGGCACAAGGCTCGTTACGGAATACAGAATCTGCACAGAAGAAAGATTCCCGTCACGCCCAAAGAAGAGGGATGTGAGCCCTATCCATATCACCCCGCAAAGGAAAAGCAGCGTAAGACAGATCAGCATAGCAGCGCATATTTTTGTCAGCGCCAGGCGCAGCCCACCGTGCTTTGAGCAGCGCTGAATATCATCGGCGCCTGTCTGAGAATCCGTGGAAAAAACCGTGGAGCTAATGACAACGCAAATAACGCAGACCGCAAACAGGAGAAGCGTTTCGTAGTCCATATTGTCTCTTCCGACACCGAAATAGTAGGTATATGGGCGCTGCACGGCGGAAAACTTTTTAAGCGCGGAGATCTCTGCCGCGGGATTATCGGGGTTTTCCATCCGCAAAACGGAGCTCAGCCGCCCCTCCATGAGACCATAGTAATTATCTAACTTTGAGGCATCGATCGCAAGAAGCTCCGGTACGATCCCGTTATCCGGATCGGCCATCACCTCCAACGCGCCGGACGAAAGGCGAATATACGGCCATAGCTCCTTGAAATAGACCTGTTCCGGGATATTCTCGCCGTACTCACTGTCATAGGCTCTGTATAGGCTTTGCCTGATCTCCACGGCCTTGCGTACCAGTTCCGGCGTTACTTCCCCATAAAGCATCTCGTTATACTGCTGATAATAGTGAATGGCGTCCAATCCGGTGAGCCGCGTTTCCGCGCCTGCTTCGTTTTCGGTCAGCACCTCCACGAAGGTCACGGGCAGCCATGCACAAATAACGGAGAGAAGAAGCGCCGCTGTCACCAGCATCCACGTGAGGCGCGTTTTCAGGACGCGCTTGATTTCCAACGCAAAAAGACGCATTATGCCGGGCCTCCTTCCTGCGGGAACAGCCACAGGTACAGGTCCTCCAGATGCGGAGCGGCAGAAATACTGTCCCGTGTCATGGCGCACTCGGCCAGATATCGCAGCTCCACGCTGCCGTCATTTTCATGGCGGAGATTGACTACCTGCAGCCTCTGTTCCCAGTATCCAACCTCCCCGGCCGGTACATGGCAGAGCCAGACCCTGCCCTCTGCCAGCTTCAGAAGGCTCTCCGTGCTCCCAACCGCCAGGATTGTTCCGGCTTTCATAATGGCGTTGCAGCCGGCGATATACTCCACGTCGGAAACGATATGCGTGGAGATCAGGACGATTCGATCCTGCGCGTATTCCGACAGCAGATTTCGGAAGCGCACACGCTCTGCCGGGTCAAGTCCGCTGGTCGGCTCGTCCAGAATAAGAATCTCCGGATCGTTCATAAGCGCCTGTGCAATACCGACGCGCCGCTTCATACCGCCGGACAGCTTAACGATCTTCTTTTTCCGCACGTCGGTCAGCGTCATTTTCTCCAGCAGCTCGTCGATTTTTTCTTTGGTGTGCCGTTTTGTCAAGCCCTTCAGCGCGCCCATGTATTCCAGATAATCCTGCACGGTGAACTCGGGATAGAAGCCAAATTCCTGCGGCAGATAACCGAAAATTTCCCGATAGTTTTCTTTCAGTATGCGGATGGACACGCCGTCATACAGAATATCGCCGGATGTAGGCGGCATGATGCCCGCGATCATACGCATCAGCGTTGTTTTGCCGGCTCCGTTTGCGCCGAGAAGCCCCCATACGCCGGGGGTCAGGTCAAGGCTGACGTCGTTCACGGCCTTTTTGTCCTTGTAAAATTTGCAGATATGTTCAATTTGCAGTTTCAACGTATTCCCTCCTATACATAAATCGTGCCGCCGTTGTTACGCAGTCCCTCAAAGATCTGCAGACCGCAAACCAAAAGCAGGATCGCGCACAGTACGGCCTGCGCTGTGATAAGCCATGTGGGGAGCATCTGACGGCAGATGATCTGCATACCGGCCGCGATGCCGCCGCAAAGCATGGCAAAGCGCTGTCCGAACCGGGTGAGATCGGTCTTTCGGATCAGATACAACAGTCCGGCAAAGATAACCAGCATCGGCAGCGCCGCGCTGCTGACGGCCGTCCATGCTTCCAGTCCGGTGTGCAGGATCGCCATCATGGAAACGACCAGCACCAGCAGTATGTCGCCGATAAATAACAAGGCGGCACGGACGAGCATAAGCCGCCTCCCGGACAGCCACGCAGCGCTTTCCACTTCCAGCATGGAATAGCGCGCGGAACGATAGAGAAAAGGCAGCATACTCAGAGAAACCATGACGGAAACCAGACTTAGTGCCCGGATTATACCTGCGGGACTGAGGGATCGGAGGCCGTCCGCCAGACAGCGTCCCATAACGAGCCCCGCACAGAGGATCAGAATCTGCGCCAGATACACCCTCCACCCGGCAAAACAAATTTGGATCAGAGCAATTTTCCACGGGCTCCTGTGCGGCTTCGGCTCCGTTTGCCGCAGTACCTGCACAGATCGCTCAATCAGCTTCTGCACAGCCTCTTTGCCCGGCACGAAACCGTCCTGCTGCAAGCTCCGACGAAGGAGCCTTTTTGTATCCTTTTTCATCTCTTACCCCTCTTTCAACCGGGATTCCAGCTTTTTCATCGCAGCGCGAAGCCGGGACTGTACCGTCCGCGCCGGCAAATTCAGGATCTCTGCGATCTCACGAAGCTTCAGCTCCTGCCCAAAGCGCAGTTGGATGAGTTCCTGTTCCTCCTCCGGCAGCGCCGAAACGGCGGCAAGTACATCAACCCGGCGATCGATTCGTTCCATGTCGTTGTCCGCGTTCGATGGCTCTGTGTTCATGTTTTCCAGAGGAACCGCGGAGTTCCTTGCCGCTTTTTTCATATCAATGCAGGTGTTTCTGGCGATCTGATACAAAAACGGACGGAAATTCCCGCGGAACCGACTGCGCCGGATATAGCGTATGGCTTTGAGAAAGCTTTCCTGTGCGGCGTCCTCCGCCGAGGCAATATCCGGCGTATGCCATCGACAATAGCGCAGTATGTCCGGATAATACTGCTCCACCAAAGCCGCCAGAGCCGTTTCATCCCCGTCGGCTATGGTTTGAAATTGATTCTCATTGTGCATGGAGAAATCTCCTTTAAGGGTGTCCCCTTGTCTATTATAACGATTCACCGGCAGGGAAGGATTAGACTATCGCAAAAAATTGCCAAATTTCGCCCGATTGCATAGGTTTTGTACTTTTGCGGAT
>JBJFGB010000071.1:0-3772 GCA_051892295.1 Faecousia sp. | reverse complement strand
GTGACGTTGGTTTATAATAGAAGCAGAGCTGCAGCAATTCGGCTGCAAAGCTTGAAAAATCTGATAGAGGAGTGAATCAAACATGAAGAATTCTTCGCGTATCCTGGCATTGTTTCTTGTCCTGTGCATGGTTCTTTCCGCTCTGCCTGCGGTATTTGCAGCGGAACCGACCACCGCAACAATCTCCGTTGCTTCAACAAAGCGAGACGGCGCAGAAATTCCAACCTATGTCACCCTCCCTGCGGACTATAACGCAGAAGCAACCTATGAACTGGTTGTTTTGATCCACGGTCACGGCGGCAACCACAACGAGTGGGGCGGCTATGACGCCATTTCCAACGGCCTTGCTGCAGAGGGCATGATTGCCGTGACACTCGACTTCCCCGGCTGCGGCAACAGCACCGAAAGCTTCCGGCTCAATACGATGACAAACATGAAGAACGATGTTCTCGACGTCATCAATTACATGAAGGCGACCTACAACATTGACGGCGTAGACGCAATGGGCTATTCCATGGGCGGCCGCATTGTCCTGGAAATGATTGCCGAGGATATGGTCACCTTCGACAAGATCGAGTTCGTGGCACCTGCCGAGGACACGGAGGACCTGAAGAACCTGTTCGGCGGCAGCGAGAACTGGGAACTCCTGAAGGCTACTGCAAATGAAAACGGTTACGCGCCCTTCACCACCATCTACGGTCAGAATCAGGAGCTGAGCAAGGAATGGTTTGCCGACCTTGAAAAATACAGCGACGGTCTTGCCGAAGCCGCTGCCGAAAAATTCACCGGCGAGGCGATGGTTCTCTACGCGACGGATGATGCCGCCGTCTCCCCGAGCGTTTCTCAGGGCGTTGCCGACGCGTTTGGCTGCCCCGTGCTCAACACCTATGCCGAAGGCCACTCCTACAGCTTCTACGGCACGGATCCCGTGGTCATCAGCACCGTCAACGAAGGAACCGTAAACTTCTTCACGGGCGAGCCGGTCACCTACGTCTATAAGATGCTGCTGACCGAGAGCAACAACACGACCAAATACGGTCACATTGATTTGGACGTCTCTGCCGCTGCGTTCCTGCAGAACTTCGCATACGGCGACGTTACCACCGTTGCAGTGAACGATCACACCTTTGCAGTGCCTGTTTGCAGCGACTATACCGACGTTGCCACCGGCGCGAAGCTCTTCCGCGCGGCAAGCGGCAAGAGCGTCACCACCCTTGCCATCAACTATGGTCAGATTGCGGTGGAAACGGGTCTGGCTGTGGCGGCGGAGAGCGGCTACACCTATGCGGAGGGTGTCACGGATCCCGTTTACATCTATGTTACCATGAAGGAGGAAGGCGGCTACCTTGCTCAGTGGCAGGCGCACCATCTGGTACGCACCGATGTGCGCGAGGATTACCCCAATCTGACCGACGCGGAGTTTGCAAACTTCCGTGAGGTCACCACCACCGGTATCGCAAGCGCCACGCTGTACCGTTCTTCTTCTCCTGTGAATCCCGAGCTGGGGCGCAACACCTATGCTGACGCTGCGGCGAAGGCGGCAGGCATTCAGACCTTTGTGAACCTCGCGGACACGAAGGAGGATGCCGAAGCCTATGAGGGCTACAGCGACTCCTACTACAGCACGCAGAACATCATTTTCCTCGGCCTTCCGGTCGCCTTCACCAGCGACGCGTTCAAGACCGGCCTTGCCGAGGGCTACCGCTTTATCGCCAATAACGAAGGGCCCTACCTCATTCACTGCACAGAGGGTAAGGACCGCGCCGGTATGGCAAACGCGATCCTCGAATGCCTGATGGGCGCAAGCTATCGCGAAGTCATTGCGGACTACATGACAACCTATTACAACTACTACGGCGTTACCGAAGACGAAGCAAGATATCAGGTCGTTGTGGACGACAATATTGTTGCGAACCTTACGCTGATGTTTGACGTGGAGGATTTGAAAACCGCAGACCTGCAGGCAGAGGCAGAAGCCTATCTGAAGGAAATCGGTCTGACCGAAGCGGAAATCGCCGCAATCAAGGCAAACCTCGGTCTGAAGAATCCGTTTACCGACGTCAAGGAATCCGACTGGTTCTATGCTTATGTCGTTGATATGACCGACCAAGGCGTCATCCGGGGCATGACCGAAACCACCTTCGAGCCGGACGCCACCCTGACCCGCGGGCAGTGGGCGACCCTCCTTTACCGCATCGCAGGTGAGCCGGAGGTTACCGAGGCTTCCACCTTCACCGATGTTCCCAAGGGAAGCTACTACGCAGACGCCATTGCATGGGCGCAGGACGAGGGTGTCGTGAACGGCGCAACCGCGACGACCTTTGAGCCGGAAGCACCGGTTACCCGCGAACAGATTGTGACCATGCTCTGCCGCTATGTCGGCGGCAAATACGGCACCGGCGATCTGACCAAATATACCGACAGCGGGGATATTTCCGACTACGCCGTTGAGGCAATGAAGTGGGCGGTGGGTGCCGGCTATATCAATGGCATGACGGCAGACACCCTTGTGCCGAAGGGACTTTCCACCCGCGCGCAGGCTGCGAAGCTGCTGTCCCTGCTGGTGGAGAAAAGCACCGAGATCTCCATGCAGAGCTATTGCAGCTCCACCGAATATGAATGGTTCTCCACCGGAAAAACCGAATATACCGTGAAGGGCAAAATGGTTTCCGCCTCGACGGAGGTTTACAACTTTTTTGAGGATGTGTACTACACCGCTGAGCCGAACGGCATTGATGTGATTCTGGAAGGCACCTGCGGCGAGCAGTGGGTTTCCAAGCTGTCCAAGGTCATCAAGACCTATACCAAGCTCGACGGCAGTCCCTTGACCGCGGACGATTTCACGCCGGACACTTTTGTCGAAATGAAGACCATTGCCTCCGGCAGCAGCAACTTTGCGATGTTTATTCCGATTGACACCAAGGTCAGCGTGCAGACGGCTTGGGGCGATGTGCTGCATGCCAACCGCGAAGGTGTGCCGCACGGCGCGGGCGATTATCTGGTGTGCCGCGCCGGTGCGGACGGCAAGCCCGACCTGTCCGATGTCTGGGTTGTCAACGGGGTTCTGTTCCAGACCACCTACGACACCACCAACGCACCGGAATAATCCGTCCGATTCCAATCCCTGAATAAAGCGAAGAACCAAAGAGACCGGTCACCCGTTTGGGTGACCGGTTTCGTGTATGAACAAGGACTCTTTCGTTTTCATCGCGAAGCGGCAGACAGTACGTATGAACAAGTCTGTACGTATTTGGTAGTTCCTGCAAGAGATTGCCACGTCGCTGCGCTCCTCGCAATGACATGGGAAGGCTACCATATTTGTCATTGCGAAACCAGTGCGCACACTGGTTGTGGCAATCTCTGGCTGTAGGCTTGTGCACGCTTGGTAGTTCCTGCACGGGATTGCCACGTCGCTGCGCTCCTCGCAATGACATGGTGGGAGAGCTTGTACGCAGTTGGTAGTACCTGCAAGAGATTGCACCCGCAAGGGGTACGCCGCATCCGTAAGGCTCCTTCGTCGCCGACGGCTGCGCAGCCGCGTCGCTGCGCTCCTCGCAATGACACGGGAAGGCTACCATATTTGTCATTGCGAAACCAGTGCGCACACTGGTTGTGGCAATCTAAGGCTGTAGGTTTGTACGTACTTGGTAGTACCTGCAAGAGATTGCCGCGTCGCTGCGCTCCTCGCAATGACATGGTGGGAGAGCTTGTACGCAGTTGGTAGTACCTGCAAGAGATTGCCACGTCGCTGCGCTCCTCGCAATGACATGGT
>JBJFGB010000070.1:1929-3780 GCA_051892295.1 Faecousia sp. | reverse complement strand
GTTCGTCGAAGGTGAGGTTCATAATCAAAGTTCCATTTCCGCGCCCTTGCTGGGCGCTGCTTTTTTATGACCGTCCTGACCGGGAAGCGGCTTTTGGAGCATAGCAAGGACGGACGGGCGCTTCTCCATGGCCTCTGGTTTCTTCTCCAACACGTTCTTTTCTCGCACGATCGCGTCGTGAAGATCCATGAGTGAGATCGGCTCATGCTTGGACCGTTCCTCCAACTCTGCCACGGCCGACAGCTTCGGGCCGTTGTTGATGAGCCCGTCCACCATGTTGTAATCGTCCTCTACGCTCATTTCAGCGTTTTTCAGGGGATTGTCCTTTGCAAAGTCCGGCAGTTCCTTGAAGCCGAAGCGGTCAACATAGTAGTAAGATACCGCGCCGCCCTGATTGAGCGCAATGATGTCGCTGACAGACAGAGAATAGCTGCGGTAATCCGAAGGACGATCCTGATTGAACTCGTAGTATATATCGTCCAGAGACTTGTCGGCCAGCTCTGCCGTGTAGACGAGGTTGTACATATCCCGTTTCGGGGCTATATCATGCTGTGCCAGCTCGTCATAGCTCGAGAAGCGCAGGGAGATGGAATCCATCGAATGATCCATCTGGTAGATGGCAAAACTTCCGGGATGAGCGAGGAACCCGGCTTCGCGTTCCTTGCAGATCAGATTGAAGTTGCGGTCTATGTCATTGATAAGCCCGCCTGCCGTCCGGTTAATAGTTTCCAGGCTGGCTCTCAGTTCTTTGAGTTCCTGCCCGGAGGACCAGGAAGCAATATACCCGAAGCTGTTTTCATCGGTCTCAATCCCATAATAGGCGCATACGGAGAACGCAATGCTTTCTGCCTCGACCTCCTGTGTTCGCTGGGACTTCTTTTCTTCCGCCATGGCTTCCTTGTTGTGCAGGATAGAATGGGCGATCTCGTGGACGGCAGCGCAGATGGTCTGCACCTCGCTCATGTCCTCGCGGATGACGATTCTCTGTTCGGTCGGACTGAAATACCCATCCAAATCCGGCGCCAGCGGCTGCACTTCCAGAGGCACGGGTGCAGAGCGTTTGAGGGCCTCCATAAAAATTCCGAACTGCTGCACGTCGCCGGTGAGGTCGGAGGCAAGCTGCGGCAGCGGCTCACCGTAGGTCTGGGACACGTCGAACACGGTCACGACCTTGAACCGCGGGATCTTGATCTGCTTCTCCTCCATGATGACCTCGCCGTTCTGATCGGCCATAGGGGCATTGGTCTCCGGGTCACGCTTCATCTCCTCAACCTTTTTGACATAGGGCGTCGGGGCAATGATTCTGATGCCATGCTCGCCGCGTTTTACGTTCCGATGAAACTTGTCCTTCCACTTGCTGAAGCTGGCGACGTGGGTGGCCTCCGGCATCTGCATATGGATGAGCATGGTGTTGTTGAAAGAGTAGTTATGGAACTTACTCATGGTGCGGAGATAATTCTTATACTTTTCGCTGTCAAACAGGTCTTTGATACCAGCCTCTATGCTGTCGGTGATTTCTTCGAGCCGTTCCTTGTTGGTTTTCTTCGGCTCGTCCGCAGCCGGGACGGTTGTGATGGTTTCGTCCATGTGATGCTCCTCCTTCCGGGATAGAATGGCCTCCCTCCGCAGAAATGCAGAGGGAGGCAGTTTTTATCACTCGGCATAGTCAAACGAGAGCTTATAGCGCATACGCTGCCCGTCGTCCGCCAGCACGAGCATGGCGTCGTAGTTGTTGCCGGTTCGCTCAGAATACATCCCGTGAACCATAACCTGCCCCTCCTCCAGCAGCGTCTTCGCTCTGTCCGGCGTCAGGTCGATGCGCTTGGCGGTGAGGTAGCGATTGTCCTTCCA
>JBJFGB010000070.1:0-1829 GCA_051892295.1 Faecousia sp. | reverse complement strand
GGCGATAAGCTTTTCAAGAATACCGGCACGGGTGGCAGGTGTACCGATACCCCGGCGCTCTGCACCCTCCGGCATATCGCCGCTCCCGGCGTTTTCCATGGCAGAAAGGAGCGTATCCTCGGTGAAATCCTTGGGTGCAGAGGTGCGCCCCTCCTTCACATAAAAGGATGCCTCCAGCTCCTGCCCCTCGGTGAAGTCGGGGATGCCGTGTTCCCGCTGGCACTTTTCATACTGCATCCAGCCGGGATCAAGGACGGTCGTTTCCTTGACGGTAAACGTATGACCGCCCGCTTCCAGCGAGACGGTAGTTTCCGCATAGCGATAGTCCCCGGCCACGGCGCGGAGAACACCCCAGCATACCAGAGCGAGGACCTTGCGCTCGCCCTCCGGGAGATCCCCCATCTCCATGCCCGCCGCTGTGGCGGTGGGGACGATGGCGTGATGGTCGCTGACCTTGCCGCTGTTACACACGGCAGAGGGATTTTCGGGTTCGCTCACATCGACGCCGCAGAGCTCCGCCGCCCGGAGCGTGATAGCCTTGACCAGGCCCTGCATATCGTCGGTGAGATAGCGGCTGTCCGTGCGGGGATAGGTACAGAGCTTCTTTTCATACAGCGACTGCAAATAGTCCAGCGTCTGCTGCGCGGTGAAGCCGCAGCGCCGGTTGGCTTTCCGTTGGAGGGTGGTCAGGTCGAACAGCGCCGGCGGCTTCACGGTCTTTTCCACGCGCTCCACCTTGGTGACGATCGCCGTGTTCCCACAGCCGGCGATGACAGCCTCCGCATCGGCTTTGGTGGCGCATCGTTCGCCCATGGCCTCCACAGCATCGCATTTCAGAACAGGAGTATAAAACAGCGTCGGCTCAAACGCCCGTATCTCCGCCTCCCGCTGGGCCAGCATGGAGAGCGTGGAGGACATGACCCGTCCCACGTTCAGGGTGCGATGATACAGGATGGAATACAGGCGGGTGGCGTTGATGCCCACCAGCCAGTCGGCTTTGGCACGGCAGAGGGCGGCGCGGTAGAGGCCGTCGTACTCCGAACCGTCATGCAGGTTTTCAAAGCCTTCGCGGATGGCATCCTCCTCCATGGAGGACAGCCACAGGCGAAGCATGGGCTTTTTGCAGTTGGCGAGGATATACACGTTGCGGAAAATGAGTTCGCCCTCGCGCCCGGCGTCACAGGCGTTCACGATCTCGGACACATCCTCCCTGTTCATGAGATCCCGCACCAGCAAAAACCGTGCCTTTTTGCCCGCAGGCACGACATAGCGCCAGTTTTTCGGGACGATGGGCAAATCGGCAAGCTGCCACTTGCTGTACTTCTCGTCGTAGGTCTCCGCGTCGGCCAGCTCCGCCAGATGCCCCAGACACCAGGAGATGAGCCAGCCGTTTCCTTCGATATATCCATCCTTACGATTCTTAATGCCGAGGGCGGCGGCGATGGACTGCGCCACGGACGGCTTTTCGGTGATAATGAGTTTATACACAGTTTCGGTCCTTTCATCTATATGAAAAGGCAGCCCCGTTCGGCAGGGCTGCCTTATTATCGTTTCAAGCTCGCTTGGGGAGCTTGTCATATCCCATCTGTCTGAGACAGGGCCAAATACAGGGGCTATACCAATTTCCACAGCCATAGCATGGGTCACTGGGATCATCCGGAAATGGAGGCACAGAAGGTGTTTTGCCGTCTTCGTCCTCCGTATGTTTCATTCGGTCATAGGGCGGCATGGTATAGAGGAAATCACGATTTGCGGGGGCGGTCATTCTCCGGCTCCTCCTCGTTTTCCTCCGCTTCCTCGTCCTCGTCGTAGTCATAGTCAAACACGTC
>JBJFGB010000069.1:0-15711 GCA_051892295.1 Faecousia sp. | reverse complement strand
CCTCTGCACTTGCCTCACGCGGTTAACTTAATGACATTGGGACATGTCCCCGCCGACCGCGTAAGCGGCAGTCAGCACAAGCGGACAAATCAGTACGCAGTCGGTCGTTCCTGCACGCACAAAGTTTGACTTTTTCGACATCTTCTATTGTACCCGGCGATAGAATTTGTTATAATAGAAAGAAAAAGTAAAATGGGATGTGTTTGGATGTGAAGTACGGAACTTGGGAAATTGCGGCACCGAATCAGGAATCGGTTGAAAAACTATGCGCGGCGGGCTATTCCGTCCTGACTGCCTACACGCTTTGCGGCAGGGGCTATGATACGGTAGAGGCGGCAAATGAGCTGCTCCGCGCCGATGCCCCGCTGCCGGATCCGTTTCTCATGAAGGAGATGGATCGCGCCGTTACGGAGCTTCGCCGCGCGCTGGCGGAAAAACAGCGTATCGCCGTTTTTGGGGACTATGATGTGGACGGCATTACGGCGACCTGCCTTTTAACGGATTATTTGCGCTCCATCGGCGCGGACTGCGTTGCGCATATTCCCGGACGCATAGAGGAGGGCTATGGACTGAACGCAGCCGCAATCCGCCAGCTTTATGACGACGGCGTGCGGTTGATCATCACCGTGGACTGCGGCATTACGGCGATTCCCGAGGCGGAGCTCTGCCGCGCGATGGGCATTACATTGATCGTTACCGATCACCATGAATGCAAGCCGGTTTTGCCCCGCGCGGCGGCAGTAATTGATCCGCACCGCCCCGACCGCACCTATCCGCATACGAATCTGTCCGGTGTCGGCGTGGCGTTTAAGCTGGCAGCCGCACTGCACGGCAATCAGGACGAGATTGCTGCGCGCTATTGCGACCTGTTCTGCCTCGGCACCATTGCGGACATTATGTGCTTGCGCGGAGAGAACCGCCGCCTCGTTGTGCAGGGGCTTGCCGCGATGCAGAAGCCAAAGCGCCTCGGCATCCGCGCGTTGATGGAGGCTTGCGACTGTATGTCGCAGGAGGTGACCGCTTCGACCATCGGCTATGTGCTCGCCCCGCGCATCAACGCCGCCGGACGCATGGAGCACGCAGAGCTCGCCGTGCAGCTGTTTCTGACCGAGGATCCCGCTGAGGCAAAGGGGCTTGCCGAGACGCTGTGCCGCCTCAACCGCGAGCGGCAGGAGACGGAGTTGGAGATCTACCGGGAGGCTTCCTGTCGCCTGCGCGGGAAAAAGAAGCATGAAAGCGCCATTGTTCTCGCCGGAGAAAACTGGCATCAGGGCGTGGTCGGCATTGTCGCCTCTCGCCTGAGCGAGGAATACTGCCGCCCGACCTTTTTGATCTGCTTGAACGGGGAGCACGGCAAGGCTTCATCGCGTTCCTACGGCGGATTTAATCTTTTCGCCTCGCTGACAGAGCTTTCGGAGCTGCTCGAGGGCTACGGCGGACATGAGCTTGCGGCAGGCTTTACCATCCACCGCGAAAACATTGCCGAGTTCTCCCGCCGTATCTGTGCCCGTGCCGAGTCGTTTGCCAAATCGGGCGAGGCGAAGACCGCGCTGGAGATTGACAGCGAGATTCCCGCCGCCCTTTTGACGGAGGAGAACATTAAAGGGCTTTCCCAGCTGGAACCCTGCGGCACGGGCTGCTCCAGACCGGTATTCTGCCTGAGCGAGGTGATTGTGGAGCGCATTGCCACCGTCGGCGGCGGCAAGCATCTGCGCCTGCGCCTGCGTTCCCGCGAGGGAGAGAGCTTGCAGGCCATCTACTTCTCCGGCGGCGCACTTGCCCGAAAGCTCAAGGTAGGCGACCGCGTAGATGTCGCGTTTCATGCGCAGATGAATGAATTTCGCGGCGTTCGCTCGGTGCAGCTCAGCCTGATTGACCTGCGCCGCGTTGCGCCGGCGGAGCTGTATGACCGCTTTCTCTCAGGAGACAGGCTTTCTCCCGCAGAGCGCCGTATGCTCGCGCCGGAACGGGCGGATATTGCGGAGCTTTGGCATTATCTCCGCGCGGTGCTGCCCTACGGAAAGGTGCTGCGCTGCGAGTTGACCGATTTTTGCTCTGCGGTTGCCGTGTATTCCAACGAACGGCACAGCGTCCGCCGAACGCTGGCGGGACTTGCGATTTTGCAGGAGCTCGGTTTTTTGACCTTCCGCCGTGAGCAAACGGTGCTGGAGCTGTGCCTCCTTCCGAATTGCCGACCGAATCCGCTGGAAAACAGTCGATTATATCATTCCATCAGAGGTGATTGAGTTTGGAAACCTTTGCTGAACATTATGAAAGTATGCGCCGTATGATTGCCCTGCATTGTCCGCTGGCGGATATGGCGGTGATTGACCGCGCTGTGGACTACGCCGCGAACAAGCATCGCGACCAAAAGCGCAAGGACGGCTCGCCCTATATCATCCATCCGCTGGCTGTAGCGGAGATCGTCGCGGAGACAGGACTGGACACCGACGCCATTTTGGGCGCGATCCTGCACGACTGCATTGAGGATACCGACTCGACCTATGACGAGATCGCGCGGCAGTTCGGCTCGACGGTCGCCTCCCTCGTCGAGGGTGTCACGAAGCTGACCCGCGTGGAATATACCACCCTGGAGCAGCAGCAAATGGAGAATCTGCGCAAGATGTTCATGGCGATGAGCAAGGACATCCGCGTGGTGCTGATCAAAATTTGTGACCGTCTGCACAACACCCGCACGATGCAGTATCAGACGCCTGCCAAGCAGATTTCAAAATCCCGCGAGACGATGGACATCTACGCCCCGCTGGCGCACCGCTTAGGTATGCAGAAGATCAAGTGGGAGTTGGAGGATACGAGCTTAAAATATCTCGACCCGCAGGGCTATGACGAGATCATGGAATACCTCGCAGCGCATCAGGCGGAGGCGGACAGCTTCATGAAGTCCATCCAGTCCAAGATCACCACGCGTCTGTCCGCCGTCGGCATCCACGGCTCGATTTACGGCAGAATCAAGCATGTCTACTCCATCTACCGCAAGATGAAGGCGCAGAACAAGAGCATTGACGAGCTTTACGATATGTACGCTTTCCGTGTGATCGTCGATACGATTTCCGACTGCTATAATGTACTCGGGCATATCCATGACCTGTTCAACCTGGTGCCGGGCCGCTTTAAGGATTATATTTCCACACCGAAGCCGAATATGTATCAAAGTCTGCATACGACGGTCATCGGGCAGCAGGGCATTCCCTTTGAGGTGCAGATTCGTACCTGGGAGATGCACGAGACGGCGGAATACGGCATTGCCGCGCACTGGAAATACAAGCAGGGCGTCGAGGGGGGCAGCGAAAAGCAATTTGAATGGGTGCGCCGCCTGCTGGAAAGCCAGCAGGAGGAGAACGATGCCGAGGATTATATCCACTCTCTCAAGGTCGATATGTTTGACGACGAGGTGTTTGTCTTTACGCCCAAGGGCAAGGTGATGTCCCTGCCCGCAGGCTCGACACCGATTGACTTTGCCTATGCCATTCACTCCGGTGTCGGCAACGCGATGGTCGGCGCAAAGGTCAATAACCGCATTGCAAGCTACGACCAACAGCTCGAAAACGGTGATATCGTCGAGATCTTGACCTCCAAGAGCGCGAAGGGCCCCAGCCGCGATTGGCTGAAGATCTGCAACAGCAATCAGGCGCGCACGAAAATCAAGCAGTGGTTTAAGAAGGAGAAGCGCGAGGAGAATGTCGCCCACGGCAGGGCAAGCTTTGAGGGCGAGCTGCGCCGCGCGAATCTCAGCCCCGCGATTTTGCAGGACAGCGACCTGCTCCCGCAATTGTTGAAAAAGCTGGCGTTTGACAGCTTGGACGATATGTATGCCGCCATCGGCTACGGCGGCTTGACGGCGGCAAAGGCGTTCGGACGCATCCGCGACGATCTGACCCGCGCCAATCGCCAGAATCAGCAGAAGGAGCCGCCGAAGGCAGCCGAGCCGTCTCCTGCGAAGGCGAGCCGCCATAAGGACTCCGGCGTGATTGTTGAGGACATTGACTCCTGCATGATCAAATTCTCCCGCTGCTGCACGCCTGTGCCCGGCGACGAGATCATCGGCTTTATCACAAAGGGCTACGGCGTGTCCGTCCACCGCAAGGACTGCAAGAATGCCGTCGGCGCAAACGACCCGAAGCAGGCGGGACGCTGGGTGAAGGTCGCGTGGTGCACGGATGAGGAGAAGCCCTTTGCCACAACCTTTGAGATTGACTCCGTGGATCGCGACGGTATTTGGATTGACATTGCCACGGCGCTGACCGCGGCAAAGGTCAAAATTTCCGAAATCTCTGCGAAGGAAATGCCTGCGGGCAAGGCGCGGACGGTTGCCACCTTTGAGGTTAAAAACGTGAGCGAATTGGAGAGCATTCGCAATAAGATCCGCAATATCGACGGCGTCATTGACGTGCGAAGGGGGCAGAACTGATGCGGGCGGTCGTGACGCGCGTAAAAAGCGCCTCCGTTGCCATCGCGGGCGAGATCGTCGGACAAATCGGGCAGGGCTTCTTGATTCTGCTGGGCGTCGCGCCGGACGATACGGGCGCGCAATGCAAAAAATTGGCGGAAAAGGCGCTGGGACTGCGTGTTTTCTGCGACGAAAACGATAAAATGAATCTCTCCCTCGCGGATGTCGGCGGGCAGGTGCTTGTGGTGAGCCAGTTTACCCTCTACGCCGACTGCAAAAAGGGCAAGCGCCCGAGCTTTGTCGGCGCGGCGGCACCCGATATCGCCATTCCCCTGTATGAACAGTTTTTAGACGAGTGCCGTGCAAGAGGCTTCGAACCGCAGCACGGACGCTTCGGCGCGGATATGCTCGTCGCCTCCGAAAACGACGGGCCCGTGACCATCCTGCTGGACACGAAGGAACTGATGTAGGCTGCGCAGACTCCGAACGCGAAAACCCACTATGATAAACGAAACAGCCAATGTAGGGCGGGGACATGTCCCCGCCGTCCGCGCAGCGGCAGACCGTACAAGCGAACGAGTTTGTATGCAGTTGGTAGTTCCTGCACCGGCTTATGACATGTCCCCGCCCTACAAAGGCTTTATAACAAAGGATAAAGAAGGGATACTCCCATGAAAAAATTTGTGCAGACTCCATTCGGGAAACGTCTGCCTGCTGCGCTGGGGATGCTTGCGGCGGCGGTCGGGCTTGGTTTTTTGCTCAAGGATTTTGTCGGTCCCGAAACCGCGATGTGGCAGCGCGGCGTATTTTGCGTTGCCTGTCTCGGCACGGGACTGGGCGCGCTGCTGTTTTTCCTGAGCGGCTGGAAAGGACTGCTGGGCAGCTACGGGTTTGTGCTGGCACTCTTTTTAGTGAAAGCGTTGCCCGAAGCGCTGCCGGAGCCGTGGAACCGTTACGCCTTCCTTGCGCTCCTCGTCCTGCTGATTGGCGGAGGCGCGCTGCTGCAGATGCGGAAAAAGAAACGGGCGCAGACCGGGGAGACGGAGAACCCTGCCGAAATGGAGGAGGAAGCGGAGGAGGAAGAGAACGCGTCCGACGCCTCGCTCTCCGGCGAAACGCTCCTTGTCCACTTCTTTGGCAGTGACCGCAACTATCAGCTCATCCGCACGGCGGGAGAGCTGCGTGCCTACCGCGTCGGCGGAGAGCTGCGCGGCATTGACGAAGCCCTTGTGCAAGATACGAAAAAGCCGCTGCGTCCCGTTGGGAAAAAGGATTTGGTCTTTCCACTGGACGAGACCTTTAGCGTCAGTATGCAGGAGCGGTATAATAATCAGTGGGATCGGGAGGAGATCGTCGTGACGCTCCGCTCGGGTCGCCATAAGCACCGCATGAATGCGTTTCATTCCAACGAGCAGATCCGCGCGTTTTTTGCGCAGTGCACCGCCAATCGCACGGAGCAAAAAAGCCGCGTTCCCCGGGAGCCGGACGTGGCACCCGACTCCAATCGCGTGGCGCTGCTGCGGAAGGTCAATGTCGGGCTTGCCGTTTTTACGGGCTTGGTCGATCTGCCGTGGCTGTTCCTGCAGGTGCCGTATCGCCTTTTTGCCGCGCTGGCTCTGCTGCCGACGCTGATCGCGGCTGCGTTATGCTGCATCTTCCCGAACGATACGACGCTTGCGGAGACAAAAAAAGCAGAGCGCACCCGCGCATCCTTCCTGTCGGTGCTTCTTCTTTCTGCGATCGTGCCCACGCTGCGGACGCTGCTTGACTTCAACTTCCTCAGTTGGAAGCCACTGCTTTTGATCAGCCTCGGTGTGTTCGCCGTGCTGATGCTTGCGCTTCTTGCCTTAACAAAGGAATGGCGCGCACATAAAAGTCTCATATTGGCATTTATCTTAATTTTGGCATACTATGCTTTGGGCTTTGCGGGACAGATGAACTATCTGCTTGACCGCTCTGAGCCGACGGAGCAGACTGCCGTTGTGGAGAAAATGAATATCTCTACCAGCAGTAAAAGCCCCGATAGCTATTACCTGACCGTCCGCCTGCCTAACGGCGCGACCGAGAAGCTGGAGGTGGGCGAGAAGCGTTACGAGCAGACGGAGCTGGGGGATACTGTGACGGTGGAGACGTATTCCGGCGGGCTTGGAGTTCCATACGCCTTTGCCCGATAACGGAGAAGGAGAATCCTGATGAAAATTTACACTTTGCCGCTGGGGCAGTTGGAGACAAATTGCTATCTGGTCGCGGATGCGGAGGGAAACGCCGCCGTGATCGACCCTGCCGCCGCGCCGGAGCGGATTTTGCAGACCGCGCGGGAGCATGGGCTGAATATTCAGACGATTTTGCTCACACACGGGCATTTTGACCATGTGGGCGCAATCAGGGGATTGGTGCAGGCGCTGCGCTGCCCCGTATGGATGCACGAAAGCGAGCTGACCCTGCCGGAATATCTGACGGACGGGAAGCTTTACTATACGGACGGCTATGACGAGGGCGACACGGTCACGGTGGGGAAGCTGACCTTCACCGTCCTGCACACCCCGGGACATACGCCGGGGTCGGTCTGCCTGCGCTGCGAAGATGCGCTGTTTTCCGGCGACACGCTGTTTGCGGGAAGCTACGGACGGACGGATTTCTCCGGCGGCAGCGGCTTGGAGATGTGCAAGAGTCTCCACAGGCTTGCCGAGATTTCGGAAAATCTCAATGTCTACCCCGGCCACGGCGAAACAACCACCCTTGACGCAGAGCGTAGGGGAAACCCCTATTTCCGCTGATTGGGATTTTACCAAATCAGCAGTTCCTGCACGAGATTGCCGCGTCGCTGCGCTCCTCGCAATGACAAAAGAGGCAGCCTCCGTGTCATTGCGAAACCAGTGCGCACACTGGTTGTGGCAATCTCGTGCAGGCAGTTCGGTTGATAGGAAGAGATTGCCACGTCGCTGCGCTCCTCGCAATGACATAAGAGGCAGCCTCCGTGTCATTGCGAAACCAGTGCGCACACTGGTTGTGGCAATCTCGTGCAGGCAGTTCGGTTGATAGGAAGAGATTGCCACGTCGCTGCGCTCCTCGCAATGACAGAACAGGTGGCTGCACAGGGCGGACAGAGCAATCCGCAGCTACAGCGGATTTGGGGAGTGCGCGGAGAATATCATGGAAGGAAGGAAACTTCTATGTCTGATGTGATTGCTGCCGTTGCTACGGGGAAGGTGCCCTGTGCCATCGGCATTATAAGACTGTCCGGTATGGGCTGCGCGGCGGTTGCGGATCGGGTCTTTCGGCTGGATCGCGGCACGCCTTTGGCGGAGGCGCCGAACCGAAAGCTGCTGCTCGGAACGCTGCATGACCGTCAGGGCCGCGTGATCGACCAGGCGCTGGCGGTCTATTGCCGCGCCCCTCACAGCTATACCGGTGAGGACACCGTGGAGCTGCAATGCCACGGCTCTCCCGCCATGCTGGCTGCGGGCTTGGAGGCATTATTTGCCGCAGGCGCAAGGCAGGCAAAGCCGGGCGAATTCACCAAGCGCGCCTTTTTGAACGGGCAGCTCGATTTGACGCAGGCGGAGGCGGTGATTGACCTCATCGACGCTGAGACCGCCGATGCCGCCGCCAATGCCGCGGGACAGCTCGGCGGTGCGCTGCGGCGGGAGATCGAGCCGATTTATGACAGTTTAACGGAGCTTTGCAGCCATTTTCACGCCGTTTTGGACTATCCCGACGAGGACATTGAGGACTTCGGCGCGGAGGAGCTTGCAAATACATTGCGAAATGCCGCCCTGCGCCTGAACAGGATGCTGGCAAGCTTCGAGCATGGCACACATCTGAAGCACGGCGTGAAAGCGGTGCTGTTGGGACGCCCGAACGCCGGAAAATCCTCCCTGCTCAATGCTTTGGCAGGCTATGAGCGGGTGATTGTCACGGACATTGCCGGTACGACCCGCGACACCGTGGAAGAGCCCGTCCGCCTCGGCAAGGTGCTTTTGCGTCTGACGGACACGGCGGGCATCCGCGAGGCGGGGGACAGGATTGAAGCCCTCGGCGTGGCGCGTTCCGAGCAGTCCGCCAAGGAGGCGGAGCTTGCAATCTTTGTCTGCGACGCGTCGGAGCCGCTGACGGACGAGGACTGCCGCGCAATGCAGATTGCCCTGCAAGCACCCCGCGCCGTCGCCGTGCTGAACAAGTCCGACCGCCCGCAATGCGTGCGCGCGGAGGAGCTGCCCTTTGAAAGCGTGATCTCTCTCTCCGCCCGGACGGGGGAAAACCTTGACGCGCTGACGAGGCAGATTGAAGAATGGTTCGGGGGCGACAACCGCTGCGACGGATCGGTTTTGACCAACGCGCGGCAGTTCGGCGCGATTCAACGCGCTTATGACGCGATCCAACGTGCGGAAGGTGCCCTTCTGCGCGGCATCACTCCGGACGCCGTTCTGACCGACGCGGAGGATGCCATGCAGGCGCTCGGCGAGGTCACGGGCAGAACTGTCCGCGAGGATATTACCAACCGCATTTTTGAGCGCTTCTGTGTCGGAAAGTGAGGCGACCATGCGCACAGTGATTGATTTGCCCCGGGGCTACGAGCAAAGTGATTATGTAAACCTGTCTGCCCGTACCGCGAACGGGATTTCGTTCCTGCTCTGCGCGGGTCTGCTCGTGCTGGGCTGGCGATGGCGGGGCTTTGGTGCGTTAAGCGCCCTGCAGCGGGAGGGCATCGTATATTATGCGCTGTTTGCTTTGATGCTGATTGCGGCGCTTTTGGCGTTTTCGTGGCTGCACCAGCTCACGCACGCCCTGCTGCTGCGGCTGTGCACGGGTGTTTCGCCGCTTTACGCGCGCAGGGGGGTTCGCCTGTTTGTGGGCACCTCCGCCTATCTGTGCCGCAGAGACGCAATGCTTGTTCTGCTGCTTCCGGCGCTTGTCTGGACGGCAGTTGGGGCGGCGGTCTGCGCGCTGACGGAGGGACTGTGGTTTTGGCTTGCCATGACTTCGCTGCTTGCCAATCTCGGCAGCGCGGCGGACGATGTGTATTATACGTTTTGCACCCTGCGCGCACCGAAAAATGCGCTGATCCAATATCGCGGCTTTGCCGTCGGAATTTACACGGAGGAATGATGGAGCAGACACTTAAAAGCGAATGCACCCGTTTGGGCATTGCGCTGACGGATGGGCAGGTCGCGCAGCTTTGCCGCTTCGGGCAGGCGCTGATCGAAAAAAACAAGGTGATGAATCTGACCGCCATCACGGAACCGCAGGCGGTGGCAAAGCTGCATTTTGCCGACTGCCTTGCGCTGCTGCAGGCGGCGGACTTTCACGGAAAATCGGTCATTGATGTCGGCTGCGGCGCAGGCTTTCCGGGTGTACCGCTCAAATTGGGCGAACCGTCAATCGAGCTGACCCTGCTCGACAGTCTGCAAAAGCGCGTTGTCTGGCTGCGCGAGACGCTGGAAGGCATGGGCGTGCAGGCGCAGTGCGTCGCCGCGCGGGCGGAGGAGTATGCCGCAAGAGAGCAATTTGATTTTGCCGTCTCTCGGGCGGTGGCGCGGCTGAACGTGCTTGCGGAGCTGTGCCTGCCCTTTGTAAAGGTCGGCGGCTGCTTCCTTGCAATGAAGGCTGCGGCGGCAGAGGCGGAGCTTTCCGAGGCGAAACGTGCCGTGAAGCTGCTGGGCGGAGAATGGGAACGGACGGAGGAATACGAGATTGACGGCGCCTGCCGCCGCGTGCTGATCTTCCGCAAAACCCGCCCGACCCCAAAGCAGTACCCGCGCCGCTTCGCAAAGATCAAACAGCAGCCGCTGTAATGGTTTAGTGAATAGTGAATAATGAATAGTGAATGGTGAATAGGTTACAACTCCCCACAGACCGCCACCTGTTCACTATTCACTGTTCACCATTCACGATTCACTACTTCCCATACGGGTTAAAACGATTTACGCAAAACAAAGGAAATGAACATGATGCGATATTCCGCAGGAACTTATGATATTGCCGTGATTGGCGCGGGGCACGCGGGCATTGAGGCGGGACTTGCCGCCGCCCGTCTCGGGCTGAAAACGGTGGTTTTTACCATCAATTTGGACGCGGTGGGCAATATGCCCTGCAACCCCGCCATCGGCGGCACGGGCAAGGGACATCTCGTCCGCGAGCTGGACGCCTTGGGCGGGGAGATGGCGCGCGCCGCCGACGCCTGCTGCATCCAGTATCGGATGCTCAACCGCGGCAAGGGCCCCGCCGTCCACTCCCTGCGCGCCCAGGCGGATCGCCGCCGCTATCAGGAGCATATGAAGCTTGTGTTGGAGCGGGAGGAAAACCTCTATCTCAAGCAGGCGACCGTGACGGAGATTTTGACTGAAAACGGCGCGGTCACCGGCGTTGTGACGCAGCTCGGCGCGGTGTATACCGTGCGCGCCTGCGTCATCGCGGCGGGAACCTACTTAGACGGGCGCTGCATCACCGGCGATTGCGCGATTGCCTCGGGGCCCGACGGCATGCGGGCGGCAACAGAGCTGACGGAGAATTTGCGCGCCCTCGGCTTGCCGCTGCGCCGCTTCAAGACCGGCACACCGCCGCGCATCAACGCAAGAAGCGTCGATTTTTCCAAGATGGAGGTGCAGGCGGGGGACGAGACGGTGGAACCCTTCTCCTTTTCCACAAAAACGCCGCCTGAAAACCGCGCGGTGTGCTACCTGACCTATACCAACGAGCGCACGCACGAGATCATCCGCGAAAACCTGAGCCGCAGCCCCCTCTACGACGGCTCAATCACGGGCGTGGGGCCGCGCTACTGCCCGAGCATCGAGACGAAGGTTGTCCGCTTCGCCGACAAGCAGCGCCACCAGCTCTTCTTGGAGCCTTGTGGATTGCATACGGACGAGATGTATTTGCAGGGCTTCTCCTCCAGCCTGCCCGAGGACGTGCAGCTTCAAATGCTGCATACCGTCGCGGGTTTGGAGCATGCGGAAATGCTGCGCCCTGCCTATGCCATTGAGTATGATTGCATCGACCCGACGGCGCTGGACGCCACCCTCGAATGCAAGCGCATTGCGGGACTTTACGGCGCAGGGCAGTTCAACGGCTCCTCCGGCTATGAGGAGGCGGCGGTGCAGGGCTTTGCCGCCGGTGTAAACGCCGCGCTGAAGCTGCTGGGCAGAGAGCCGCTTGTTCTGAAGCGCTCCGACGGTTATATCGGCACCCTGATCGACGATCTTGTGACGAAGGGAACGGAGGAGCCTTACCGCATTATGACCTCCCGCAGTGAGTACCGCCTGCTGCATCGGCAGGACAACGCGGACGAGCGTCTCTGCGCCATCGGCAACCGCATCGGGCTTGTCTCGGACGAGCGTCTTGCCCATGTGCGGGAGAAGTACGAGGCGGTTGCAAGGGAAATGCGCCGCCTGGATGCGACAGGTACACCCGCGACGGAGGAGCTGAACGCATTTTTGACTTCCCACGGCTCGTCCCCTGTTGTCAGCGCGGCGCGTATGAGCGACCTTTTGCGCCGCCCGGAGCTAAGCTATGGTATGCTCGCGCCCTTTGACCGCACCCGCCCCGACCTACCCAATGAGGTTACGCAGCAGGTGGAAATCCGCGTGAAGTACGAGGGCTATCTGCACAGACAGGAGAAGCAGATTGAGGAATTTGCCCGTGTGGAGGAGAAGCTGCTCCCGCCCGATATGGATTATCATGCCATAGAAGGGCTGCGCTTGGAGGCGCGGCAGAAGCTCTCGGAGATTCGTCCGCGCTCCGTGGGGCAGGCGAGCCGTATTTCCGGCGTCAGCCCTGCCGATATCGCCGTCCTCCTTATCCGCTTGGAGCAGGACAACACAAAGCCGCAAGCGCGCGATTGACAAATCTGCGGCAATCCCTTATAATCTATATTGTATGCGTTATATTGGGCGCATATGACTTTGTATTTTCATTACCGCGAAAGGCGTGATTTTTATGACAGAGACGACACAGCCGAAGAAACGAATGCTCTCCGGCATCAAGCCCTCGGGCGATTTGACCCTTGGCTCCTATCTGGGCGCGATTCGCAACTGGAAGGACCGGGCGGACGAGTTCGACTGCTTCTATTTTATGGCTGACCTGCACTCCATCACCGTGCGGCAGAATCCCGCCGATCTGCGCCGCCGCTCCTTGGAGCAGCTGGCGCAGTATATCGCCTGCGGACTCGACCCGGAGAAGAATGTCCTCTTCTTCCAGAGCCATGTGCATCAGCACGCGGAGCTGGGCTGGGTGCTCAACTGCTATACCATGTTCGGCGAGCTGTCCCGCATGACCCAGTTCAAGGACAAAAGCGCGAAAAACGCCGAGAACATCAACGGCGGTCTGTTCACCTATCCCGCGCTGATGGCGGCGGACATTCTGCTGTATCAGGCGGATTACGTCCCCGTGGGCGAGGATCAGAAGCAGCATGTCGAGCTGACGCGGGATATTGTCAAGCGGTTTAACGGCATTTACGGCGATGTGTTCAAAATGCCGGAGCCGTACATTCCGAAGGTCGGCGCGCGGATCATGAGCCTTGCCAATCCGGAGGCAAAGATGTCGAAGTCCGAAAACGACGACCCCGGGCGCGTGTGCCTGATGGACAAACCGGAGGATATCATGCGCCTGTTCAAGCGCGCCATTACCGACTGCGACAACTGCGTGCGCTATGACCCGGAGCAGAAGAAGGGCATTTCCAACCTGATGACCATCTATTCCGCCGCGACCGGCAAGACCTACGCCGAGATCGAGGCGGAGTTTGCGGGCAAGGGCTACGGCGATTTCAAAAAGACGGTGGGTGAGGCGGTTGTGGAGCTGCTGCGCCCCATCCGCGAGGAGGCAACGCGCCTGCTGGCGGACAAGGCATATTTGCAGTCCGTCTGCGAAAGCGGCGCACAGAAAGCGTCTTATGTCGCGGAAAAGACGCTGCGAAAGGTCTATAAGAAGGTTGGCTTTGTCGCGCGATAAGAGGGATTTGCTATGATCTTAGACCCGAACTTTTTTCTGAAGGTCGCACTGGCGCTGGTGTGCGCGGCGGTAGTCTCTTTCGCCGCTACGCCGATCATCAAGGTGCTTGCCAAAAAGGTCGGCGCGATGGACGTCCCGAAGGACGAGCGGCGGATGCACAAGATTCCGATTCCCCGCATGGGAGGCTTGGCGATCTTCCTCGGCTTTATCGTCAGTGTGCTGATCTTCGGAGAGATGAACCGCGAGGTGCAGGGCATTTTGCTCGGCGCGGTTATCATCGTTATCTTGGGCGTGATGGACGACATTCTCACCCTGCGCGCTCTGCCGAAGTTCATCGTGCAGATTTTTGCCGCCGCTGTGGTCGTCCTGCACGGCTGCCGCATCGAGCATTTTATGGGCTTCGCCCTGCCGGAGTGGCTTTCGTATCCCGTCAGCGTAATCTGGATTGTCGCCATTACGAACGCCGTCAACTTTATTGACGGGTTGGACGGCTTGGCGGCAGGCGTCTCCGCAATCTCCGCCGGTGCCATGCTGATCATTGCACTCATCTTGGTTCCGGACACGACGGCGATGGCATCGGCGATTCTGCTTGCCGCCATTGTCGGCGCGTGCGTCGGCTTCATTCCCTATAACTTCAACCCGGCGACGATCTTTATGGGCGACACCGGCTCCACCTTTTTGGGCTTTATGCTCGCGTCCATCTCCATCTTCGGTCTGTTCAAAACCTACGCCGTGATTTCCTTTGCCGTGCCGTTTTTGGTGCTGGGTCTGCCGATTTTTGATATCTGCTTTGCGGTGATCCGCCGCGTTTCAAAGGGACAAAGCCCCATGCACGCCGACCGGGGGCATGTGCATCATCGGCTGATCGACATGGGCTTTTCGCAGAAGCAGGCGGTTGCCATCTCCTATCTGCTCTCGGCAATTCTGGGACTTGCCGCCGTCGTGCTGACGGATCGCGGAGAGGTGCAGGCGATGATTTTTATCGGCGCGATCCTCGTTGTCGGCGCGATCGGCGCAGTGGTGATCTTCGGCACGCACCATAAAAAACACGAAGCGCAGCAGCCCGACTTGCCCGGGGAAAACGCCCCGGAAGCGCCGGAGGGAAGCCCATCGGACGCACCCGAGGAGGGCGCGCCGGAACCGCCAAATGAGGAGCAGCCGCAAGAGGAGGAGCCCCATGAAGAAAATTAGGGTCATGTCCGTCTTCGGCACACGACCGGAGGCGATTAAAATGGCACCGCTGGTCAAAAAACTGGCAGAGCGTGAGGATTTTGAAAGCCTCTGCTGCCTGACCGGACAGCATCGGGAAATGCTGGATTCCGTGATGGATATTTTCCGCTTAAAGGCGGACTACGACCTGAATATTATGCAGAAGCAGCAGACGCTTTCGTCCATTACCACGCGCACACTGCTCGGCATGGAAACCGTGCTGGAGGAGGCAAAGCCCGATTTGGTACTGGTACACGGGGATACCTCGACCACCTTCGCAGGTGCCCTTGCGGCGTTTTACCACAAGATTCCCGTGGGTCATGTGGAGGCGGGATTGCGCACCTATGACAAATACTCCCCCTATCCGGAGGAGATGAACCGCACCCTTGTGGGCGACCTTGCCGACCTGCATTTTTCTCCCACGGCAGCCAACGCCGAAAATCTGCGCAGGGAAGCGGTGCGCGGGGAGGTTTTTATCACGGGCAACACCGTCATTGACGCGATGAAGACGACGGTGCGTGAGGACTTCCGCTTTGCGGAGCCGGAGCTGAACGCGATGGATTTTTCCAATCGGCGCGTTATCGTGCTGACCTGTCACCGCCGCGAGAATTACGGCAAGCCGATGCACGACATCCTCCGCGCCGTAAGGCAGGTTGTCATAACCCATCCCGAGGTCGAAATCGTGTATCCCGTGCATCTCAGCCCTGTCGTCCGCGAATGCGCGAAAGAGGAGTTAGGGGATACGGAGCGGGTGCATCTGATCGACCCGATTGATGTGGAGCAGATGCACAATCTCATGGCGCGCTGCCATTTTGTCATGACGGACTCCGGCGGCTTGCAGGAGGAGGCACCCGCACTGGGAAAGCCGGTGTTGGTTCTCCGCCGCGAGACGGAGCGGCCTGAAGCCGTTGCAGCGGGTACGGCTAAGCTGGCGGGCGTCGAATATGACGCGATTGTGCGCATGGCAAGCGAACTGCTGGAACAGCCCACGGTCTACCGCCAAATGGCGCAGGCGGTCAACCCCTACGGCGACGGCAACGCCTGTGCCCGAATCGCGGACGCCATCGCGTGGCATTTCGGCAACCAAGCAAACCGTCCCGAGAATTTCCGACCCTGAAATTCATTTCAAACAGAGACGCTCCCTGAAG
>JBJFGB010000068.1:0-3849 GCA_051892295.1 Faecousia sp. | reverse complement strand
AGACCCTGTATTCCTTAACTTAGTGACATTGGGACATGTCCCCGCCCTACATTGGAATCCGCGCGGAGCGCTCCGACACTATTCACTATTCACTATTCACTATTCACTATTCATTATATTCCGAACGGAGGCGACACGATGCGACCGATTCGGCGGGCAGTCAAGACACTTTTGGTTTTGGCTGCATTGCTTCTTTTCTTTTATTGGCAAAATTTCTCCATCCAAACCGAGGAGGTCACGGTCGCCTCTCCCGTTCTGCCCGCCGCATTTGACGGTCTGCGCGTCGCGGAGATCGCCGACCTGCACGGGCGGCAGTTTGGCACGGACAGCAGCGGACTTCTCCGCGCTGTTGCAAATGCCGACCCTGACCTTATCTGCATCGACGGCGACCTGTTTGACGAAAACACCGACCTTCTGATGCTCCCGCCCCTGCTCGAAGGGCTGGTGCGTATCGCGCCGACCTACTATGTCACGGGCAACCACGAGTTTCAGGTCGCGCAGAGAAACGAGGTGTTTTCGCTGATGGAGCAGTGCGGTGTCTGCGTCCTGCGCAATGAGTATACCCTTCTGACGCGGGGTGATGCGTCCATTGTCATTGCCGGGGTGGACGATCCCTGCGGCGCCTATGACCGCAAGATGCCCGACGAGCTGGTGGCGGAGATCCGCAGGGAGGTCGGACCCGACGCCTATATCCTCATGCTCGCCCACCGCAACGACACTCTGCCCATGTGGTCGGAGCTGGGCGTGCAGCTCGTTCTGACCGGACACTGCCACGGCGGCGTGGTACGGCTGCCCTTTGTCGGCGGCGTGTTCGGCACGGAGCGGACCCTCTTTCCCGAATACGACGCGGGCTTATTCGTCTCCGGCGGCACCTCGCTCTATGTCAGCCGCGGCATGGGCTACAGCCGCGTGCATCTGCGATTATTTAACCGTCCCCATCTGCCCGTTCTCATTTTACGGCAGTCGGATTCGTAAACAAATCATGAATAAATGCAAATTGCACTTGTAAAATTCGGCGGCAGCATTATAATTATCGTTAGGTGATTATTATGTTCAGACGCATCGGCGCTTCCATCCGCCGCTTTATGTACGGACGCTACGGCTCGGATGAGCTGAATCTTGCTCTCCTGATCACTGCCGTGATCGTCAGCCTGTTGAATACGCTGCTCTCCCTTTTTCTTCACAACTCCCGCGTTTTCTCCTATATCATTTACCCGCTGCTGCATGTGCTTGTCATGGTATCCGTCCTGCTGTGCATGTGCCGCGCGCTGTCGCGGAATATTTATAAGCGCAGACAGGAAAACAAGCGCTTCCGCTTCTTTTGGTCGCGCCTGACGGATCGGCATAACCGCTATTTCCGCTGCCCGAAATGCAAGCAGATGGTGCGTGTTCCGAAAAAGCGCGGAAAAATCAATATCCGCTGCCCCAAATGCGGGGAAAAATTCATCCGAAAGACATAAGCCAAGCCGCACTTCTTTGCGAAGTGCGGCTCGTTTTTTATTCATAATAGTTCGAGGATTCCGGTGAGATGGTTCCGTCGGGATTTTCGGGATCGTGCGGGAGATCATCCGGCGGGAGGTTGTCGCCGAACAACACGCGCCAATAATCCTCCTCCAAAATCCACTGCGAGACGAGGAACTTATTTGCCACAATGCCGTTATAATACTCGATTTCTTCCGGCGTGATCTCCTTCTCTCCGAACAGCGTCAGCTCCTCGCCGATGGTGTAGTAGGAGCCGTCGTCGGTCATCCAGCTTCGGTCGGAAAAAAGAAGGAACGGCGCGGCATCGGAAAAGATATCCTGCCCCATATACAGCCGGGAATCGAAGTCCAGCCCGAACAAATTTGAAAGTGTGGGCAAAATATCCAGCGCGGAACAGCGGCGCGCGACCGTCTCCGGCACCATGCCCTTTTTGTAGATAATCAGCGCGTTGCGGTAGATCTCAAAATGCGGGTCAAGCTCGTGTCCCGCCAGCTCGCTCTGCTCCTCAATGCTCAGACCGTAGGGATAGTGGTCGGCGGTCAGTACAATGACGGTGTTTTCCAACACACCCGCCTCGTCCAGCCGCTGCAGCAAAAGCTCCATTGCCCTGTCCAGCTCGATCTGGCAGGCAAGGTAGGCGCGCACCGGCTCGCTGTAAGGCAGTTCCTCGACCAAGGCGCTGTTTTTCGCGGCGATGGCGTTGTCGCTTTCGTCAAAGGAATAGGGCAGATGTCCCGAAACCGTCATGTAATACACATGGAACGGCTCCTGAGAGACAAAATCCGCCGTGGATACGTCAATCATCTCCACATCGGATTCCGGCCATTGCTCCGTAATCTCCAAACCGTTGCCGACCGCCTTGAAGATATAGCCGAGATTCGGGTGGGACTTGTCGCGGTGATAATATGTATAGGAATGATTGTGGAAGGCATAAGCGCTGTAGCCCTCCCGCTTGAGCTGCTGCACCATCGTCAGCGGCATGGCGTTTTCCGCGGTGTCACTGAAGCTCCATGTACCGGATTTGGGGATCGTGCCTGTCAGATTGACATATTCGCCGTCCGAGGTGGAAACGCCCCAGTAGGCAGTGTAGAATTCGGAAAATTGCATTCCCTCCGTCTGCATTCGGTACAGGGTCGGGGTCAGCTCCGGGTCGATTGCCAGATACGAAAAGCCCTCTGCGGTAACAAAAATCAGGTTGCAGCCCGCGAACACGCTGGTTTTTTCGTTTTTCTTGGTCGGGGTCTGCAGGGCGAAGTATTCGTGCAAGCTCCGCACCGTCTCGTTTTCCTCACCCTCAGCGAGGGCGGCAAAGTCCAGCTCAAGGACATTATATTCCGCAGCGTCGTACTCGGGCAGTGCCGTCGATTCGGCAATCGGCTCCGTTGCACTCGGCATCGGCTCGTCGGACGGAAGCTGCGTCGGCTCCGAGGAAAGCGACGACGGCTCCTCCGGGGTGACCAGCTCTCCGCCGTCAAAGCCGAAGATCAGCCGATGCACATCCAGCCGAAACGCGGGCAGCAGTCCGAGCTGCAGGGCACCCTTGGACAGGTCGTTCGTTTCATGGTAGAGGTCATAGGGCGACATCGGCGCGTTTCCAAAGGCAGGCAGCAGCAAAACGATTGCCATATGCAGCGCAATCGCCCCCGCCGCAAAATACGCGCGGCGCAAACGGCTGCCGATTCGGGATTGCGCAAAAACGCGCCCGTAAATGCTGAGCAGCACCGCAGGCAGCAGCATCAGCAGCAGCGGCACCGCCTTGACCCAAAGCGCATGCAGAATCACGCGCCAGAATTCCAGCACCTGTCCGCCGTTTCCCATGGAATAAGCGGAATAGAAAAAGTGAAATTTATAATTATAAATGAGCTGCGATGCGTAGAAGATCAGCAGACCGTAGCACACGATCAGCTCTAACACACGGTTGACGCGCTGCGAAAAAACGCTGCACAGCGCATAGAGCAGCATCGCGGCGACCGCGGAAAAAAGAGCCGTGGTCAACAGCCCAATCGTCCAAAAAAACTGGGCGGAGTTAATCCGAACAATCCCCTCGCACCAGCATAGATACAACCAGAAAAAAAGCAGCAGCCATTCGCGCGCATAGTGCTTCTGTCGAAATTCGCGCAATGCCTCCCACAGGGAGACGGCAAAGTGCCTGCATTTCCGCACAGCGCGTTCGTAACCATTCATTGTGACGCCAGTCCTCCTGTCTTGCCGCCGAACTGCACGCGGCGTCTTCCAAAAATCGCGGGGTCGAAATATTATATGCGCAATTTTGCCATTTGTAAATACCTTTTTATAAAAAATACACCGTCCCGCTGTAGGTATACAATTGATGTGAGACCAAAGGGGTAGACAAAGGCGATTGAGTTC
>JBJFGB010000067.1:0-16123 GCA_051892295.1 Faecousia sp. | reverse complement strand
AAACTTGCAACTCTTTCACCTTTTTTACGGTCTCACATCATTGACAAATGAACATTTTTATAAAAAATACACCGTCCCGCAGCAGACGGGACGGTGTATTTCGGGTTTTCTTACTCCGCGAGGTCCTCAAAATCCTCTTCCTCAAGCGCATCCTCTTCCTTGCACTTGCAGCAGGGGCACAATTTCTTAATGTCATCCCAGAAATGGATCAGAGTGACGACCATCGCGCCGAGGATCACTGCGCCGCCGACAATCGCGCAGATGAGCTTCATGGTGCCGTTTTTCTTCATTGCTGTTAGCCTCCTTTATCATACTCCACCTATAGTATACCGTTTTTTCCGGATTCCGCAAGCTTTTTTCAGAAGAATTTACACTCTCGTCACATAATTTTCCTTGCGCGGCGCTGCGGGGCGGAATTCCCCTGTCGGGTAGCCCAAAACGCAATGCCCGACCCCGATGTAATTGCCCTCGACGCCCCACTGCTTCAAAAGCTTTTTGCCCTCGTCGCTTGCAAACTCCTCACGGGCACGGTGTACCCAGCACGAGCCGACACCGAGGCTCCATGCCGCCGTCATCAGATTGCCGATCACCAGCGCGCCGTCCTCCACTGCCGTGCCCGCTTCCGCGTCAGCCAGCACAACACAGACCGTCGGCGCGCCGAAAAACGGATGGGCGTCAGGCGCACCGAGCACCGCAGCGTTCATGCGTTCCAGCGCCGCAATGTCCTCCGGCTTTTGCAAAACGACGATTCTTGCCGCCTGCCTGCCTCTGCCGCTTGCGGCATAGGTGCCCGCCGTCAAAATCGCGTCCAGCGTCTCCTCGTCCAGTTGCTTCGGCAAAAAGCTGCGGCAGCTCCTGCGTTCCTGCAAACACTTCAAAATTTCATTCATTACGGTCTTCCTCCTTATGAAATATATCCGTACATACCGCGTACACTGACCTCGCCCGTGTTGATTGTCTCGGTGGTGCCGTCCTCCCAGCGTACCTTTAAGCCGCCGAATGCGTCGATGCCCTCGGCGAAGGCGATGCGCCGCTCGTCCCCACGCACCACCTGCACGGTCTGCCCGACGGTGATGCAGTGCGCCTCATATTCCCGCATCCACGCCTCGCGCCGGGTCAAAAGCGCCCCATCCATCTCATAAAGCCGCTGCACCATCGCGGCGGCAAGGGCGTTCGGATCGACGGGCTTCCCGCAGAGCTGCGCAAGTGAGGTTGCCATCGGACGCACCTCCGGCGGAAGTTCCTCTGTAGCCGTGTTGCAGTTGACGCCGATGCCCACGATCACGCTCTGTAATGCGCCGCTGCCCGCCTCCGTTGTCAGCTCCGTCAGAATACCGCAGAGCTTCTTCCCGCCGCAGACGAGATCGTTCGTCCATTTGATGTCCGCCTCGACCCCGCTGCAATCCGCAATCGCGCGCCGCACCGCGACCGCCGTCATGGGTGTCAGATGCAGCAGCTCCTCCGGCATGGCGTTCGGGCGCAGCAGCACGGACAGATAGACCCCGCCAAGGGGCGAGACAAATTGCCGCCCGAGCCGTCCCCTGCCGCCCGTCTGCTTTCCCGTCACCAGCACCGTGCCGTGAGGCGCGGTGCATTCGCGTTTTAAGGCGTTGTTCGTGGAATCCGTCTCCGGAAGCACACGCACCTGCCACGGGAGCGCCGGAAGCTTGGACAAAAGCAGCGCCTCGTTCAGCTCCCGATATAACAGGCAGTAGCCGCGATTCGGCACGGAGTCAATCCGGCAGCCCTCCGCACGCAGCGCATTGACCGCCTTCCATACCGCCGCGCGGGAGATTCCCAAAGTGCGGCTGATCTCCTCGCCCGAAATATACTCACCGTCCCGCAGCAGGGCCAACACCTCTGCCTTTCCCATTGCTTCTTCCTCCCTTATTTCTTCCAATCTACATCGGGTTTCTTTGCAATGACATATCTTTATTCGTCCTTCGCCCAATGATAGGCGCATTGAACCGCCTTGTTCCAGCCCTTGATGCGGCGGGCGCGTTCCTCGTCGGAGATCTCCGGGGTAAAACTGCGGTCAACCGCGCGGTTATGTAGAACCTCCGTCTTGTCCGTCCAGTAACCGACGGCAAGCCCCGCCAAATACGCCGCGCCCATCGCGGTTGACTCGACGCATTGCGGCCGCTGCACCGGCACCGCGCTGATATCCGCCTGCGTCTGCATCAAATAGTTGTTGGCGCAGGCACCGCCGTCCACCTTCAGCGCGGCGGGTACAATGCCCGAATCCGCCTGCATCGCCCGCAGAACGTCATTCACCTGATAGCACAGACTGTCCAGCGTGGCGCGGATGATATGGTACTTGTTGCAGCCGCGCGTTAAGCCCACGATGGTGCCTCTGGCATACTGATCCCAGTGCGGCGCACCCAAGCCCGTAAACGCGGGCACCACATAGCAGCCGTTGGTGTCCTTGACCTTCCGCGCCATATATTCCGAATCCGGCGAGGAGTCAATGAGCCTCATTTCATCGCGCAGCCATTGAATCGCGGCACCCGCCACAAAAATGGAGCCTTCCAGCGCGTATTCCACCTTGCCGTCCAAGCCCCAGGCAATTGTCGTGACCAAGCCGTTTTGGCTGAATACCGGTTTGTCTCCGGTGTTCATCAGCAGGAAGCAGCCCGTGCCGTAAGTATTCTTCGCTTCACCGGGGGAAAAGCAGGTCTGCCCGAACAGCGCCGCCTGCTGGTCTCCCGCCGCGCCCGCAATGGGAATCGGCGCACCGAAATACTGCGGCAGCGCCTCCCCATAGACGCAGCTGCTGGGCTTGACCTCCGGCAGCATACATTTTGGGATGTTCAGCTCCGTTAAAATTTCATCGTCCCATTGCAGGGTGTTGATGTTAAAGAGCATCGTGCGGGAGGCGTTGGAGTAATCCGTCACATGCGCCCTGCCGCCCGTCAGCTTCCAGATCAGCCATGTCTCAATCGTCCCGAAGAGCAGCTCCCCGCGTTCGGCTCTCTCCCGCGCGTGGGGCACATTTTCCAAAATCCAGCGCAGCTTCGTGCCGGAAAAATAGGCGTCAATGACAAGCCCCGTCTTTGCGCGAAAGGTGTCCGTCAAGCCCTTTTCCTTCAGAGAATCGCAGTATTCGCTGGTGCGGCGGCACTGCCACACAATCGCGTGGCAGACAGGCTCGCCTGTCTGTTTGTCCCAGACGACGGTCGTTTCGCGCTGGTTGGTGATCCCGATGGCGGCGATGTTTGCGGCGGTCACGCCGAGGTTTTCCATCGCCTGCCTTGCGACTTCGAGCTGCGTGGACCAGATCTCGTTGGCATCATGCTCCACCCAGCCCGCCTTGGGAAAATGCTGGGTGAACTCCTTCTGCGCCATGCTGCACATCTCGCCCTTTTCGTTAAAGAGCACGCAGCGGTTGGACGTCGTCCCGGCATCAAACGCCATCATATATTTTGCCACAACAAAACGCCTCCTAATTATCATCTATCCGCAGGTGCCGCCTTTGCAGCGTGCGGCATCCCTGACGCGCCCATGTAGGCACCTGTTTTGGTTAAGGGCTAAGGGTGAATGGTGAATGACTATGGTGTGCTTCGCACGAAATAAAAACGGCGGCACTTTCTTTTCTGTCATTGCGAGGAGCGCAGCGACGCGGTAGCGCAGCCGTTCGCGAGGAACGAGCGTTACGGATGCGGCATACCCCTTGCGGGTGCAATCTCGTGCAGGAACTGCCAAGTGCGTACAGCCTTGTTCATGCCTACTGTCTGCCGCTTATGCAAACGCCGCACTACATCGCCGCAACATATTTTGCTTTCCTGCTGCACTCTGCCCGGCTCACCCGCGCAGCTCTTCCAGACGGTCTTCCACCTCATCGATCAGGTCTTCCAAATCTTCATGCTGATCCGCCCAGTCGTCGTATGCTTCGCTTTCGTCGTCCTCCGGTTCGCAGGCATCCAGCTCGTCCTTTTGCGCCTCCAGCTCCGCCAAATACGCCTCCAGCTGCTTGACGCTCATCTCATCAATCTCCGGCGCATCCTCCGTGTCAATCTCAATTTCGAAGGAGCCATCCTTCTTGCGCTTGATCTCAATTTTCTTTCCCATGCCGAAACTCCTTTCACACCGCGCCCGCTATATCATGCGAGCAAACCCTTTCAAACAGCATGACATTCTTCATTATATTATAGAGGATATTTTCGCAAATTACAAGCCGCAGCTGTCAATTTCGCACAAGCATGTCCTTCTTCATGCCCCCGTGTTCCGCGAATGCATTTTCTTTAAGAATTTTTATTTAACAATTTTGCATATGCATAATAATATTTTCTTGAAATTTGAAAATAGTTGTGATATAGTGCGTATATCGAAAGCAGAAGGGCGCTTTCCCTGCTGCTTTACAGAAATTGCGAAAGGAAGTAAGAACGATGCAACAACGACCATGGACAAGGATCCTATCCCTGCTGCTGGCGCTGACCCTGGTATTGGGACTGATCCCGGCAGCCCTTGCCACTGAAGGCGAGGAACGGATTGTCACCTTCGAGGAGATCTCTTCGGATGAGGTGACGGCAGCACTGACGCTTGAAGAGAATCAGGCGCCGGAAACGAGCAAGACGGAGCCGGACGAGGATGAGATCGTCCGCGTATCCATCGTGGTGGAAGGTCAGTCTCTTTTGGAGCGCGGCTATTCCGCTACGGGTATGGCTGCGAACCGGAGAGCCCGCGACACCCGCGCAGCCATGCTGGCACAGCAGCAGACTGTGGAGAAGCGGGTTTCCAAAGCCATCGGCAGTGAGCTGGAGGTGGTTTGGAACTTGACGATGGCGGGCAATATCATCTCTGCCAATGTGCGCTACGGCGATATTGAGAAGATTGCCGCAACGGACGGCGTCGTCAAGGTTTTCCTTGAGACCCGCTACGAGCCCTGCACGACCGTGGAGGAAGGTACCGTCCAACCGCAGTCCGCCACCGCCACCATTATGACGGGCGCGACGCAGGCGTGGGCGTCCGGCTACACCGGCGCAGGCTCCCGGATTGCCATCATTGACACCGGTTTGGACACCGACCATCAGTCTATGGACAACGGCGCTTACCTCTATGCGCTGGAGGAGAACGCCAAGGCCGCAGGCATGTCCACCGAGGACTACACGACTTCCCTCAACCTGCTGACCGAGGAAGAAATCGCCGAGGTCCTGCCCCAGCTCAACATCACAAAGGGCTGGACGGATGAGTACGGCAATCCCAAGCCCGGTCAGGAAGTGACGGCGCAGGAGCTGCACGAAAGCGACAAAATCGCCTTTGCCTACAACTATATTGACCAAAACTTTGACGTGACCCACGACAACGACTCGCAGGGCGGCCACGGCTCCCATGTCGCCGGCATTGCCACCGCCAACCGCTTCATCCCCAACGGAGAGAGCGGCTACACTCCGGCGTTGGATTCCGCGCTGGTCATCGGCACCGCACCCGACGCGCAGATCCTCGTGATGAAGGTCTACGGCAAGGGAGGCGGCGCTTATGACTCCGACTATATGGCAGCCATTGAGGACGCCGTTCTGCTGGGCGCGGACGTGGTGAACCTGTCTCTCGGTTCCGTCGTTCCCGGCTTCTCCGGCGATGAGGAATACCAGGAAATGCTCGATGCCTTTGCACAGACCGACCTCGTGATGAGCATCTCCTCCGGCAACTCCAACGCATGGGCGGAGGAGACCACCCACGGTTACCTGTACGCGCAGGATGTCAGCTATCAGACCGGCGGCTCGCCCGGCACCTTTGACGCCGCCTTTACCGTCGCCTCCGCCGACAATGCCGGCATCACCGGCAGTATGTTCACCGTGGGCGATACGGACATTGTTTACACCGAGTTCAAATACTATCAGCAGTATTTCAAATCTCTGGACATGAGCGAGGACGGCTCCGGCACGGACGTTCCCTATGTCTTCCTCGATTCCTACGGTGCGAAGGAAGACTATCAGGGCGAGATGGAGGACATCGTCTTCGGCAAGGTGGTCTTCGTCTCCCGCAGCACCGCCGAATCCGGCAAGATGACCTTCAGCGAGAAGCACGAAAACGCAGACTATGCCTATGCCCGCGCACTGGTCATCTACAACTCCGAGCCCGGTCCCGCCATGAACATGAGCCTTGCCGACAGCTACGGCTATATCCCCTGTGTCTCCATCACCCAGGCGGACGCCAACTTCATCCGCTCCGCCAGTGAGAAGCATGAGACCTCCGACGGTCGCGTGTATTACACCGGCACCATGAACGTCGGTCAGAAGATGGGCATCCAGATGGTCGACACCGGCTACTACACCATGAGCACCTTCAGCTCCTGGGGCGTGCCCGGCAGCCTGACGCTGAAGCCGGAGATCACCGCCCCCGGCGGCAGCATCTACTCCATCAACGGTGCCACCAAGAAGACCGACCAGTACACCATCATGAGCGGCACCTCCATGGCTGCCCCCAGCATCACCGGTCAGGTGGCTTTGATGGCGCAGTACATCCGGGAAAACGGTCTGGCTGAGAAGACCGGTCTGTCGCCGCGCAAGCTGGCGCACAGCCTGCTGATGTCCACCGCCACCCCCGTTGTGGACATTGCCGACCACGGCACCGGTCTGCCCTATTCTCTGCTCCAACAGGGCGCAGGTCTTGCCAACATCAACGACGCCATGAACGCTACCTCCTATATTCTGGTCGACGGTCAGCCGGACGGCAAGGTCAAGGCGGAGCTGGGCGACGATCCCGACCGCACGGGCGTCTATACCTTTAATTACACCCTGCACAATCTGACAGACGAGGCGCAGCAGTATACGCTGGATGGAAATGTCTACACCCAGAAAGCCTTCCGGGACGAAGAGGGCACATGGTTTGCCGACTACTGCATGGAAACGCTGAACGCAGGCATCACCTACGCCGTAAATGGCAAGGAAGTGGTTCCGGAATCCGGTGCGCTGACCGGTCTGGACTTCAACGGCGACGGCAAGATCAACGACGCCGATGGTCAAACCCTGCTGGACTACGCCGTTGGCAAGCTGGAAACCATCGAAAACGCGGACAATGCCGACCTGAGCGGCGACGGCAAGGTCACCGCCTATGATGCAGAGCTGTTCCTGAGCAAGCTGGGCAAGTATACCGTCACCCTGCCCGCAGACGGCGAGGTCACCGTAACCGTCACCGTCACCCTCCCCGCAGAGACCAAGGCGTATCTCGACGAGCGCTTCGAAAACGGCGCTTACATCGAGGGCTACTTCACCGCCACACCCTTTGCCACCGAGGAAGGCGCTCTTGCCTCCACTCACTCCATCCCTATGCTGGCCTTCTACGGCAACTGGGGCGATCCCGATATGTTCGACCACAGCACCCGCACCGAGATGCTTTCCGGCGGCGGCGAGCTGGAGTCCTACATCAGCGAGAAGTCCGAGAACGATGCCTACAACTACATCGGGATGTACTACGGCGACAGCGAGGACCTGTACTATTTGGGCGGAAACAACTTCGCTAAGGATGAGACCTATCTTGCAGACCGCAACGCCATCCGCTCCAACGCAGGCGACTGCGTCAGCCGTATGGGCTTTGCCCTGATCCGCGGCGCAGGTCAATTCTACGGCGAGATCGCCAACGACGACACCGGCGACATTTACACGAGTCAAAACTTCGGTCATATCTATCCCGCCTGCTATGTGCCCAACTACGGCGCATGGTATGCCACCGACCAGTACATGCTCCCCGGTATCGCCGACGATGAGGACTGGTACATCACCGACAGCGAGGGGCAGCCCATCGAGGAGGGCACCCGCCTGCGCTTTACCTACAAGGCAGCCCCCGAATACTTCGTCAATGAGGACGGCTCCGTGGATTGGGACGCGCTGGATCCCGACGCCGCCACGCTGAATCTCACCGCCACCGTGGACAACACCGCCCCTGTCCTGAACGAAGTCCATGTCTACACCGAGCGTGATGCGGAAACCGGCGCGTACGCGGGCGACCTCATCGAGGCCACGGTGCAGGACAACCGGTATGTGGCCGCCGTGATTCTGCTGACCCCCACCGGCTCCAAGGTCATTTCCCGCATCAGCCCCAACCAGACGGAGCTTGGCGTGGCATCCGCCGTGAAGGTGCCCATCACCGGCGTCTTCGGCAGCACCTTCAAGCTGGCGGTTGTGGACTATGCGGGCAACGCCACCTACTATGCTGTGCAGGTCAGCGAGCCCTACAATGGTCCTGTCTCCACCCTGGTGACTGTTTCCAGCGACTATCTGGCCTCCGAGTGGCAGAGCTTCGCCAGCAACACCAACTATGATACCGACGCCATCTACCAGGAGAGCGGACGCAGCGTCTACGGCATGGCCTACGGCGACGGCTACCTGTTCTACTACGGAAGCGAGCGGATCAACAACAGAAGCACCGACTCCCTGTACATTGTGGATTATCCCGGCTTCGATGGTGACTACACCTTCAAAAATCCCGTCCGTATGACCATGTCCGGCAGGCCGATGATCAACTACATGACCTACAGCGAGAAGGACGGCAGCCTCTACTATATCAGCGGCTCCAAGCTGTACACTCTGGATGTGGCCACCGCTGCCTATACCCAGGTGGCGAACCTGAGCTTTACCCTCCCTGTTACGGGCGCTTACACCTACTTCTGCGGCATGGACTACAGTGAAACGGAAAACTGCTTCTATGTGGCCATTGCCGGTAGCTGGAAAAATCCCAGCACCGGGAAATACGAGTCTACGGAGAGCTATCTGGGCAAGTTCCCGCTTCCGGAGGCTGCCGAGGGAATCCCCACCATCCAGGTGGAGCAGGTGGCGGAGCTGGGCAACCTGAACACCAGCGGCCCCAGCCTTGCCCTGGATGAGTCCCAGAACGCTGCCTACATCACTGTGAACAGATACACCTATACGGACATTTATACCTACGATTTTGCCACCAATACTCTCGCTTTGACCGGCCGGATCGACAGCAGCAAGAGCTGCCTGTTCATCGACGAAAGCACCGCTGACGACAACAACATTGTCCGTACCCAGCCCACCTCCATCACCATGGCTGTAACCAAGGCCAGCATTTTCATTGGCGGCAGCAGACAGCTCTCCGCTGACGTTGGCCCCTGGTGTCTGGCTGACAAGTCCGTCACCTGGCGTTCCGGGGATGAGAGCATTGCCACCGTGGATGAAAACGGTCTCGTTACCGGTGTAGGCGAAGGCGTCGTCACCATCTACGCTGCCTCCAAGCTGGACGAAACCATTGAGACCTCCTGCCAGATTACGGTTCTCGGCCCCAGCTTCACCATCGAGGGTGTGGCCACCACCGAGGACGGCAAGAGCCAGTTCTTCACCTATGACCTGAAGACCAATACCGCCACCATGGGCGCGGAAGTCACCGACATGGAGGGCAACGCCCTGCCTGTGGAGTCCGTCTCCGTGGGCAAGGGTGGTCAGGTGTTGGTGCAGGACAGCGTGGCCGACGAGAAGGGCAGTGGCTACCGTCTGCACCTTGTTGACCCTGCCACCGGCAAGGCTACCTATACCTCCGATGCCAACAAGAATATGTACCAGAACACCTCCCTGCTGTTTGACGACATTGCCTACGACGAATATCTGAATGTCATGTATGGCACCAAGGATGGCCTTCCCCAGATGTTCTTCAGCTCCGATCCTATGACCAACAATGTGGGCGAAAGCTGGTTTAAGTTCCCCAATACTGAGATCATGGTCGTAGCCAAGGGTCAAAACCGGTATCTCGCCAATGGCAAGCACACCTATTTCTATTATATTGACGCCGCCAACGGTTGGGTGGATCGCTGCGATGCCTATTTTGACACCTACTATGGGCAGTGGTATGTGCTCAGCACATATTGCAACCTGAATCAGGAGCTTACCTACCAGACCGGCAGTAACGGCACCTATCAGGACTCCATGGTCTATGACAAGGCCTCTGATTCTCTGGTTCTGTTCCATTATGTGGAGGACGGCACCGAGGTTTACGCCATTCGACTGGATATCCCCGCAGGCACGTCCTTTGGCGGCGGTTACGATGCCAACGTGGCCCTACTGGGCAAGATTGAGGGCTTCCAGGACATCGCCGTTTACAGCGCCACCTACAACGCACCCTCTGCCACCGCGCTCAGCATGGAGCCTGTGGAGGAGGAAGCGCTGAACTACGAGGATGCCCAGCCTCTGTACATCCCCGAGACCGAGGCTGCTATGGGCGCGACCAACGCCGTAGCCGACGCGCCGGAGAAGGAGGATGACGGCATCGTCACCGTGACCCTCCGCGCAGAGGAGGACGCCGCCTCCGGTATGCTGGAAATCGTGCCGGACGACAACATGACGCTTCTGGATGTCACCAGCCCCGCACAGCTCTCCGCCTATACCGTGAAGAACGGCAAGGTGACCTTCGGCTATGCAGGAACCGATGCCATTGCCAAGGGTGAGATCATTGCCGTCCTGCGTCTGAAGGATGTGACCGAGCCTGCTACTCTCACCGTCACCGAGACCGAACGCGGCGGCGAGACGCCCGAGACCGATGCCACCGTCGTGGAGCTCGGTCATGGCTGGGGTGAATGGACGGTCACGAAGCAAGCCACCTGCACTGAAGCAGGCGAGGAAGCCCGCATCTGTGCCGTCTGCGGTGAAACCGAAACCCGCGTCATTGCGGCAACAGGTCACAACTGGGGCGCATGGACTGTTACGGCCGAGGCAGACTGCTTCACTGCCGGAATCGAGACCAGCGTCTGCGCTGCCTGCGGAAGCGCCGAGCAGCGGGAGACAGCGCCCAACAGTGAGCATTGTCCCTCCAAGGCGTTCTCTGATCTGGATACCAACGGATGGTATCATGAGAGTGTCGACTATGTCCTGAACACCGGTCTGATGAAGGGCATGGGCAACGGCAGCTTCGCGCCCGACGGCACCGTGAACCGCGCCATGGTCGTGACCCTGCTCTACCGCTTAGCCGGTGAGCCTGCGGTGCAGAAGGCTGCGCCCTTTACCGATGTGGCAGACGGCGCATACTACGCAAAAGCCGTCGCATGGGCTTATGAGCATAAGATCGTCCTGGGCGTGACCGATGAACTCTTTGCCCCTGACGCGGTCGCTACCCGTGAGCAGCTTGTCACGCTTCTCTACCGTTACGCCTCGTTTGCCGGCATGGATGTATCCGCCGGAGGCGACCTGAAGACCTTCCCCGACAACGCCACCATTTCCGCCTACGCACGGGAAGCCATGGCATGGGCAGTCGGTCAGGGCCTTCTGAAGGGCGACGAAAGCGGCAAGCTTCTGCCGACCGACACGGCGACCCGTGCAGAGCTGGCAGCCATCCTTTTCCGCTTTCTGAACAACTAATATTTGCATTTTCCTAATCTCCTTTTCCGGGGACGGGCGGAGCGATCCGCCCGCCCCCAAATTCGCGCTTTGCTACCGTTATGGAAGAAATATGACCGATCGGAGGGATTGCGTCTGAAACAAAAACCTGTTATAATAATGGCATACAGTGATACCGGAGGGACGCCCGTGGACGTAACAATTTATCGAGAGCCGTGCTGGCTTTTGGAGGCAGCAGAGCTGGTATACGGATTAGTGAACCGGATCCCGCCGGAACGCATGACGGCTTCCGGTCCTTACTGCATTCCCGCCGAGGCCGTCATGCGCATTCAGCAGGAGGCCTGCGCCGGCATTTCGCCGGAGGACGAAACCCTGCGCTTCTATTTTAAGGGCGTGAAGCTGAAGGGCAGCGCGGAGCGTCTCTCCTGTCTGGGCTGCACCCTGCTGTACAGCTCGCTGGAGGTGGACCATCCCGACCCGGACGACATGGTCAAGGCGATCTCGACCTCTTGGCACGAGATGCGCGCGGCAGGCTACCGCGTCGACGAGATCAACGTCTTCACGCTGGGTATGCACGTGGGCGACAGCGGAAAATTCAAGTCACTTGCCAAGGAGCTGATGGATCTGCCCCTGCCGAAGGCATACAGGATGCAGCTTTTGGAGGTATTCTCCTCCTTCGATGAGCATCTTTATCGGGTGGCGGAGCTGCTGAAGCCAATCGCGCAGAAGCTGCCCGCCTTGATGGAGCCATGGGTCAGCCAAACCGAGAGCCTGGTCACACAGTGGGAGTCCTTCTTCCGCGAGAACTCCGCGAGGGATTTCTTTCTGCAACGGGCACAGACCGAGTTTGAAGAATACCGCAGCTTGGAGATCGCGTTCCGCTATTTTTCTCCGACACCCTCACCGGGTAAGCTCCGGGAATCCGACGGCAGCCTGCGCTGCTTAATCGGCGTCAGCCTGAAGCCCAGTCTCAGCAGGACCGGCTCCGAGGAGACAATGGAGGAATGGGAGCTGAACGCCCTGCGTCTTATGGGAAGCGCCCCTCGGATGGAGATTCTCCGCATGGTGACGGACACCTATATGACCACGCAGGAGATTGCCCAGCGCCTCGGGATCAATTACGGCTCCGTATTCCGCGATGTCAACAGCATGTATAACGCGGCGCTGCTTCAGGTGCAGACCATCGGCGGCAGAAACTACTACCGCACGAACAAGTCAGCGGTAAGTCAGATCGCAGACCGTCTAAAGCACCATCTCAAGTGTGAAGAATAAAATATTGCATGGGCAGCCATAGCATCGTAAAACTACGGACCACCGATGAAAAACCCTCTTTCATCGGTGGTCCGTATTATTCTCCCTGAAAAAGGGTGACCTTGTGCTCGGTGTCGCACAGACCGAGGAAGATTTCCTTTGCGCTGTGGAAGCCCTGCGTCTCGATCTGCTTTTGGAGCCATTTTTCGTCAAGCCCCATGCGCTGCAAATTTTCGCTCATAACTCTGCCGTCCATAATGACCTCGGCACTGATTGTCTCCTGCTTGGGCTTGAGATTATTGTCTGCGGGGATCATGGGGCGCTTGTCGCTGACCGGCAGAATGGCAAGCTTGCCGTTGTATTCAAAGACGGCGGTCTGAATGTCGCTCAGATTGAAATACCCCGCCTCTCTGCACATGACCATGAATTCGCTTAAGTCCAGCTTGGCTTTCTTCATGTTTTTGCGGTAGAGCTTCCCGTTATGCAGGATCACCGTGGGCGTGCCGTTGATATACTTCCGCAGCCGCGGGTATTTGCTTGTGATCACGCTGAAGCCGAAGGTAACGCCGCCGTAGATTACCATTGCAATCAGCGGCTTCCACGGCTGCTCCAGCTCCGTGGCAAGCTCCGCGCCGATGGAGCCGATGGTGATGCCAGCGATATAGTCAAACAAATCCATCTGCGCAATCTGCTTGTGCCCCATGATTTTGGCAAGCAGAAATAAGACAATAACGGACAGCAGCGCCGTCAAAATGACACCGAGAATTTTCATCCGATCCCTCCGCGTGTTTTTCCGTTACTATCCCCAAAATCGCGGAATTGATACGCCAAAGTCGATATCAATCATATGCTGTAAATGAGGTGACGCAAAAATGAATCCATGTGAATTGACAGCGGCGATCACCGCGCTTGCCAACACGCTTGCAAGCGGACTGACGGTCAATGAGCTGACCCTGTTCGGTGCCGTGCTGACGCAGCTCGGGGACACGCTCACAACCATTGCCACCCAAAGAAGCCTTTGCGACAGCACGAAAGCAAATTAAGGCGCGGCAGAGCCGGTAGTTCCTGCCGCGTCGCGGAAGGGAGACCGGTACCTCGCAGCGCGCCAAACAATGCACCTCCCTCTCAAACGCAAGGCTTGGGAGGGAGGTGCTTCAGCGATTATATGATTTCGGCGCGGGACATGGGATGCTTATGCTCCCTTCACCAGCTCCACGAAGCGCATCAGGACGGTGGCTATCTCGGCGCGGGTGGCGCCGTCTGCGGGGAGGATGCAGCTCTTGCCGCCTTCAACGGAACCCTGAATGATCTTTTCGGCAACCGCCCACTGCATTGCTTCCTCGGCATACTTGGAGACGGTCTTAGCGTCCGCAAAATCGGTCAGCGCGGCGCGTTCCTTGCTTGCCGATTCCTGATAGGTGGCATAGCGGAACAGGATTGTGACCATCTGCTCCCGGGTGACCTTATCGTTCGGGGAGAATTTGTCAGCAGCAGTACCATTGACGATTCCATTGGCTGCCGCCCAACAGATGGCGTCGGTATACCAACTGTTATCCACATCCTTGAACGGATTCTTGAATTCCGATGCCTCCGGCGCACCCTCGACGCGGTAGAGGACAGTCACCAGCATCGCGCGGGTCATCTCCGTCTCCGGCTCGAACTTGTCCTTACCCGTGCCGTTCATCAGACCGTTCTGATAGGTGTACTTCACCGCGTCATAATACCACGCTTTTTCTGCCACATCGGTGTAGGGGTTGACGAAGGGAATCACCGGCTCCTCGGTCAGGATGGTGATCCTGCCCTGCGGCTGTGCATAGGCGCTGCCCACGGTGCCATTCAGGACTTCCTTGATATACATAGCCACGATGTCGCGAGTCTTGACGCCGTTGCCGTTATTGAGGTATTTCGCGCCCTCGGCTTCCTTGGCGTTCTTGAAGACATAATAGGTGTCGTTGCCGTTCATCAGGAAGTTGTCGGCAATGACGGCATAGGTCGCGTCCTTGCTGAATTCCTTGCCGCCGACGGAGGTGATTGTCACGCGGTTCACGGTTTCAACCTCGAAGAAGTCGCCGTATTCCGCGCCTGCCTGAAATTCCTTGTAGGCTGCGACGGTATACTCCATGCCGGACACCTGCGCCCACGCGGGGCAGTCCTCGCACTGCGTGGAAGCCTCGACCGCCTCCAAGAGCTGCTCGCCCGTCAGATACAGGATGCCGACCCCCATCGGGGAGAAGGGCAGGGCGCGGAGCAGATCTACATCGGTAATGGCGCCGTCATAGAGGTAGTTGTCGCAGTTGCCGCCGTTCTGAATGGCAACAACGGGAGCATCCTTTGCAAAGCCTTCAAATTTGTTTTCCGCGTACCACTTGAGGGCATCTGCGGTCAGGTCGCCGAGGTTCGTCTCGCCGTTCCAGCCTGCGCGGTCGGAGCCGTCCAGCGTGACCTCGCTCTTGCCGATGACCGTAACGGCCTCCGCCTTCACAGCCGCGACGGCTGCGGCGACGGTGGGATCCACTATGTCCAGCTTGACCTCTTCCTCGGTGATCGCCTTGGTCTCGTTGTCGATGACGTAGGCGCCGACGATGGGCGTGCCAGCCGTGGCGTCGATGACGATGTCCGCCTCGCAGGCCGTGCCGCCGTTGACCAGCGCAACGACGATATCACTGCCGTAGGGCTTTTCGGGCGTTTCCTCGGTGAAGGTGTAGCCGTCCAGGAAGCCGTCCTGCAGGAAGTCTGCGGTGGTGGGATCGGTGATGGCGACAACGCCGACATTCAGGTCGGTGACCGGGACGACGAAATAGGGATCGAAGCTGTAGTAGCCGCTGTTTTCCACGCTGGCAGTGAGGTTGGACGAGACGGCATAGAAGCCAGCGGGCATGATCTCCGGACGGGTCGCCATGACCGCCTCAGAGGCCCAGGGGGCGTTCTGACGGTAGGTCAGCTCCTCCGCGCCGTCGACCAGCTCGGCCTGGGTGTAATACTTGTAGTAGTTGCCGTGGTAGATGTAGCCCGTGGTCGCGTCGCCGTAGACAAAATCGTATTTGCCCATGGCAGCAACGTCGTAGCCCACCATGGTCATCAGATCAGTGACCGCCTTGCCGCGGGTGGCATTGGCGTAGGCGGAGCCTTGCAGGTAGTTGCCCGCGTCCACAAGAACGACGTTCGCGTCCTTGGCCTCGTACTCAGCCTTCACGGCAGCGATCTGGGCGTAAACATCAATGTCGCCGCGCAGATTGCCGGTGTAGAGCAGGACAGTCTTGCCTGCATAGTCGCCCGCAGCGCTTGCGGCGGGAACGAACACCGCCAGCAGGAGCGTAAAGGCAAGTAACATGGATAGCACTTTTTTCATAATAGCAGTCTCACTTTCCTAAGATAGCTTCATTATACAGGTGAATTTTTCTGCCGCAAGCCCCCATGGGGGTTGTTTTTTTGTTAATCATAACCACACGGCCGGTGGTATGCACCAGCCCCCTTGGGGCATGCCCTCGACTGAGCCTATAGGCTAATCGGCTTTTCTTTCGCTTGCATGAAGAGCCCGCCACCGCAGATGCGGTTATGCACACATCCCAGGCCCCCTCTGACGAGGGGGCTGG
>JBJFGB010000066.1:0-16296 GCA_051892295.1 Faecousia sp. | reverse complement strand
ACGGACTACAAGGGTGTCGTTCACACCGAGCAGCTCGAGTTCACCTTAATGGTCGTTGGCACTGCAACGTATCCTGTTGCGGAGTTCCGCAGCCTGACTGCTTGCGATGCACAGACAGCGGTTACCTTCACGGTAAAGGACAAGACCACGAACGCTCCGATCAGTGACAGTTGGACAATGAGCATTGAAGCGATGGTCGGCACGATGCAGTCCGGCACCTATGCAAGCTGCGCAAATGCCTTGCTGAACTACTACAATGCTGCGTATGCTGTATTTGTAAAATAATGGATACGGAACCTCTGAACGGATCAGCGGTGCAGGAAAAAGTGTTTCCCTCTTTGTAGGTTCAGCCCTGCATCAGTGAATCAACCGGAGTAGGAGGGGCGGTTAGACCCCACCTCTCACACTGCCGTTCGTACCGTTCGGTACACAGCGGTTCAATCGCATAGTGCAATGACTCGTACCCCCATAACCCCATAGCAATGCAGCCGGCGCAGAATAGCACCGGCTGCAAATTTTTATCTCTTTTCTGCCAAGCTTCAACCCCGCGAGAGGTATCATTCCATCGGCTCTATATTGACCGGTTGTGTTTCTCACGAAGCCAAGCGAGATACAGCAGAAATCAGGGCGCATAGAGCAATGCCGAATGCTGTTGGAAGAATCGCTGCCAGTGCCGTCCATTTTGCGCTGCGCGTCTCCTTGTGAATGGTGAGCAAGGTCGTCGTGCAGGGCCAATGGAAGAGGAAAAACACAATCGTACACGCCGAAAGCTGCCATGTCCAGCCGTGTTCCATCAGGAGTTCTGCCATCTGCGCGCTTGTTTCGCCGCCGAGTGAGGTTCCCGTCGTGAGGATAATGATAAGGATTGGCAGCACCAGCTCGTTGGCGGGACTGCCCAAAAGAAACGCGAGCAAAATTGCGCCGTTTAAGCCGATCACCTGTGCAGGCGTGTTTAACGCAGATGCCAGCCACTGCAAAAGCGTCGTCTCTCCAACGGACAAATTGGCAAGCAGCCAAATCACCAATCCCGCAGGCGCAGCAACCGCAACTGCTCTGCCCAGCACGAACACGGTTCGATCTCTTATGGAACGCACAAGCACCTGCCCCACCCGCGGGCGGCGGTAAGGCGGCAGCTCCATCACAAAGGAGGACGGTTCCCCCTTCAGCGCCGTTTTGCTCAAAAGCTTCGCTGCCGCAAGGGTCATAAAGACGGAAAGCAGCAGGCAAAGCGTTAAAAGCCCCGCGCCCAGCAGAGACGAGCCTGCGGAAAAGCTCAGGCTGAGCAGAAAAATCAATGCGGGAAAGCGCCCGTTGCAGGGCACGAAGGCATTCGTTACAACAGCGATTATGCGTTCGCGCGGCGAGTCAATAATACGGCAGCCCGTCACCCCCGCCGCATTGCAGCCGAGACCCATGCACAAGGTCAGGCATTGCTTTCCGCAGGCGCCCGACCGCCGGAAGCGTTCGTCAAGCAGGAACGCCGCCCGCGGCAGATAGCCGAAATCCTCCAGCAGCGTAAACAGCGGGAAAAAGATTGCCATCGGCGGCAGCATGACCGCAACGACCCGCGCCGCCGTCGCATAGACACCGTCCAGCAGCGCGCCGCGCAGCTTCTGCGGCATATGGAGATACGCCGCGCCCTTGTGCAGCAGCTCCCCCAAGCGGTCAAAACACCACTGCAAGCCCTGTGACGGATAGTTCGCCCCCTCAATCGTCAACCAAAACACACCCAAAAGCAGAAGCAGCAGCACAACATAGCCCCAAATACGGTGCAGAAATACCGTATCCAACCGTTCCGTCAAGGTAGGCGCGGACGGTTTTTCGATGGTCACACACTTTCCAGCAATCTCCTGGGCGCGCAGGACAAACCGCCTTGCCGCGTCGTCCGACGCCTCCCATACCTCGTCTCTCCGTGCAGGCGCATGAAAACCGTCGCATACACCGCGCACCTTTTCCATAAGCCAATCCAGTCCCTCGCCGCTGTCGGCGCTGGTTGCCGCCACAGGTACACCGAGCAGGCGCTCCAAGGCGCGGATATCCACCGTGACCCCCGCCCGCCGCGCCTCATCCATTAAATTGACGCACACGACCGCGCGGGGCTGCAGCGTTAAGACCTGCAGCGCAAGGATTAGGCTTCGTTCCAAGCAGGTCGCGTCGCAGACGACCACTGTGCAATCCGCGCCGCCCTCGCGCAAAAACTCCTCCGCGACCTTCTCCTCGGGCGAACGGCTGACGAGCGAATACGCCCCCGGCAAATCTACAATTTGGTATTCCCTTCCCTTATATTGATACCGCCCCTGCGCCAGCTCAACGGTCTTGCCGCACCAATTTCCCGTATGCTGATCCAGCCCCGTCAGGGCGTTAAATAATGTACTTTTCCCGACATTCGGGTTGCCCGCAAGGGCGATCAGACACATTCGTCCGCCTCCACACAGATGCGGCCGCTGTCTGCCGTCCGCAGCGCTAAGAGCGTGCCGCGAACGCGGTAAAGCATCGGGCTTCCCGCCGGACTGATGCGCAGGCAGCGCACCTGCGTCCCCTCGATCAAGCCGAAATCCAGCAACCGCCTGCGCAGCTCCCCCGTCAGCCCCAGCGAGGTAACCAGGGCGCTCTGCCCCTCGCGAAGCCGGTTCATCGTCGTTTCCATACGAAACCCTCCTTCGTCCAAGCGCCAAACTGCGGACGCTTGCTGATACAGTCTATACGCAAGAAGGTTTCTTTGTGCAAGGCGCACATTTCTTTCCATGTGTGCATAAAACATAGAGAAGGAGGCTGATGTATGGAATCTGTTTTTTATCTCGGCGCATGTTCGCCGCAGGGGTTTACCTCGCATTATGATTCTCTGCTGCACGAAGGGCTGCAGCTCAATGTGATGAAGGGCGGCTCCGGCTGCGGGAAATCGACTTTTATGCGCAGCATCGGCAAAGCCGCGCAGGCGCGTGGTTTGGCTGCTTCTTATATTCTCTGTTCCTCCGACCCGGATTCGCTCGACGGTGTGGTGTTGCCGGAATTGAACATTGGCTTTGTGGACGGCACAGCGCCCCATGTGCTGGAGCCGAGTCTCTGCGGCGGGACGATGAATTATATCAACTTCGGCGAATTCTATGACCGCGAGGCGATGGCACCGAATGAAGCGGAGATTCGCGCCGCGCAGAAAGCCAACGCAGCGCAGTATCCCCATGTGACCGCCTGCCTTGCCGCTGCCGACAAGCTCATAGGCGGCATCCGCGCCGTCACGGAGGCAAGGGCGTACAACGAGGAGACGGGCGCGCTGGCGGAGTGCTTTGCGCTTTCGGCGATTAAGCCTGTCGGAAGAGAGCCGCGCACAATCAAACGCTTTCTGACCGCAGTCACGCCGAAGGGGCTGCGCTACTGCACGCAGACACCGGCAGCCTTGTGTGAGCGGGTATACGTTTTGCGGGACAATTACTTCCTTGCGCCGCGCCTGCTTGCCCGTCTGCTTGAAACGGCGCAGGCATATGGGCATGAATGCATTGTCTGCTACTCTCCCCTTGTGCCCGACGGCGCGCCGACACATCTGCTGATTCCGACGGCAAACACGGCTTTCATCAGCGAAACGCGCGACTTCCCCTATGACGGGCCGAGCTTCTGCCGCATTGACCTTGACTCCACGCTGCCGCCGTCCGCACGCCGTGAGCTGGAATTTTATGTCAAAACGATCTCCTCGCTTTTATATCAATCGGTTGCACATCTGCGGGAGGCAAAGCGTATGCATGACCGCATTGAGCAGCTGTGTCACCCCTTTGTGGATTTCGACGCGGTCGACGAACTGACCGAACGGACGATATTCGAGCTGTTCGGCGAAAATTAAGCCGCTTTTTTCTCAGAATTCGTCGAATTTGCCGTTGTTTTTTGCGCCCTGCGGTGATAAGATAGGTGCGCAAAAAAGAATGGGAGGTTTTTTCGATGAAGCTTTTGGTAATCGTTCTGAACAAGGTCGAATGTCTTGACAAGCTGCTGACCTCATTCGGCAAAAATCACATTCCCGGCGCGACCATCCTCGACAGCAGAGGCATGGCGCAGGAGCTGGGAGAGCATGACGAGCTGCGTTTTCTCGGCTCACTGCGGCTTTTGATGAATCCGGCGCATAAGGAAAACAAGACGATTTTTATGGTCGTACCCGATGATAAGGTAGACACCGTCTCCGGCATCGTCAACAAGGTCACAGGGGGACTTGACAAGCCGGACACGGGCATTCTCTTTACCGTACCGATTGACCGCGTAGAGGGGATGGCACAGACACTATGATGCTCAATACCTTAACCGATCTTGCAATTATGATCTTCGCCGGGATGTTCTGCGGACGCATGGCGAAGCACATCCGCCTGCCGAATGTGACCGGCTATCTGGTCGCGGGACTCTTGATTGGGCCGAGTGTACTCGGTCTGCTCTCCGACGGTTTTCTCGACGCAATCGGCATCATCTCGGATGTTGCCCTCGGCTTTATCGCCTTTTCCATTGGTAATGAATTCAAGCTCTCTTATTTTAAGCGCGTCGGAACCGCGCCGATTGTGATTGCCTGCTTTGAATCACTGTTTGCGGTGCTGTTCGTGGTGCTCGGGCTGATTGTCTCCGGGCAGAGCGTGTCCTTCTCGCTGGTTCTCGGCGCGATTGCCGCCGCAACGGCTCCTGCCGCTACCATCATGGTCATCAAGCAGTACCGCGCGAAGGGCCCCGTCACGGAATCACTGCTCTCCGTTGTCGCCATCGACGACGCAACGGCGCTGATTCTGTTCTCTCTCGCCGTTGCAGTCGCCCAGGCGATTGCGGGTACTTCTTCCTCCTTCGGCGCTTCCCTGCTCTCTCCGCTGAAGGAGATCGGCGGCGCTCTCGTGGTCGGCGCGGCACTCGGCTTTATTTTCCTGATTCCGCTCCGATTTTTCAAAAAAGCAGGCAACCGTCTTTCCTTGATCGTCGGATTTATCTTCGTCGGTTTGGGCATTTCTCAATGGCTCGGTTTGTCAAATTTGCTTTTGTGCATGGCGATGGGCGCGGTGCTTGCCAACTTCTCCTCGGATATTGATAAACTGATGGATATCTGCGACAGCGTGACGCCGCCAATCTTTATGCTTTTCTTTGTCGCCTCGGGCGCGGATCTGAAGCTCTCCGTGCTGCCGACGGTCGGCGTGATTGGCATCATTTACATCGTTCTGCGCGTGGTCGGCAAGATCTTCGGCGCGGGGCTGGGCGGTATCGTCTGCAAATGTGATAAGACCGTGCGCAAGTTCCTCGGTCCGTGCCTGCTCCCGCAAGCGGGTGTCGCCATCGGTCTTTCCTTGGCCGCCGGTGAGGTCGTCCCGGAGCACGCGCCGCAGATTCGCGCGGTCATTCTCTGCGGAACACTCATCTACGAGCTGTTCGGGCCTGCCGTTACGAAGCTCTCCCTAAAAAAAGCAGGCGAGATCAGCGGGAAATAACAATCGAATTTCAATCAACCATCGTAGGTATGGGGCATTTCCCCGCCGTCCGCGAAGCGGCAGACGGTACAGATGAACGGGTTTGTACGCAGTTGGTGGTTCCTGCACCGGCGGGGACATGTCCCCGCCCTACAAAGAGCAATCTTTTTCTCTATGCTTTTGTGGAAAAAGAATCCGAGCAGACTTGTCAAACGGTCTGCTCGGATTTTTGTTTTGGTTTATTTTGTGCCGAAAATGCGGTCGCCGCAGTCGCCTAAGCCGGGGACGATATAGGCGTTTTCATTCAGCTTCTCGTCCACCGCTGTGACGATGATGTCAATATCGGGATGGGCTTCGGACACGGTTTCAATGCCCTCGGGCGCGGCGATAATGTTCATCAGCGTAATAGACTTGCAGCCGTATTCGTTCTTCAAAACATCAATTGCCGCAATGGCGCTGCCGCCCGTTGCCAGCATCGGGTCAACGATGAACACCTGCCGTTCGGAGATATCCGGCGGCATTTTGCAGTAATATTTGACGGGCTCATGCGTTTCGGGGTCACGGAACAGACCGATATGCCCGACTTTTGCCGAAGGGATCAGCGAGATCATGTTATCGACCATGCCCAATCCGGCGCGGAGAATCGGCACGATCGCCAGCTTTTTGCCCGCAAGCACACGAACCTTCGCCGTTGCGACCGGGGTCTCAATCTCAACTTCCTGCGTGGGGAGGTTGCGCGTTGCCTCATAGCACATCAGCGCGGCGATCTCTCCGACAATCTCACGGAACTCTTTCACGCCCGTGTTCTTGTCGCGAAGGATCGACAGCTTGTGCTGGAGCAGCGGATGCTCCAAAACCTGAACTTTTCCCATTATGCTTCTCCTTTGCTCTTTTGCAGCCGCTCGTTGCGCTCGCGCTCCGCCTGCGAAAGCCGCAGGTAATTCGGAACGAGCGCCGCGCCGTCAAAGTCCGCTCCCGACAGAAGCAGCTGACGCGCTGCCAGCGCCACGCCCGAGGCGCGCTGCATCACGATATGCTCCGGCGCAAGAATGCAGCCGGATAAATCCTTACCGATGGTATTATAGCACAAGTGTGCCCCGTCGCCAACCATTATTTTCGGCTTTTTTTCATTTTTCAGCGCCTGCGCCAATTCCTCGAGCGAAATCGCCCGATCCTCCGTCAGCCGCGTCAGGTTTCCGCCCTCGCAGGAGAACAGCGCGTTATAGACCTGCTCCCGTCTGGCATCCATCGCGCAGCACACAATGCCCTCAAACAGCCGTGCCTGCTGCGCCATGGCTTCCAGCGTTGAAACGCCGACACAGGGAAGCTCGCGCCCCCATGCAAAGCCCTTTGCCGCCGCCGTACCGATGCGCACTCCCGTAAAGCTGCCGGGGCCCGCTGCGCAGGCAACGGCGGTGATGTCCTTCGCGGTCAGTTCGCAGACGGCAAGCAAGTCCTCCGCCAGCTTCATCAGCGTGCGGCTGTGGGTTTGACCGCAGTTTAAGTAGCTCTCTCCGAGAAGCTTGTCCTCCTCCAAGATCGCGACCGACGCCGCTTTCGCGGAGGTCTCAAAGGCTAAGATTCGCATTGTTCTTCCTCCCTTCAATCGTGATTCGTCTGGTTTCATCCTCCGTTTTTTCAATGGAAACGGTAATGGCGTCCTCCATTGCGTCGCGGACATTCTCGCTCCACTCCACGGCGCATACACCGCCGCGCAAAAGGTAGTCCTCCCAGCCGATATCAAACAGCTCGTCGCTCGAGCCGAGGCGGTACATGTCAAAATGGAACAGCGGAAGTCTGCCGCCCGTATATTCGTTGACGATGGTATAGGTCGGGCTGGTGACCCGCATGGAAATCCCCAAGCCGCGCGCAAGCCCTCTTGTAAACGCGGTTTTTCCCGCGCCGAGGTCGCCGAGATAGGCGATGACCTCGCCGCCGCGCAGCGTTTTTCCAAGTTGTTCGCCTAAGCGCTCGGTTTCTTCAGGGCTTTTGGTGATAAATTGCATTCACGTCACTTCCTTTTCGGATATTCTACCACATAACCGCATTTTTTGCAAAAACAACTTTTCCTGTTTACAGATTCGCGGTTTAATGATAAAATAACGCGGAAGGAGGTGTGCGCATGAAAAAATTCACGAGCAGGCTGATTGAAATCTTTAAGAAGGGCGATATGATTCTTTTGAGCCTTTGTGTTGCCGCTTCGCTCTTTGGCATTGTGATGATCTATGCAGCGACGCAGTGGCAGGGCAGCTCGCGCTATATTGCCGTTCAGACCGGCGCTCTGCTTGCAGGCATTCTGATCTATCTTGCGCTGACCGCCTTTGACATTGATATCCTCGCGGGGCAGAGAACGCTTCTTTTTCTCTTTAATATCGTCTTTATCGGGATGCTTCTTATCTGGGGCGTTGAGGGCACCTCCGGCAACAAGAGCTGGCTCTCCTTCCCCTTCCTGCCGTTTAATATTCAGCCCGCCGAGGTCTGCAAGATCACATACATTATCATTCTTGCCAAAACCATGAGTGTCAATCAGACGCGAATTTCCTCTCTGCGCTCCGTATCGCAGATTACGGCACATATGCTTTTTATTGTCGCACTGATCATTCTGATTTCCAGAGATACGGGCGTCGCGCTGATTTTCGTGTTCATCTTCTTCGCAATGGCATACGTCGGCGGTGTGAGCGGCTGGTGGTTCCTCGGCGGTGCAGGCTTATTTGCCGTCGCAGCGCCGACGCTTTGGCAGACCGTTTTGCGTCAGGATCAAAAAAACCGTATTCTTGTGCTCTTTGACCCCTCCATCGACCCGGACGGTCTGGACGTGCTTTGGCAGACAAATCAGAATTTAAAGGCGCTGCGCAACGGCGGTCTTTCCGGTCAGGGGCTGTTTCACGGCAGCATGACCTCCAGCGGTGCTTTGCCGGCGCAGCATACGGACTCTATCTTTTCCTCCATCGGCGAACAGCTCGGCATGGTCGGGTGCCTGATTCTCCTGCTTTTGCTGCTTGCCATTGTCATTCGCATCGTCTATGTCGGCATGAAGTCACCCGATTATATGAATCGGCTGATCTGCATCGGCATCGCCTCGATGCTGCTGTTCCAGATTTTGATCAATGTTGGCATGTGCTTGGGTCTTCTGCCCGTCATCGGTCTTGCGCTGCCCTTTATCAGCTACGGCGGCAGCTCAATCTTAACCTCGTTCATGGCAATGGGCATCGTCTCCGGCATCAAGATGCGTCCCGCCCGAGACATCCGCGCGCACTATATCCGCCCCTACTAATCCGATTCCGCTGTCTCAGACAGCGGAATTTTTTTGCATAGTTTGAAAAATACGGTTCATCCTATTCCCGAAGCAAATCATAGGAGGGATTCAAAATGAAAACCATCACCCGCATCGCCGCCCTTATCGCTGTTTGCGCATTTGCGCTGTGCCCCTTTGCCTCGGCAGCAGACGGCGAGACGCTCTACAACGCGGATTACTGCTTTCGTGAGGCGGATTTCACCTCGGACGCCTTTTCCGAAATCAGCGGCATCTTTGTCACCGCAGTGCCTGAGAAAGCGGTTGCCGTTATCAAGCTCGGAAACCGTGAGATTCGCGCAGGCGACATTCTGCCTGCGGAGGTACTGGAAAAGCTGCGTCTTGTCCCCGCTTGCGAGGAGAGCTGCAACGCAGAGCTGTCCTACCAGCCCATCTGCGGCACGGCGCTCGGCGACCCCGCAGCGGTTACCATCCGCATCCAGTCCGGAAAGAACGAGACACCCAAAGCCATCGGAGGCGAATTTGAGACTTACAAAAATATCGCCAACGACGGGAAACTGAGCGGCTCCGACCCCGAAGAATCGCCGCTGACCTTCCAACTCGTTGAAAAGCCCAAGCGCGGCACCCTGACACTCAATACGGACGGCTCATATGTCTACACACCCGACAAAAATAAAGTCGGCGAGGACAGCTTTACCTTCACCGTCACGGACGACGCAGGCAATGTCTCTAAGCCCGCCACCGTAAAGATCAAGATTCTCAAGCCGTCCCAGAGCATGACCTTTGCCGACATGGAGGGCAACCACGACCAATATGAAGCCGTATGGCTCTGCAACGAGGGCTTGAGCAGCGGCAGGAGCATTGCAGGCACACTCTGCTTCTGCCCGCAAGAGACCGTCAGCCGCGCGGAATTCCTTGTGATGGCGATGAAATTGGAAGACATTCCCGTAAACGCCGAACTCACCGTCTCCGGCTTTGCGGACGCTGAGGACTCCCCGGCATGGGTGCAGCCCTACCTCGCCTCCGCCATGCGCCGCGGTATTATCAGCGGTGAGCCGGGCGAAGCAGGCGCGGTCTTCCGCCCGAATGACGCGATTACGGGCAGAGAGGCTGCCGTGATCCTGCAAAATATGCTGAAGCTGCCCGTCTCCGCCGCCGCATTCCGCCCGTCCGAAGGCGCATGGTCGGCAGCCGCAATTCAGGCGCTCTCCGACGCGGGCATTTCGCTCTCCGCCCCGGAGGAACCTCTGACCCGCATTGAAGCCGCCTGTCTTTTGTATCAAGCCGCGCAGCTCGACTGATACACTCCAATCATAAACAATTGCCTGCCGCGCAGCGCGGCAGGCAATGATCGTAATAGGTTATTCTTCCGGTTCCGCAGTCTCGGGCGCTTCCAGGGGAATGATATCAAATTCCTCCTCTTCCTCCGGTTGGGCGTTCGCCTCCGCCTTTTCCCCGCAGTACTCCGCCTTCGCCGCCGCGATCTCCTCGCGCAGCGCATTGATGCGGCGGAAGGAATCGGAAATGCTCTCGCACAGCGGCTGATACTCCGCGTCGTCCGGCTCTTCATCGGTCACATAGTCCTTATAATAGACCTTGCCGAGCTTTGTGTAGTTGCGGCGAATCTTCTCCTGCTCGTTCAGAATCGCAAGACGCTTTTTGGAGACCAGCGCGACATATTTTGCAGCCTTTGCGGCAGTCTGCGCGGCATCGTTCGCCTTGTCCTTCAAATTGTCAATGGTTGCCATAGGGGATACCTCCTTATTCCTCCGATGTGTCTTCTTCTGCCGTCTCCTGCGCGGAGGCAGCAGCACGGTTTACCAACATAGCTTTCGGGTCGGGGCGCTTGAACGCAAGCATATAGAGCAAGATACCGACGGATACGAAGCAAGTCACCGCCGCCAAAAGCTGGCTGACGCGGAAGCTGCCGATATACAGACTGTCGGTGCGCAGCCCCTCAATAAAGGCTCTGCCAAGCCCATACCACGCAAGGTAGTACAAAAACACCTGTCCGTCAAACTTGCGCTTTTTTGACAGAAAATGCAGCAGGAGCAAGCCGATGAGATTCCAGACGGACTCATACAGGAAGGTCGGATGTACATAAATCTGCCTGCCGCCCTCGATCAGCCCCATGCGCAGGAAGCTCTCCGTTTCGCTGCCGTGCGCCTCGCGGTTGAAAAAGTTGCCCCAGCGCCCTACGGCTTGCCCGATTAAAAGCCCCAAGCCCGCGATGTCCAAATAGGGCAGGAGCTTTGCCCGACGCCGTTTGCTTGTCAGGCAGTAAATCATCGCTGACACGACGGCACCGATTACGCCGCCGTAAATGGCAAGTCCGCCGTCACGGATCATCAGACATTTATACCACGGAATACCCGCGCCAAAATAGTTCTCCCATTCAAAGATGACATAGTAGGCACGCGCGCCGATGATGGCGCTTGGAATCCCAATCAAGACGATATTATAAATATCGTCATGCGTCAAGCCGAATTCCTTGCAGCGCCGCATGGCATAAATTACCGCCAGCAGCATGCCGCAGGCAATGATTACGGCGTACCATTTGATCTCAAAATTGCCGATGAAAAACCCTTCGCTCGGGTTGACCTCAATGCCAAGCCCCGGGAAGCTGATCGGCGAGGTATCTAATTGCAGCATTCCATATCCTCCTATTCTTTCGGGCGGACAACCGACATTGCCGCGCGCTCCGGACGCACCGTCTCGCGCAGGAAGGTTTTCACATCCTCGGGCGTTACGGATGCATATGCCTCGGGGAAGCGGAAATAGTCCGCACCTTCAAAGTGGTATGCACAAATACGATAACAGATACTTTCAAAACTGTCAAGGTCTCTGGTGCGTCTGCCGAGGGCGGATTTTTTCAGCCGTTCAAACAGCGCGGGGTCAAAGCCCTCCCGCTCGACGCGTTCCGCCTCGTCCAGCAGCGCCGCAAGCACCGCCTCCGGGTTCTTGCTGTCGCCGCCTGCGGAGAACAGGCACGCATCCTTCACGCTCTCATAGCCTGCGGAAAAGTCAGCGTCAATCAAACCGTCCTCATATAGCCTTTGGTAAAGGGGCGAGGACTCGCCAATCAGAATCTCCGCAGCCAGATCACCGATGATTTCCCGACGCATTGTCTCCAATCCCTTTTCAGGCGGCGGGCACTTGAACCCGACGGAAAAGGTCGGCATGGAGACCTCCATGCGGCGTTCCACGCTCGAGCGGAGCGGCGTCATGACCTCCTTCGCGCCGTAATCCCGCAGCGGCAGAGATAAGCGTCCTGTCTGCGATACCTCTCCGGCGATAGCGCAAACCTCCTCCGCATCCACATCGCCTACAACGCACAAAACCATGTTTGCCGGGCAGTAAAACGCGCGGTGGCAGTCATAGAGCATCTCGGCAGTGATTTCCTCAATGCTCTCAACCGTGCCCGCAATCGGCACACGAACGGGATGCTCGGCAAAGAGCGCACCGAACAGTTCCTCCCCGACCCGCGACTCCGGGCTGTCTTCATACATGCGGATCTCCTGCGCAATGATGCCGCGCTCCTTTTCCACGCTTTCGTCCGTAAAATACGGCGTATGAACCATGCGCAGGAGGATGCGCAGATTCTCCGCGAACTGCTCCGTGCAGGAAAAATAATAAGCGGTCATGGCATAGCTCGTAAAAGCGTTCGGACTGCCGCCGCATGCCGCGAAGAGATCCATTGCGTTCTCCCCGGGCAGGTCAAACATCTTATGCTCCAAATAGTGCGCAATGCCGTCCGGCACGCGTTTTTCTTCCCCATCCAGCGTAAATTTTGTGTCAATGGAGCCGAAATCGACCGCGAGGAAGGCATATTTCCGCGCAAAACCGCGCTTTTTTACGACACGGACAAGCAGTCCGTCGGGCAGGCGTTCTTCATAATAGCCCTCGCCGATCTTCGGGTAGTCCAAGTATCTCATGCCTGTTCTCCCTTCAAGAAATAGATCGTATCGAGCGTGAGCTTTTCCGCCGCACGCCGCAGATCGTCCACGCCAAGGCGCTCGATTTTTTCCAAAAGCACGGGGTAGTCATCCCCCGGACAGACCGCCAAACCGCAATAGAACTCATCCATCTGGGCGGGCGCGTCCATTGCCGCAAGAAGCGCCGAGCGCATCTGCCTGCGAGCGGACTCCAGCTCCTCCGCGGAGATCACGCCGTTTTTGCAGTCCTCCAGCTCATGCAGAATTGCCTGCTTCGCCGTCTCATAGTTTTCAAAAGCGATGCCCGAGGAGATCAGCATCACGCCCTTGAATTTTTCAATGCTTGAACCGGCATAATAACACAGCGACAGCTTCTCCCGCACATTGACAAACAGCTTGCTTGTCATTCCCGCGCCGAGAACCGTATTGAGCAGCAGCAGCGCGGGATAGTCAGGATCCGCCACGGTAATGCCCGTGCGCAAGCCCATGACAAGCTTTCCCTGCGTGATGTCCATCGTCTCGGCGCACTCGCGAACCGCCTTCGCGCTGCGCACGACCTGCGTGCCGTAGGGTGCAAAAGCTGTCTTCTCTCTTCCTTGAAACACCGGCGCAAACAGCTCCGCAGCCTCCTGCGCCGTACGTCTGCCGGAGTAAAAGAGCTCAACGCGGGAGGTTGCTAATACCGTCTGATAGTGCGCCCAAAGGGCTTCCGGCGTGATGGTGCGCACTTCCTCCGCCGTACCGAGACGCGGCACGCCGTATGCCTCCTCGGCGCACATCGTTTGCAGCAGTTTGGCTGCGGCATAGCTCCGCTTATCGTTCATGTTCGCCTCAATGGCGTTGATTAGATTTTGCTTTTCTCCCGCGACGCAGCTTGCGCAAAACACACCGTTTTCCGTCAGCGGATGGTAAAGCACCTCGTGCAGGAACTCCGTCATCGGCGCGAAAACGCTCTCGTTGTTCGGCAAAAACGCATCCTCGATAAAATCGGCGTAAAAGCCGAGCAGCTTGACCTCGCCCTTGCGCCGCACCAATGTGCCGAAGGTCGCGCCGTACAGCTCGTCCAAATGTACAGATATGCTGCGGATATCCGGGTATTTTTCCGTGGCGCGCAGCAAAACACTCGGCAACAGTGCGTCCAAAGCCGCCGTCTGCGCTGTATGTTGGCGCAGAAAATTCACGCTGAAGCATGCCGTTTTGAATTTATCCGTCTGCATCGCGCGCAGGCATACGCCGGGCGCAAGCTCGATTTGATTCATCATTGTCTTCATCCTTTCATTTCTTCCATTATACACTATTTTTTGAAAAATAAAAGAGGCAATAAATTTCTGCTTGTTATTCTCTGCGGAATCCTGTAGAATAGAGGCAAACAAGGACAGGAGACTTTTTCACAATGCAATGGATTGAAGTAACCGTCCGCACCGCCTCGGCAGGAATCGAGCTGCTGTGCGCAGAGCTGACCGACGCAGGCTTTGACAGCCTTGTAATCGACGACTGCGAGGAGTTTGCGGATTTTTTGGAAGAATCGAAGGACTATTGGGACTATGTGGACGAGGCGCTGGCAAAGAAGATGCAGAATCGCTCCCAAGTGCGGCTCTATCTTTCCGAAGACACCGCGCAGGAGGAGCTTGCCGCGCTCCGGGCGCTTTTGCAGGAGCTGCCTGCCCGTTATCCCGCCTGCGATTTCGGCGCGCTCACCATCGCGCTGGAAAATGTGCCGCAGGAGGATTGGGAGAACTCTTGGAAAAAGAATTATCGTCCTTTGCCCGTCGGGGAGCGTCTTTTGGTCGTGCCGCAGTGGATGACCGTGGACGATCTCGGCGGCCGCCTTCCCATCTATCTTGACCTCGGGCTGACCTTCGGCACGGGTGAGCACGCCTCGACCCAAATGTGTATGCACGCGCTGGAAACGCTGGTCAAGGGCGGGGAACGCGTTGCCGATTTAGGCAGCGGCAGCGGCATTCTTTCCATCTGCGCGCTGCGCTTGGGCGCGGCAAGCGCTGTCGGCGTGGATGTCGATCCTGCCGCAGAGCATATTGCCCGCGAGAATGCCGCCCGAAACGGCTTCGGCGCTGACCGTTTTCGTGCCTGCACGGGCAATGTCTTAAAGGACACCGCGCTGATGGAGTCGCTCTGCATCGACGGCTATGATATTGTCTGCGCAAACATTGTCGCGGGCGTGATTGTCTCGCTTGTTCCCGTCGTTCCGCGCTTGCTCAAGCCGAACGGTGTGTTCCTCTGCTCCGGCATTCTCGATGCAAGGGAGGCAGAGGTGCGCCAAGCCATCGAGCAGGCAGGCTTAACAATCCTTCGCCGGGAGCAGGTCGATCAATGGTGCTGCCTGCTGGCAAAATAATTCTTGAAAGGAGTGCAGAGTATGCTGCGCATTCCCTACCGCAATAAGCTGCTGCTGAAAAAGCTCCTGCGCGTTGTGCTGATTCTGCTTGCGGCGCTGCTGGTTCTGAGCCTCGTGCTGCTCCTCTATTATGAGCCGTATATTGTCTACGACCGCGACGGCGCACATCTGCGTCTGTCCACCGACAGCGGGCAAGCTGCCGCCACGGAAGCCGCACCGCGTCCCACGGTGGAAAATCCGCTGATTGTCTACGATACGAACGTTCCCACGCAAAAGTCCCTCGCAGAGACGGGCGGCTACTATATCACAACGGCGATGCTGCAAAACCCGGAAGCGGTATTCGACGCAGTGAAAAAGCTGGAGGAGCCGTGCGCCGTGATGATCGAGCTGAAAAGCATTTTCGGCAATTTTTACTATTCCACCGCGATTGGCGGCGCCCAGACGGCGGATGTCGATATTGCAACAATCGACCAACTGCTTACATATTTGGTCGATAAAGACTTTTATCTGATTGCCGTGATCCCCGCCTTCAGTGACCGCGCCTTTGCCTTAGAGAATCAGTCCTGCGGTCTTCCCCTTTCCAGCGGCGCATTATGGATGGATGAATACGGCTGTTATTGGCTCGATCCCGCAAATGAGACCGTCAAATCCTATCTGATGCAGATTGCCCGCGAGCTTTCCGGTATCGGCGTTCGCGAGGTCGTGTTCTCCGCATTCCGTTTTCCCGAGAGCAGCAGCATTGTCTACGCCTCCGATCAAACAAGCACGGATATTCTCCGGGAGACCGCTTCGGAGCTGACAAGCTTTTTCACCGGCAGTAATCTCATGATCTCCTTTGAGACGGAGGCAGCCGACTTCCCTGCCGATGCCTGCACCGGCAGACTCTATATTCCAAATGTTGACGGCTCGAAGGTCGAGCGTTATGTGCAGCTCTACGGCAAAACCGAAAGCTTGGCGGAGCTTGTCTTCCTCGCTGCCTCCCGCGACACCCGCTTCGAAAACCAAGCCGTCCTCCGCCCCCTCCTGAGCGAATGACCGATTCCTCCCCCAAGCCCCCGTAGGGCGGGGACATGTCCCCGACGACCGCGTAAGCGGCAGACAGAAGGCATGAACGAGCTTGTACGCAGTCGGTAGTTCCTGCACCGGCGGGGACATGTCCCCGCCCTACAGAGGCTGTTTCGTTTTTCATAGTACGTTCCTATGTGTGGATTGCGAGGAGCGCAGCTCGCGCAATCGCTGCTGTTTCGTTTTAAACTGTCCCCCTGCACCGCACGGTGAAGGCCTTAGTGTAAAATAATAATTGGCAAACAAAAAGGTAGGGCGAAACCGCCCTAC
>JBJFGB010000065.1:0-16313 GCA_051892295.1 Faecousia sp. | reverse complement strand
AGTCGTCGTGCCCTACGATCCGCAGACAAAGCTTCTTTATAAAGTTTTAGATTTAACAGTATAGTAGGGGCGGCTATTAGCAGCCCGCGTGCAGGCACTCTATTCGGTACATCTGTAAGCTGGGGACATGTCCCCGGGGGTGCAGGAACTACCGACTATGCATCCATTTGTTATCTTTCAACAATCGTATCCCTCAATTCTACAATAAAGGAGATTTTACCATGCGTATTCTTGTTACCGACGGAATGGACAAGTCCGCCATCGCCGCGCTGACCGCTCAGGGTCACGAGGTCGTCGAGCAGTTCTATGAGCCGGATCAGCTCGGTGCTGCGCTGCGCGACTTCGATGTCGCCGTTGTCCGCTCCAAGACGAAGGTCCGTGCCAACCACATTGATGAAGCCAAGGGCAGCAAGCTCAAGCTCATCATCCGCGGCGGTGTCGGCGTAGACAACATCGATGTCAAGTATGCCGAGGAAAACGGCATTAAGGTCATGAACACCCCGCGCGCCTCCTCGCAGTCCGTCGCGGAATTGGCAATGGGTCATATGTTTGCCTGCGCGCGCTACCTCTCCATCGCGGGTCACACCATGCGTGAGGACAAGTGGGAGAAGAAGGCATACGGCAAGGGCATCGAGCTGTGCGGCAAGACCCTCGGCATTGTCGGCTTCGGCAGAATCGGTCAGGCACTCGGCAAAATGGCGAAGGCCATCGGCATGGATGTCATTGCCTTTGATATTTTCCACATCCCCGGCATTGAGGAGCAGTTGGGCATTCCCTATGTCGAGATGGACGAGCTGCTTGCAAAGTCCGACTTCATCAGCGTCCATGCGCCTGCGGTTGACGGCGGCAAGCTGATCAGCGCCGAAAACATCGCCAAGATGAAGGACGGCGTGGTCATCATCAATACCTCCCGCGGCACGAATGTCGACGAGGACGCGCTTCTGGCAGCCCTCGAAAGCGGCAAGGTTCGCGCGGCAGGCTTGGATGTCTTTGCGGAAGAGCCCGCGAAGAACCATGCGCTCTATTCTCACCCGATGGTCTCCTGCACGCCGCACATCGGTGCAGCCACCGTTGAGGCGCAGAAGCGCATCGGTACGGAGATTGTCTCCATCATCGAAAACTTCGGTAAATAATTACAGGGCGGCATCAGCCGCCCACAATTACGCCACATAATTTAATAAAAGGAGATAAATTCGCCATGAATGCTTATGTCCAAAGCGTTATTGAGAACGTCAAGAAAAAGCACGGCAACGAGCCGGAATTCGTGCAGACTGTAGAGGAAGTCCTCTCCTCGATCTCCCCCGTGATGGATGCCCACCCCGAATATGAAAAAGCCGACCTGCTCAACCGCATGGTCGAACCGGAGCGTATGTTCACCTTCCGCGTCGTCTGGATGGACGACAACGGCAACTACCATACCAACATCGGCTACCGCTGCCAGTTCAACGGCGCCCTCGGCCCGTACAAGGGCGGTCTGCGCTTCCAGCCGAACGTCTACCCCGGCATCATCAAGTTCCTCGGCTTCGAGCAGATCTTTAAGAACAGCCTGACCGGTCTGCCCATCGGCGGCGGCAAGGGCGGCTCCGACTTTGATCCCGCCGGCAAGTCCGACGCGGAGATCATGCGTTTCTGCCAGAGCTTCATGACCGCGCTCTATCGCTACATTGGGCCGGACATCGACGTTCCCGCAGGCGATATGGGCGTCGGCGGCAGAGAGATTGGCTATCTGTTCGGGCAGTACCGCCGTCTCAAGGGCGTTTGGGAGAACGGCGTTCTCACCGGCAAGGGCTTCAGCTACGGCGGCAGCCTGACCCGTCCCGAGGCGACCGGCTACGGCGCAATGTACTATCTCGAAGAAGTCCTCAAGCATGAGGGCGAGGACATCAAGGGCAAGACCATCGCCTGCGCAGGCTTCGGCAATGTCACATGGGGCATCTGCAAGAAGGCAAAGCAGCTCGGTGCCAAGGTCGTCACCCTCTCCGGCCCCGACGGCTACATCTACGACGAGGAGGGCGTCTCCTCCAGCGACGAGAAGATTGAATACCTCATCACCATGCGTAACTCCGGCAGAAACAAGGTCAAGGACTACGCGGACAAGTTCGGCGTTCCCTTCTTCCCCGGTGAAAAGCCGTGGGGCGTCAAGGTCGATGTCATCATGCCCTCTGCCATGCAGAACGACGTCAAGATGGAATCTGCCGAGAAGATTGTCGCCAACGGCGTGAAGTATTACATCGAAGTCGCCAATATGCCCACCACAAATGACGCACTGTACTATCTGATGAGTCAGAAGAACATGATTGTCGCCCCGTCGAAGGCAGTCAACGCGGGCGGTGTCGGTGTCTCCGCTTTGGAGATGGCGCAGAACTCCGAGCGTCTGGTTTGGACGGCGGAGGAGGTTGATTCCCAGCTCAAGCGGATGATGCAGAACATCCACAAGGTCTCCGCCGAAGCAGCCGAGGAATACGGCTTGGGCTATAACCTCGTCGCAGGCGCGAACATCGCAGGCTTCAAGAAGGTTGCCGAAGCCATGATGGAGCAGGGCATCTTCTAATCCCCATACATAGACTTCAAAAGCCGCATTGCCTCGTGCAATGCGGCTTGTTATATACATGTCATTGCGAACCCGGTGCGCACACCGGGTATGGCAATCTCGTGCAAAACCCCCATTGCGCAAGGCAATGGGGGTTGTATCTTCTTATTCTACGGTGACGGATTTTGCGAGGTTGCGCGGCTTATCAACGTCGCAGCCGCGGGCAAGGGCGACATAGTAGGAGAAAATTTGCAGCGGGACAACGTTCAAGCTCGGCTGGAGCAGCGGGTGCGTCTGCGGCACCAGCAGGCAGCAGTCCACCGTCTTCTTGATCTCCTCCGCAAAATTCATCGTCGTCAGACCGAGAACCTTCGCGCCGCGCGCCTTGACCTCCTTGACATTGGACATTGTCTTTTCAAACAGCGCAGGAACACCGGCGACCGCAATGACAAGGGTGTTGTTCTCAATGAGCGAGATCGGACCGTGCTTCAGCTCACCTGCGGCATATGCCTCGGAGTGAACATAGGCAATTTCCTTCAGCTTGAGGCTGCCCTCCAAGCAGGTTGCGCTGTCCAAATTGCGTCCGATGAAGAATACGTCATGGTGATCCTTGCATTCGTCCGCCAGCGCCTTGATGCTCGCAAGATTCTCCTCCGTGAGGAGCTCGGAAAGTCGGTCGGGCAGGCGGAGCAAAGCCTCAAGCATGGTGTTATATTCCGCATCGGAGAGCGTCCCGAGGATATCTCCCATATATAAGGCAATCAGGTACAGCACCGCAAGCTGCGTGGAATACGCCTTTGTCGTGGCGACGGCAATCTCGGGGCCTGCCCATGTGTAAATCACATCGTGCGCCGCCTTGGAGATGGCGCTGCCGACCACATTGACAATCGCAAGCGTCCGCGCGCCGAGGGTGTTTGCCTCGCGGAGCGCGGCGAGCGTATCCGCCGTCTCTCCGGACTGGCTGATGATAATCACCAGCGTATCGTCACCCAATACCGGCTCGGAATAGCGGAACTCCGACGCAAGGATCGGTTCGACGGGGATGCGGCAGGTCTTTTCCAAAATATACTTGCCGAGGCAGCCGACATAGTATGCCGAACCGCAGGCGACGATATAGATCCTTCGGACACCGCGCAGATAATCCGGGCTTAACGTCAGTTCATTTAAGACGACTCTGCCGTCCTTAATGCGCGGGCTGATGGTGTCACGCAACGCCTTCGGCTGCTCATGGATTTCCTTCATCATAAAGTGCGGGTAGCCGCACTTTTCCGCTGCGGACATCTCCCATGTGATATGCTCGGGCGTTTTCTCCACAGCATTGCCCTGCGCGTCAAAGAAGCTGACGCTGTTCGCGTTAAACTCGACCATATCTCCGTCGTTCAGATAGACGACCTCACGGGTATAGCGCAGAATCGCGGGGACATCCGAGGCAATGAAATTCTCGCCCTTGCCGAAACCGAAGATCAGCGGGCTGTCCTTTTTGATGGCGAGCATGGAATCGGGGCAGTCCGTGCAGAGAATGCCGAGCGCATAGCTGCCGGACAGTTCTTTCACCGTGCGGCAGGCAGCGGCTCGCAAATTTCCCTCCTGCTCGTAATAGTACTCGAGCAGATTAGCCGCGACCTCGGTGTCGGTATCCGAGGAGAAGGTCTTCCCCTGCGCAAGCAGGAATTCCTTTAAGACCAGATAGTTTTCGATGATGCCGTTATGAACCACGCAGATCTTACCGTTTGCGGAAAGGTGCGGATGAGAATTCTCGTTTGAGGGCGCGCCGTGTGTCGCCCAGCGGGTATGACCGATGCCGAGGGTGCCGGCAATGGTCGTGCCGTCCTCCGTCATCTTACAAAGGGCGGCAAGTCTGCCCTGTGTTTTGGCAATCTGAAAGCCTGTGTCGGAAAACACGCAGATGCCTGCCGAATCATAGCCGCGGTATTCGAGCTTTGAAAGCCCCTCGAGTAAAATCGGCGCCGCCTGCTGCGCGCCGATGTAGCCAACGATACCACACATAAAAGAATAACCTCCATATGTCAGTTAGATACACAATGACATACGGAGATTATAACGAAAGTCTTTGTCAAAATCAACTGAAATTTTATATTTTTCGCGTTTTTTGGAAAATTCAGTTGAAAATGGACAACTCGAAGGGTGTCAGACCGTTGAGTTCGATTGGAAACTCCTCCAGTAAGACCGCGCCGAGCATTGCAAGGGCGGTGATTCCCTCCGAACTGTCACCCAGGGCGTAGACCTCGGAAAGCCCGCGCCGCAGATTTTCCCGCGTACCGGACCATGTGCCGCCGCGGCATTGCGGACATTGCGCGACAAAGGTTTTTTCGCCGAGTGCGTGAATATAGAGGTTCCTGCGCAGGGCGCGCGCAGAGGAAAAGGCAAGCTCATAGCCTTCATCGCTGCACAGAAGCAGGTTTTTCCGTATGGGATACCTCACCAGCGCGTCGGGGACAAAACAAATGACGCTTCCGCCGGCGCGCAGGCACGCCTCCTGCGCAATACGGTCCGCGCCGACCGCGCCGCCGGAGACAAGGGTAAAGCTCTCTTTCGCGGCAAGCGTACCGATATGAGCGGCAAAGGCGCTCCCCCGTTCGTAAAGCCTGCGTGAGCCGACCAATGCGATACAGCGAGTGTTCAGCAGTGAAAGCTCTCCCTTGCAGAACAGGGCGGGAGGGCAATCCCCTCCGAGCGCGCGCAAACGCTGCGGAAAGCCCTCTCCGAGGCGCGTCAGCACGGAAATCTCCGGCGCGGAATCGAGATAACGCTGCAGCACCTCCCTGCGATGCAGCAACGTCAGCGCACGTTCGCGCAGAGCGCTTTCCACACCATAGGCGCGCAGAAGCTCCTCCGTAATCTGCCCCTGCAGCCCCGCTGCTTTTGCCCGCTGCAGCACGGCGATAAGTTGTCGATATTCCGTTTCGGACAGCGGGCACACCGCCTGCCCGAGCCTGCAGCGCAGCAGCAGAAGTCCCTCCTCCACCGGGCGCATCAGAATTTTTTACGCGGCGGATGCTTCTCCTCCGTGGGAGCGGGCACCAGGCAGCCGTACTCGTCAAAAATCATCGGAGCAATCTCAAAGCCGGAGAATTTGGCAATCTCATCCAGCTTTGCTTTCTCCGGGAAGGAGCCGATGAGGGTAAAGGAGATTCCCTTCTTGCGGGCGCGCCCCGTTCTGCCAATGCGGTGGATATAGTATTCGTTCTCGTCGGGGACATCGTAGTTAATCACGCCGTCCACATCATCCACGTCAATGCCTCGCGAAGCGACGTCCGTTGCAATCAGGACAGGAAGCTTTCCCTTGCGGAAGGCGGACATCGTCTTCTCGCGGGTCGCCTGCTTGATATCTCCGTGCAGGCAATCCGCCTGAATGCCCGCGCGGCGCAAATCGTCGCTGAGGCGCTGACACATGACCTTCGTGTTGCAGAACACAATCACGCGTTCGAGCGCGCCGGAGCGGAGAATGCGCAGCATGGCCTCCTCCTTCTCCAAACGCGGAACGGTGATGGAATACTGGTCGATATCCGGCTTGCTCTCCTCCGTGGGATTGACGGTGATCTCCACCTCGTCGCGCTGGTACATCCAGCTCACGGTCATGACCTCCTGCGAGATGGTCGCGGAAAACAAGCCGAGATTGACACGGTTTTTGATCCTGTTAAGGATTTTTGTCACATCGTCAAAGAAGCCCATATCGAGCATCCGATCCGCCTCGTCGAGGATGACTGTCTTGATCTTGTCCAAACGCAGATTCTTCCGGTTGTAGTGGTCGGTCAATCTGCCCGGGGTGGCGACAACAATGTGCGGATGCCGCGCCAGCGCCTTGATCTGCGGCTCCATGCGCTGACCGCCGTAGAGGACCGTCACGCGGATGGTCTGATTATAATAGGGCAGCAAGCCGTTCAGCTCGTCTCCAATCTGAAGCGCCAGTTCTCTTGTCGGCGCAAGCACCAGCCCCTGTAAATCCTCGCTGTCTGCGTCAATATGTTCAATCATCGGGATGCCGAAGGCAAAGGTTTTCCCCGTACCCGTCGGCGCTTTGGCAATGACATCCTTCCATGCCAGCAGCGGAGGGATTGCCTCCTCCTGCACCTTTGTGGGCAGTCCTACGCCCTTTTTTTCAAGCGCCCGCACAATCTCCTCACTGACTCCAAGCTCCTGAAAGGTCTTTGTTTTATCCATACTGTATTTCCTTATCTTTCCGCGGAAAAGCCGAAACTCCGCAATATACTTTTTATTAGTATAGCAGAAGCCCGGAAAGAATGCAAGAATCGGCAACAATTTGGCGGAAATTTTCAAGAGAAACGCAGCGTATCGAAAAAGCCCCGGCTTGCCGTTGGTGTGGCATCCTTCGTGGCTGTGACAGACATAAGACGGTGCAGATACTTCCTGACCGCATACAAGCTTGAAACTGCATAGATTGCCGCGTCATGAAAACCTTTGCAGGGCGGGGACATGTCCCCTAAGACCGCGAAGCGGCAGACAGTACAAACGAACAAATCCGTAGGCAGTCGGTAGTTCCTACATACGGTGGGGACATGTCCCCGGCCTACAGGGGCTGTTTCGTCAATCATGGTGCGATTCCCGTGCGGATTGCGAGATTGCCACGACTCCTTCGGGGTTCACAACGACAAAGCGATTGTTTTTGACCGTCTCAGTGCCTCGTGAGCACTGACTACCTTTTGACTTTTGGAAACAGATGTGCTATACTGCCAAGGGACAACATAGATTGAAATGAAAAGAGGTTGACCGATGCAATTACTTGAATGGCTCAAAATCATTGTTCTCGGTATCGTCGAGGGCATTACGGAATGGCTTCCCATCAGCAGCACGGGGCATATGATTTTAGTGGATGCGTTTTGGAAGACGGAAAACCACCCCGTTTTGACGGATGAATTTATGAATATGTTCACCGTCGTGATCCAATTCGGCGCAATCCTCGCGGTCATTGTGCTCTACTTTAAGAAGCTCTGGCCCTTCCACACCAAAGCAAATCGGCGCCGCCGCTCCTACTTTGCGGAGGCAAGCTCCAACCGCATGATCTGCGGCGTTCAGCGTTTTTGCGATAACCATTGCTACATGGATAAGATCATCCTTTGGCTCAAAATCGCCGTTTCCTGCCTGCCCGCAATCATCGTCGGTCTGCCGTTGGATGACTGGATGGACGCGCATCTTTACACGCCTGTTGTTGTGGCGCTGATGCTGATTCTCTACGGCGTAGGCTTCATTCTCATCGAACAATACAACAAACGCCGCACGCCGCGCATCAACAAGCTCTCCGAGCTGACATGGAAGGACGCCGCGCTCATCGGTATCTTTCAGGTGCTCGCCCTTGTCCCCGGCACCTCCCGTTCCGGCGCGACCATCCTCGGCGGCATTTTGCTCGGTGCCTCGCGGGGCTTGGCGGCGGAATACACCTTCTTCCTCGCCATCCCTGTAATGTTCGGCGCGTCGCTGTTGAAAATCGTCAAATTCGGCTTCGCCTTTACGGGAACGCAGCTCGCCGTTCTCCTGCTGGGCATGGCGGTCGCGTTCGCTGTCTCGGTGCTTGCCATCAAATTCCTTGTCGGTTACATCAAAAAGCACGATTTCACCGTGTTCGGCTGGTACCGTATCGCCCTCGGCGCAATTGTTTTGCTCTACGCATTCCTTTCAAAATAAGCTCACTGCGAGCACAAAACGTTGAATCCTCCGTATGGTTTCAATCATACGGAGGATTCTCATATGCGTCAATTATGCGTCATTCGCTTTTTTCTTCTTTGCAGCTTTCGTCCGTTTCCGGCGGGTTTTCCGTTTCGGTGATTTCCGTTTCTTTTCCGGAATTTTGGAAATAGGGCAACTGATCCAGCTTCTCAAGGAAATCCGCATCGTACGGGTCTTCTTCGCCGTCCTCTTGGAACAGATACGCCGTCATATCCCTCTCCTCAAGCAACTCCGGGAAGCCATCACACGGTGACGCATTCTCCTCTTCCGGCGCTTCAGCCTCTTCCGGCTCCTCCGTTTCACAGGGCAGCGGACAAAGCTCCTTCTCCGGCGGCGGCAGGAGGGTGTATTTTTTTCTCCTTACGAACAGCAGCAGTGCGAAAATCAACAGGCTCACAACGGAAATCATCGCACCGACCTTCAGACCGGGCGCTTCATAGCGCAGCTCGATTGTATGCTCTCCTGCCGTCAGCGGGAAGGAGACCACCGCATCGGTCAGCTTTACGTCTTCGCTGAGGGGATCATAGCCCTCCGCAAGCGCCACTTCCTCTCCGTCCACATAGGCTTTCCACCCCGGTTCATATGGGACGGAGGTATAGAGTAGCCCATCCTGTTTTGCCGTCACCGTACCGCAGAGGTAGGTGTCGGAGAATTCCGTCAGCACCCACGGCTCGTCTGCAAGCTTGGCAGAGCCTGCGTCGAACAGGTCGCTGTCCATCCGCGCAACGTTCAGGCGAATCGTCCCTTCGTCTCCCGCTTTGGCAGTATAGGTAAATTTCAGTTCGTCGCCCGCCTGCAAGTCGCCGATGCTGAAAAGGGAGCGCGCCTTAATGTTCCGCGCAAAAAGGTAGGTGCCGTTGAGATAGACGGACACACTCTCGTTCTTGCTGTTCGTCGTTGTAGCGCAGTAAAGTCCGTCCTGCGCGATGGTGTAGACAATGCTGATCTGTTCATCCTGTTCCGCCTTCTTTGCGCTGAAGGCGAATTGCTTGCTCTGCGCATCTCTTACGTTGAGCGTGCAGTGCTCCGATTCAATCAGCGAGTCATGGTCAATTTCCGTATACAGCTCGCCCGCCAAGCCCGTCGCGAGACGGAACAGCTCTGACTGCTCCGCGATTGGATCCGTCACATTTTCCTTGCGCACAAAATCGGCAAGCGCCTCATTTGTCATAAAGCCGAGTCCGATATAAGCGTTGTTTTCGAGCAGCTTGACCTCTCCCGCTGAGGCAAGGAGCGTGTTATACGAGCGGTTACGGTGCTGCCCGTCGCGGTCAATCAGGTATCGGATGCCCAGCATCATGTTGGCAAACGGTGTGCCTTCATAATATGCGTAACGGTTGCTGCCCGGCCACGAGGAAAGTCCAAGGGCGCGGGAGAAACGATTGAAATTGACGTTGGCGGAGGAGGTAAAAATACTCACGCCGTGGTATCCGTTGAGCGCGCCGTCATTGAGCGATTGCGTATTTGTGACCTCAGTGCGTGAAAACAGCGTGCCGCTCTGTTTGTCCTGCTCCTCGGCGTATTCCAGCAGTGCCTGCACATTCGCATTCTCCTTGGGGTAGGATGAGCGGGTCGTCACTCCGACCTTATTCACGCCGCAGGCAAAGGAGAGTACCGCCTCACAGGCAAAGATTGTCAGTAAAAGGAGCGTTGCGAAGGTGCGCCGTTTTCCCTTGCGGGAATAGAGGAGGAAATAAAGGAGCATACCGGCAAAGACCATGCCGGTCAGGAGCCATTTGAGTTTTCCTACGCCCTCCATGCCAATCAGATTCACAGCAAACAGCACTGCAATCGGTATAATCAGGCAGAGATACCATTTTTTGAAGCTGCGCATTTGCTGATATGCGCGGTACGCCATGCCGAGCAGGACAAAGCTGAAGAGGAAGCTGAAGCGGTAAGGCAGCATATTGGGGAAATGGAACCCGTGCCATGCGTAATCCAAAATGCGGAAGATAAAGCTGAGCAGGAAAAACACGAGCAAACACAGATTATAAAGCTTTTCCCGCAGCTTGATCTTGCGGCAGCAGAAGTAATAGATTCCGAGGATCAGCACGGAGAAGCCGCAGTATAGATTCGGCTGTCCGCTCATTTTCGTGATATCGGGCGGCGGCAGGAGCTGCACGAGCGTTTTGCGCAGCGCGCTCAAGGCCCCCGGGAACGTCTCCGTTTTCAAGGTCTCCCAAACGCCGCGAGATTCAGAGATGACCCCCCGTGCCCCGTCCGCCATATTCAGCGCAAGCAGATTGACCTCCTTGGAGGTGGCGGAATAGGTCGTCTGCATTGCCATCATCGTCGGGATCAGGAGTGCTGCGGCAATGCCAAAGGCAAGCACGGTGCATAGCCCGATGCGCAGGAAGCGGCGGCAAAAGCCCTTAAAGCCGTTCGGGCAGCAAATACAAAAGCCGATGAAGCACAGCAGCACAAAGATACAGGAGAAATAGGCGAGGTAGTAGTTGCACCACAGACTCAGCGCAAGCGCGCAAACGTACAGGCGGAATTTCCCCTCCCGCAGAAGGCTCACCGTCCCCGCAACCAGCAGCGGCAGCAGAGCAAAGACATCCAGCCACATCAGATTCCAATAGTAGCCGCACGCCCATGCGCAGAACGCGTACAGCGTGGCAAAGCAAGGAATCGCATAGTCATTTTTGCGGTAGACGATCTTCAGATAGATACCGAAGAACAGACCTGCAAGGCCAAGCTTCAGAACCGTTAAAAAGGCAAACAGCTCGCGCAGCAGAGAGGCAGGCACCAAAACAGCCAGCAGATTCAGCGGACTTGCAAGATAATAGGCAAACAGAGAAGAATAGCCCGTACCCGCGCCGACGTCCCATGTATACTGCAGGGAGCCACCCGAAAGCAGCTTTTCGCGGAAGGCGCGGAAAAACGGATAATACTGATGCCATCCGTCATGTGCCATGATCTGCCGATCTCCGATCGGGTACAGCCCCGCAATTGCCAGCGCGATACAGGCAATCAGGAAAGGCAGGCAGAAGGACAGAAACAGCGGCAGTCTCTCTCTTGGAGAGCGGCGCAGCGGTGTAGATTCATCGGTCATGGAAATTCCTCCTCTTGCGGCTGACAGTGCAGACGCATTATCGGTTCCGGGAGCGTTTCTTCAAAGTGGCGCCGCAGCGGCGGGCATCCGAATCGGCGGCAGACGAATAAAAGTCATAACAGCACCGTCGCCACAGGAAATATCTTGTATTGAGACGATTGAATTTCAATTTTGTTCCTCGGAATTGTAAAACACGGTTTATTATATCTCATTCTTTTCCAAAAGGGAAGCCTTATATTGAAAAAAATCCGGCGCACGGAACAGCAGCTTCCGCACCGAAATAAGAAAAAACGGTTGCATTTTGTCCGTCTGCGGGGCTATAATGGCCGTGGTGATAAAAATGCTCGGAGATCTGCACATTCATATGATATTGGACGGCGTATACTACCGCGCCGCAATCGACGCGCAGCGGGAGGCCCCCTGTGATTCCCTGATTCGCTCCCGTTTGGCGGACTACCGGGCACGCGGGATCTCCTTTCTGCGCGACGGCGGCGACGCGTGGGGCGTCTGCCTGCGCGCAAAGGCGCTTGCGGGAGAATACGGCATTGACTACCGAAGCCCCGCCTTCCCGATCCATCTGCGCGGGCATTACGGCGCGTTCATCGGGCGCGGTTTTTCCGACCTTGCGGAATATGGTGCCCTGCTCGACGAGGTTAGCGCAAACGGGGGCGATTTTGTCAAGCTGATGATTTCGGGACTGATTGACTTCTCCCATCCGCACACGCTGACGGAGGAGGGAATGCCCTCGGAGTTGATTCGCGCGGCGATCTCTCTTGCGCACGAGCGCGGCTTTGCGGTCATGGTGCACGCCAACGGTGACCGGGCGGTCAGCGCCGCCGTGGACGCAGGCGTGGAGTCCGTCGAGCATGGGGCGTTTTTACACGAGGAGACGCTTGCGCGCTTGGCGGAAACGAAAACCCTTTGGGTGCCGACACTTTCAACCGTGGGCAATCTGATCGGCTGCGGGCGCTATCCCGACGCGGTGCTTCGCCCGCTGCTTGCCGAGCAGCAGGAGAAGGTCGCTTTTGTCGCAGCGCGCGGCGGCAGGATTGGCTTAGGCAGCGACGCGGGCGCGTTTCGCGTCCTGCACGGGCAGGCGGTGCCGGATGAGCTTGCCTACCTGAAGCAGGCGCTGGGCGCGGCAGCGGCTGCCGTCCTTTCGGAGGCGGAGGACTATGCCCGCGCCCGTTTCCGCAGATAACCGTCTGCACACCGCCGTTTTGCCCCACCGCGTCAAAAAATTGCTGAATATTTGCCGCATTTTGCACAGAAACGACGGCTTTTTCCACGCATTTTTTATTTGGAATCCAAAATATCGAAAAATATGATTGTATATTTGGAAAATCTATAGTAAAATAGATTAGATATAAAAAAATAATGGAGGCATATCGGATATGAAAAAACCGATTGTTTTGGTAATTATGGACGGCGTCGGCAAGGGTGACGGCGGCAGCGGAGACGCGGTCGCGGTGGCTAAGACGCCCACGCTCGACCGCCTGTTTGCAACCTGCCCTTACACATGGCTGAAGGCCCACGGCACGGCGGTCGGTCTGCCCTCGGATGATGACATGGGCAACTCCGAGGTCGGTCACAACGCCCTCGGCTGCGGTCAGGTCTATTCGCAGGGCGCGAAGCTCGTCGGCGAATCCATCGAAAACGGCACGCTCTTTGCCTCGGCAACGTGGAAGGACTTGGTCGCCAACTGCGTCGAAAACGGCAAGGCGTTCCACTTCCTCGGTCTGCTGTCCGACGGCAACGTCCACTCCAACATCAGCCACCTGATTGCCCTGCTGCGCCATGCGCATGAGGAGGGTGTAAAGAAGGTCTACTGCCACATCCTGCTGGACGGTCGTGATGTCCCCGCGACGAGCGCTTTGGAATATGTCGCGCAGTTGGAGTCCGTCCTCGCGGAGCTGCGCACGGACGGCTGCGACTACCGCATCGCCTCCGGCGGCGGCAGAATGCAAATCACAATGGACCGCTATGAAGCCAACTGGAAGATGGTCGAGGCAGGCTGGAATACCCACGTCCGCGGCATCGGCAGACAGTTCCCCTCGGCAAAGGAAGCCATCGAGACCTACCGCGCCGAGCTTGGCTGCATCGATCAGGATCTCCCCGCCTTCGTCATTGCGGAGAACGGCGAACCCGTCGCAAAGATTGCCAACGGCGACAGCGTGGTGCTTTACAACTTCCGCGGCGACCGGGCGCAGGAGATCTCCCTCGCCTTTGACCGCAAGGACTTTGACAAATTCGACCGGGGCGACTACACGGGCGTGAAATTCGCCGGTATGCTCGAATACGACGGCGACCTCAAGATTCCCGAGCATTATCTTGTCCAGCCCCCCGTCATTAAAAACACGCTCACGGAGCTGCTGTGTGCCAACAACATCCGCGAATACGCCGTCTCCGAGACGCAGAAGTACGGGCATGTCACCTATTTCTGGAACGGCAACCGCTCCGGCAAGGTCTGCGAAGCGCTGGAGACCTATGAGGAGATTCCCTCCGATGTCATCCCCTTCGAGCAGGCGCCTGCCATGAAGTCCAAGGAGATTACTGACCGCCTGATTGCGGCGATGGAGTCGAAGGAATATGACTTCCTGCGCTGCAACTTCCCGAACGGCGATATGGTCGGTCACACCGGCGTAATGAGCGCCGTCGTCACGGCAATGGAGTGCGTGGACGCGAGCGTGCAGCGCATTTTGGATGCCGCCGACCGCCTCGGCTACACCGTCCTCATCACCGCCGACCACGGCAACGCCGACCAGATGACCGAGACGAAGAAGGGCAAGACCTCCGTCCGCACCGCCCACAGCCTCAACCCCGTCCCCTTCATCATCTATGACCCCGATAATAAGTACACCATCAAGGAAGGTCACTACGGACTTGCCAATGTCGCGCCGACCGTGGCGCAGCTGTTGGGACTGTCCGCACCCGCCTGCTGGGAAGCCGGCATGATTTAAGGAGGTTAAAAGCATGATCCGTCGTGAAACCGAACTCGGCAGCATCGCTGTCAGTAACTCCGTTTACACCAAGATCGCGGGCAACGCCGCCACCAATTGCTTCGGCGTGAAGGGCATGGCGATCCGCTCCGTCTCGGACGGACTGGTCCATCTTCTGCGCCGCGAGTCCATGGCAAAGGGCGTTCTCGTCACCCCGAACGAAGACGGGACGATCTCCATCGACCTGCACATCATGATCGACCAGGGCGTCAATATCCCCGCACTGGGGCAGTCCATTGTCTCCGAGGTGCGCTATATGGTCTCTCAGCAGACCGATACCGAAGTAAAGGAAGTCAATGTCATCATTGACTCCATGATGCTGGACTGAGGGGCGGGTGAACACATTGCAACAAACCATCAACGGCAGTATGCTCCAAAAAATGCTGATCGGTGCATCTGCCGCAATAGAGCTGCATAAGCAGCAGATTAACGAATTAAATGTCTTCCCCGTGCCGGACGGCGACACGGGCACCAATATGGGCATGACCCTCTCCTCCGCCGCTGACGCACTGCGCAAGCTGAGCGCTCCGACGCTCACGAAGGTCGCCGATACCGCCGCCTCCGCCATGCTGCGCGGTGCGAGAGGCAACTCCGGCGTGATCCTGTCCCTGCTCTTCCGGGGCATTGCCAAGAGCCTGAAGGGCGCGGAGGAATGCGACGGCGCGCAGCTTGCCGCGGCTCTGACGGCAGGCGTAGAAGCGGCCTATAAGGCGGTCATGAAGCCGGCGGAGGGCACAATTCTGACGGTCGCCCGCGTCTCCGCCGCCGACGCGCTTGCCCTCTCGGAGGAGAAGAACGACTTTGAGGCAGTTTTGGAAACGGCTGCCCGGAGTGCGAAGGCAGCGCTTGCGGAAACCGTGCATCAAAACCCCGTGCTGGAAAAGGCGGGCGTGGTCGATGCCGGCGGCAAGGGCTGGCTCTATGTGCTCGAGACGATGCTTGCCGTCCTGCGGGGCGCGGAGATTGAAGCGCCCGTGCAGGGTGCTGCCGTCAAGGAGCAGGCGGACTTTACGGAGTTTGATACCGAAGAGATCACCTTTGCCTTTGACACGGTTTTCATCGTCCGCAAGGCGACGGAGGACGTCTGCTTAGACCCGCTGCGCGCCTATCTGGATACCATCGGCGACAGCATCGTCATCGGTGAGGACGACGAGGCGTTTAAGGTTCACGTCCACACGAATATCCCCGGCGAAGCGCTGACCGAGGCGCAGAAATACGGCACGCTGGAGCTTGCCAAAATCGAAAACATGCAGATGCAGCACGACGACCTTGCCGCAGGCAGAGCCGCCCGCAGCACGGACGATCTGGAAAAGATCGAGCAGGAGCTGGAGCAGCAGGAGGAGGTCATTGCCGCGCCCGAAAAGCACTACGGCATGGTCGCCGTCTGCGCGGGCGAAGGGCTGGCGAATGTGTTCCGCGAGCTGGGCGCAGACAATATCATCTCGGGCGGTCAGACGATGAACCCCTCGACGCAGGACATTTTGGAGAAGATCAACGCCACCCCCGCAGAGGTCGTGTTCGTCTTCCCGAACAATAAGAATATCATCATGGCAGCGGAGCAGACCATCCCCCTGACGGAGAAAAAGGTCATTGTCATTCCGTCAAAGACCGTCCCGCAGGGCATCTCCGCCATGCTGCTGTTTGACCCCGACGCGGACGAGCCGACCAATACCGAAACCATGCTGGACGCGATGGGCAATGTTGCGACAATGCAGATCACCTATGCCGCGCGGGACTCCGACTTTGACGGGCATGACATCCACGCGGGCGAATATTTGGCGCTCTACGGCAGCGCCCTGTTCGGCAACAGTCCCGATTTGGACAAGCTCCTGCGCGGACTTGCCGAGAAGGTGCACGGCGAATCGCGGGAGTTCGTCACCATCTATTACGGCGCGGACATTACCGCAGACCAAGCCCAGGCAGCCGCCGCCGTCTTTGCGGAGGTCTGCCCCGAGGTTGAGGTCAATGTCATCAACGGCGGTCAGCCCGTCTATTACTACCTCATCTCCGCCGAATAATCCTACGT
>JBJFGB010000064.1:0-16557 GCA_051892295.1 Faecousia sp. | reverse complement strand
ATTTTCACTTGGTTTTTGAAAAAGGGAAATTGCCAATATTTACTTGACACATACGCATAGAAAAAAGCACGGGAAAAGCGCTTGCAATTCCGCTTTTCCCGTGCTATACTATGAGTGAAGAGGTGCTGCCGACGAACGGTCACCTCCCGTCTTGAACAGATTACTCCGTCAAGCTTGGGGAAGCGTGGGACGGAGTAATCTTTTTTTGATTACTTTCTCTTGTGGTTGGATAACGCAACTACGAGAGTAATGACGGCACAAAGCACCAAAACGAAGCTGAAAAGCTCCGCATAAGTAACATACATGCGCATCACCTCCCATCTTACGAAGGGAGGAAACCGTCCGCCGTTGGTGGCAGCACCCCGCCGCAAAGCGGCATAAATAATGATAACAGCTTTTCGTTGAAAAGCAAGGATAAAGTTTCATTTCATCTTAAATGCCCCTTGCGGGCATTTTTTGATTATGACAAAATTGTCACATCTGAGTCACCGAGGTGTCACCGAAGGGCAGTATACTAAACGCAGAACGATTGAAAAAGGAGCAAATCACGATGGAATTATTACGCATCGAACACCTGCGCAAAACCTACGGCACAGGGGAAAACACCGTCCGCGCACTGGACGATATCTCTTTCAGCGTTGCACAAGGTGAATTCTTGGCAATCATCGGTCCCTCCGGCTCGGGAAAATCGACCCTTCTGCACATCCTCGGCGGCGTGGACCGCCCGACAGGCGGCAAGGTCTACATGAACGGCGAGGAGGTCTATTCCCGTTCGGATACCGCCCTTGCCATCTTCCGCCGCCGCGAGGTCGGGCTGATCTACCAATTCTATAACCTCATTCCCGTGCTGAATGTGGTGGAGAACATCACCCTGCCCGTCTTGATGGACGGCAGAAAGGTCAACGAGGCGCGCCTGGGCGAGCTGCTGCACACTCTGCGTCTGGAGGGGCGCGAAAAGCACCTGCCCAACCAACTCTCCGGCGGACAGCAGCAGCGCGTGTCCATCGGCAGAGCGCTGATGAACGCCCCCTCCGTCGTTCTTGCCGATGAACCGACGGGCAACTTGGACAGCAAAAATTCACAGGAAATCGTCGAATTGTTGAAATACTCCAACCGTGAATACGGGCAAACCCTCATTGTCATCACCCACGACGAGTCTATCGCCCTGCAGGCAGACCGTGTCATTGCCATTGAGGACGGACATATCGTCAGAGATGAGGTGATCCGCAAATGAGTATCTTCCGCCGCGTCGCGGTGCAGTCCATGCGCAAAAACCGCACCCGCACGCTCGTGACCATCATCGGCGTAATCCTGTCGGCAGCGATGTTCACAGCGGTCACGACCTTCGCGGGTACCCTGCTGCACCATCTGCAGCGCAGTGCCGCCTATCAGTCGGGTACCTATTATTTCTCCCTCTTGGATGTGGACGCCGCGACCGCCGAGGCAGTGGCGCAGGACAAGGAGACTGAAGCCCTCGCGGCGGCGCAGGTGCTGGGCTACGCCAAAGTCGCCTCGGCAAACGAGAATAAGCCCTTCCTCTATGTTCACGGCATGGGCGAGGGCTATGCCGACCTGATGCCCGTCCACCTCCTCGCGGGCAGACTTCCCGAAACCGGCACGGAGCTGGTCGTCCCCGAGCATTTGGACTACGACGGCGAGGTCACGTTCGCACTCGGCGAGACCGTCACGCTCGAATTCGGTATCCGCAGCTATCAAGACACACTGCTCTGGCAGAACAATATGTATTTCCCCAGCGATCCGGAGGACTTTACACCTACAATGACGCGCTCCTATACCGTCGTCGGTATCAGCGAACGCGCGGACTACGAGGACTACAGCGCCCCCGGCTATCTCGCCCTGACGCGTGCCGATCCCACGATTGAAACAGGCTTCTATGACCTCTATGTGCGCACGACGAGCTATGACACGGAGGCGCTGAATGCCTTTATGGATCGTTACACCTTCAGCGCAGGCAGCGTGAACTGGGACTACCTGATGGCGCTCGGCAACTACCGCTACGACAATTTCACTGGCTTTGTCACGGTTTTTGTCTGCGTACTCATCTTTTTGATCCTCCTCGGCTCGGTCAGCATGATCTACTCCGCCTTCTCCATCTCCGTCAGCGAACGCACGAAGCAGTTCGGTCTGCTCTCCTCCATCGGCGCGACGAGGAAGCAGCTCCGCACCACCGTCCTGCACGAGGCGGCGATTGTCTGCCTGATCGGCGTTCCGCTGGGTCTTTTGGCAGGCTGCGGCGGTATGTGGGTCACAATCTCGCTTTTAGGCGACAAGCTGACCGCCATGTTCGGTGGCGCAAGCGACGGCGGTCTTACAATGCAGTACCATGTCTCCGCCCTCTCTCTGATTGCCGCCGCAGTCATTGCCGTTCTGACCGTTTTCCTCTCCGCCGTCATTCCCGCACACCGCGCCATGAAGGTGAGCGCCATCGAAGCCATCCGCCAAAGCCGTGATGTCTCCGTCAAGGGGCGCGATGTACGCAGCGGCAAGCTGACCTATAAGCTGTTCGGTCTGCCCGGGATGCTTTCCAAAAAATACTTCCGCCGCAGCCGCAAAAAATACCGCGCGACCATCTTCTCCCTTGCCATGAGCGTCCTGCTCTTCGTCTCGGCAGGCACCTACGGAATGTATCTGACCGACTCCGTTGAGGGTGTCGCCGGAACCACGCCTTACGACCTCAGCTACAGTTCAACCTCGGTGTCTATGGCGGAATATGAAGCGCTCCTGCCCGACCTGCGGCAGGCGGACGGGATCAAAACCGCCGTCGTCGCCGCCCTGCGCGTAGAGAATGCTCCTTTTGACACCGACCGGCTCGCAAGGAGCTATCTCGAGTTCCGCAACGGCGCGCCCAAATTGTCTCAGACGGAGATTTCGCTGTTTTATCTCGACGAAGACAGCTTCGATTCCATTCTCTCCCACTGCGGCTTGACCCGCGCGGACTACGATGCCAACCCCGGTGCAATCGTATGTAACCGGGTCATCTCCTACCTCTACTTCCCCGACGGTGCCGAACGCGTCACCTATCAGGGCGCGCTCTTGGACGAAACCCAAACCGTCGTCGATCTGATCGACAGCACCGCACCCGAAAAGGAGCAATACGAATATACTGAATACACCGAAAACGGCTGGGTCAGCCATTACACAAATACCGAAACGGGCGAGAGACTCACCCGTCCCGCGCAGATGCAGACGCTTTCCGTCCTTGCTTACACAGACAAAGATCTTTTCGGCATAAACCGCGAATCGATCTACCTCTATCTGCCCTACAGTGCCTTGGAGGAGGAGATGACCCCCGAGCTTTACTGCACCGTCTCCGACAACGATGCGGCGCAGGCGTCGCTTGCGGAGGTCTTTGCGGCGCACGGTGTCTCTTATCGCCGCAACCGCCTGTATAACGCCCTTGACGAGCAGCGCACCGCGAACAATATGCTCACCGTCGTGCGTGTCTTCTCCTACGGCTTCATCACACTGATCTCGCTCATCTGCGTCGCGAATGTCTTTAACACCATTTCAACCAACATCGCCCTGCGGCGCAGAGATTTTGCCATGCTCCGCTCCGTGGGTATGACGCGCGGCGGCTTAAACCGCATGGTCTGCTTTGAATGCGGGCTGTACGGCTTCCGCGCCCTGCTGATCGGTTTGCCGCTTTCCGCGATACTCACCTATGTGCTCTACCGCGCCGCCGCAGGAATGTATTATAACAATGATTTCCGCCTGTCGTGGTCGTCTGTCATCATTGCCTCTTGCAGCGTATTCCTCGTCGTGTTCGTCTCGATGATGTACGCCATGCGCAAGGTCAAGAAGGACAACCCCATCGACTCGCTCAAGGAGGAGAACACCTGAAATGAAAAAGCTGTCTCTGCTGGTTTCGCTTCTGCTCTGCCTGACGCTGCTCGGTGGCTGCTTCTTTTCTTGGGAATCAGATCTGCTTCCCGCAGCGGAGTATTCCGATTGGAATCTGATCTTGGTCGATGCTGCGCATTCCGTTCCCTCGGATTGGGAGGTAACTTTAGTCAATCTGCGCGGCGGCGAACAGGTTGACCGGCGCATCATCGACCCCTTGCAGGCGATGTTCGATGCCTGCCGCGCAGACGGTCTGCTCCCCATCGTCTACTCCGGCTACCGCTCACAGGAGACGCAGCAGAGCATTTATGACCGCAACTTAGCGGGAAACTTAGCCGACGGCTATTCCTTGGAGGAGGCGAAGGCGCTGACGCGGCAATGGGTCGCCCTCCCCGGCACGAGTGAACACCAACTCGGACTTGCCGTAGATATTGACTCGGAAGACCCCGACCAATGCAGCGATGAGGCCGTCTGGGCTTGGCTCTTGAAGCACTGCGCGGAATACGGCTTCATTCTCCGCTACCCCGCAGACAAAATCGACATCACCGGCATCGGTTACGAGCCATGGCACTTCCGCTATGTCGGCAAAGAAGCCGCCCAAACCATCATGTCCGAGGGCATCACTTTGGAGGAATACGTATCTAACAAATCGTGATTGATACTGATTCTTGCTTCAATTCTTTCATCCGGAATCCCGTGTGCTGCGGGCGCTTATCGAGCAGAATTTGACGCACCTTCGGTGTTAAAAAAGCTAAGAAAGTATTTTATCAAATTCTATTATTAGCTGCTTTTGTATCGCCTAAGTGCTCGCCGGAATCAAAAAAATCAACCTCTTTTTTCTACTTTTTGAAAAAAGAGGTTGATTTTCTAACTTTTCTCGCTCATTTGGATCATTTCGGGAGAATTCAGCTTATCTCAGTTGCTCAATCATTATCAATATGGCGCTGAATGCGGTCGATGATCATTTCCAAAGCGACAAGGTTTTTGCCGCCCTCGAGCACGACGAGGTCGGCATTTTTCTTGCTCGGCTCGACAAACTGCTCGTGCATTGGCTTGACCGTGCCCAAATACTGCGTCAATACGGATTCCAAGCTTCTGCCGCGCTTTGCCACATCTCTCTTAATGCGGCGGATTAGACGAACATCCGCATCGGTATCAACGAATATCTTGATATCCATCAGGGAGCAGAGTGCTTTATTCTCAAAAATCAGAATACCTTCCACCAAAATGACCTTGCGCGGCTCAAGGCGAGTCGTCTCCTTGCAACGGGAATAGGTCGTATAGTCATAGTTCGGACATTCAATGGGCTGTCCAGCCTTGAGTTGCCTCAGATGTTCGATCATCATCTCCGTATCAAAAGCATCCGGATGATCGTAGTTGACCTTGCGGCGCTCCTCTATGGACAGTTCATCATACGGACGGTAGTAATTATCATGGCTGAGGACGGTCACATCATCCTGAAAACGGGCGATCAGGTTCTTCATTAGGGTCGTCTTACCGCTGCCGCTGCCGCCTGCTATGCCGATGACAATAATATTTGACATTTTATATCCTCCGTGTCGTCGGGCAACCCGACATCTTTTTCTCGATAACAGTCATTGTCCTATCCCCCGCAAGCGAGGGATAGGACAATTTGATATTTCCTTGAATTAGCGCTGTCCCTTGTCGTAGGGGATACCTTCTGCCTTCGGTGCTTTCGAGTTCTTGGAGGTAAATGCAAGAACGATCAGCGAGACGATGTACGGCAGCATGTTGTAAACGGCACTGGGAATACCCATATTGGCAAGCAACGGGATACCGTTATAGACATTGCCGAGTGCGCGGAACAGACCGAACAGGACTGCCGCGCCCGCAATGCGGACAGGGTGCCACGCACCGAAGATCATAACCGCCAGAGCGAGGAAGCCGAAGCCCGCAACGCCGTTTTCAAACTTCCAAACGCTGACGCCTGCGGTGATGTAGGTGATGCCGCCGAGACCGCCGAGGAAGCCGGAAATCAGGACACCGGCATAGCGCATTTTGTAGACATTGATACCGACCGAGTCCGCCGCTTGCGGATGCTCGCCGCAGGCGCGCAGACGCAGACCGAAGCGGGTCTTATACAGCAGAACTGCCGAAACCACCAACAGAATCACCGCGAGGACAACAAACCAGTTCAGCTCGAAATTGCCGCCGAAGTTCGACAGGAATGCCTGCTTCGGCTTAATATAGCTAATCTCGGAGGAATGGTCGTCGGGGTTCATCGCGGTATTCATCGACTTCACAATAACCGTAGCGGTCGCAGTACCAAGCAGGTTCATTGCCGTGCCGACGATTGTCTGATCCGCCTTGAAGTTGATGCAGGCAACCGCAAGCAGCAGAGAGTAAATCATACCTGCCGCTGCACTTGCCAGCGCGACACAGGCAAAGACACCGAAGTTCGTTAAGAAGCCGGCAGTATCCGGATTATAGGGCAGGAAGCGCATGACCAGCGCGCCGCCGAGGGCGCCCATAACCATGATGCCCTCCAAGCCGATGTTGATCACGCCGGAGTGTTCGGAGAAGCAGCCGCCCAATGCAACCAGCAGCAGAACGGCAGCAAAAATAAGAGTATATTGGATCAGCAATACCATTATTTATTTCCTCCTTCCGCACTGTTTGCCTTTGCAGCCTGAATCTTCTTTTCCTCACGACGATCCAACCCACGGTTGAGGCAGGTCTTGAAGAAGAGGACGAAGCCGCACAGGTAAATGATGATAGAAGAGATGAAGTCCGCGATCTGCGCGCAGTAGTGGCTCAGGTCAACATTGGCGCCGCCCAGCGTGATATGCTGGATAAAGAACGAGGAGAAGATCGCGCCGATGGGATGCAGACCGCCGAGGAACGCCGCCGCAATACCGTTGAAGCCCATGGCGGGAACAGAGGAGGAGTTAACATTCCACTGCTCGAAGTCGGACAGATAGTAAAGACCTGCGCCGAGACCTGCCAAAGCGGCAGCAATCACCATGGTCAGGATAATGTTGCGGTTCTCCTTCATGCCGCAGTACTTTGCAGCGTTCAGGTTGTTGCCGGTCGCCTTCAGCTCATAACCGAACTTGGTCTTGTCAAGGACAATCCAAACGATAATCGCAACGACAATTGCAATCGGGATGGCGATTGTCACATACTGGTTGTTGTTAAAGAACTTGTCCAAGCCGAGGGTCGGCAGAATCGCATCTTTGTTCGCCTTGACCAGACGGATGGTATCCTTACCGGTCTTCTCCATGCCGCCCTTCAGAATCAGATTGGTTGCATACAGGCTAATCCAGTTGAGCATGATGCCGGAGATAACGACATTGACATTGAGGTAAGCACGCAGGACACCGCAGAGTGCGCCGGAAATCGCCGCAGCAGCGACGGCAGCGAGGAGGCACACATACCAGGGCAGACCCGCCAACAGCGCGCAGCCTAAGGATGCCGCAGCGCCGAGAACATACTGACCGGCAACGCCGATGTTGAACAGACCGACCTTATAGGCAAACAGAACGGACAGGGAGCAAAGCAGCAGCGGTGCGGTTTTCACGAGCGTGCTGCCGAAATACTTCAGCTTCTGATCACCGGTCGGATACTTCAAGAAGTTCTTCATAACGGCGACAATGGCTCCCCATGCGCCGGAAGGCTCGATGATCAGCAGTGCAAGGTAGCCGACCAAAAGACCGAGCAGGATGCACAGAAGCGATGCAAGGAGCGTTTGGACCCCGCTCTTGCGCAGCAATGGAGTGCGTTGCTTCATCTTATTTTACCTCCATTCTCTTCGCGCCGGCCATATAAAGACCAAGCTCTTCGACCGTTGTTTGCTTCGGATCAAGCTCGCCGACAATCTCACCCTCATACATTACGAGGATACGGTCGGAGAGGCTCATAACCTCCTCCAGCTCAAGGGAGACCAGCAAGACACCGTTGCCGGCGTCACGGTGCGCGACGATCTGCTTATGGATATACTCAATTGCACCGACATCCAAGCCACGGGTCGGCTGCACGGCGATGAGCAGCTCGGGATCCTTGTCAATCTCACGGGCAACAATCGCCTTTTGCTGGTTGCCGCCGGACATGGAACGGGCAATTGTAATGGGTCCCTGACCGGAACGGACGTCGTACTGCTCAATCAGGCGCTCGGCATAGCTGCGGATGTTGCCTTTGCGCAGGAAGCCCGCCTTGTTGGTGAACTCCGGCTCAAAATAGCGCTGAAGCACAAGGTTATTCTCGAGCGTATAGTCCAAGACAAGACCGTGCTTGTGGCGATCCTCCGGGATGTGGCTCATGCCGCTTGTGGAGCGCTTGCGGATCGGCGCTTTTGTGATGTCATTGCCGCACAACTCCAGCTTACCCGCCTTCAAAGGCTCAAGACCGGAGATACCGTAAACCAGCTCGGTCTGACCGTTGCCGTCAATGCCGGCAATACAGACAATCTCGCCGCGGCGCACCTGGAAGGAGACATCCTTGACAGCATTGTTGCTGTGCATCTTCGAGGCGACAGTCATATGCTCGACGTTGAGGACAACATCCGTCGGCTTCGCCGGATCCTTATGTACGACGAATTCCACATCTCTGCCGACCATCATGCGGGAGAGCTCTTCCTTTGTGGTATCGGCAACATTCACGGTGCCGACATATTTACCCTTGCGCAAAACCGTGCAGCGGTCTGCAACGGACATGATCTCATTGAGCTTATGGGAGATAAAGAGGATGGATTTGCCTTCTTTTGCAAGACCGCGCATGATCTCCATCAATTCGTCAATCTCCTGCGGCGTCAGAACAGCCGTCGGTTCGTCGAAGATCAGAATCTCATTATCGCGGTAGAGCATCTTCAGGATCTCGGTACGCTGCTGCATGCCGACGGTGATGTCCTCGATTAAGGCGTCCGGGTCAACATGAAGTCCGTACTTTTCGGAAAGAGCAAGTACCTTTTCACGCGCCTCCTCCTTTTGCAGGAAGCCCATGTGGGTCGGCTCGATGCCGAGGATGATGTTGTCGAGAACGGAGAAGCACTCGACCAGTTTGAAATGCTGATGCACCATGCCGATATGCAGCGCATTGGCATCGTTCGGGTTGCGGATGGATACTTCGACGCCGTCCTTTTTGATGATGCCCTCTTCCGGCTGATATAGACCGAACAGAACGCTCATCAAAGTTGATTTACCGGCGCCGTTTTCACCAAGCAAGGCATGGATTTCGCCGGTTTTCAGTTGCAGCGTGATGTTATCATTTGCGATGATGCCGGGAAAACGCTTGGTGATATTCAGCATTTCTATCGCATAATGTTCGTTGCTCAAGCTGATTCCTCCTCTTTATAAAATTACAGTTTGATTATACACCATTGGTTACGAAATTTCAAATCCTAATTTTTTGAAAATTGGGAGGGCTTTTCTTTTTGTTAGAAGTGCTAAATATCGAAAGAAAATTTGTGCAAAACGACAGTTTTCGCAGTCCTCCGCATAACGCATTATTGCTATAATGCTTTCTGTAGGCTGGGGAGATGTACCACGCTGCTGCAGAAACCTTCGGTTGCGTACAGATTTGCATGTCTGCACTGTCTGCCGCCTCGCGGACAGCGAGGATCGGTTCTCACCCTACAGAGGTGTTTCATTTCTCGTGGTTTGTGCTTGCAAGGGACTCGCGGCGTGCGTGTTCAAACAATCCATTCACTGCCGACGTGTGTATGCTTTTAAAAAAAAGAGAACGGGCAGAAGCCCGTTCTCTAAAATTGTGGGGTAAATTACTTGATGTTGCCGAGGTAGTCAACAGCGATGGTGACTTCCGGCTCATTCTCGGTGTCGTTGGAGACAACGCGAGTGCCGTCGAACAGCTCAGCGACGAGAGCGACATAGTCAGCCTCGGTGAAGTCGTCGGACCACTGCGTGGAGGACGGGATCTGGACATAGTTCAGAGAAGGATCGCTGCCGGAAACGAGACCCAGAGTCTCAACCTTGCCGCCGTAAGCAGCCCAGTTGTCGTTGAGGATCAGCTCAGTCAGCATGGTGTCGACGGTGGGAGCAAGGCCCTTCATAGCGGAGGTAACAGTCATGCCTTCGCCGTACATGCCGTCGATGGTGCCCTTCTGGTCAACGTCAACGCCGATGACCTTCGCGCCGGCCTTCTGCGCAGCCTCGCCGGCAGAAGTGAAGATGCCGCCGCCGCAAGCGAACACGACCTCTGCGCCGCCGGCGTAGATGGTGTCCATGTAAGCGGTGATGTCAGCGTCGCCATAGAACTGGTTGCCGTAGACATAGTCGATCTTGATGTCGCCGGTGATGCCCAGCTCAGCAGCAGCCGCGTCGCAGCCCTGCACGAAGCCGAAGCCATAGCGGACAACAGCGGGAACAGCCATGCCGCCCAGGAAGCCGAGGTGCTTGTAGCCGAGCTTCACAGCAGCGTAGCCGGCCATGTAACCTGCAAGCTCTTCCTGGTAAACAGCGGAGTAGACGTTTGCGGGATAGACATAGGACCAGTCAGCGACGGTGCCGGCAGCATCCTGCAGGTCATACTCGCCGACGTCGAGGGCGATGTACTTCACATCGGGATACATCTCAGCGGTCTCAACAATCGCACCGGCGAAAGCGAAGCCCGGGAGAAGGAGGACGTTGTAGCCATCGGCAACAGCCTGGTCGATAGCAGCAACACGCTCAGCGGTGGAGTCGCCGGTCGGCTTGTAGTAGGTGAAGTCAACGCCGTTGGCTGCGCACCATGCCTTGCCGGCATCATAGGTGGTCTGGTTGAAGGACTGGTCGGTGATATCGCCGTAGTCGGTAACCATAGCTACACGATAGTCGCTTGCGGGAGCGGGATCGGTGGGAGCGGGATCGGTGGGAGCGGGCTCGGTGGGAGCGGGCTCATTCGCAGTGGTGGTGGGAGCTGCGGTGGATTCCTCCGTATCGCCCGCGCAGCCGGCAAACAGGCAGGCTACCATGCACAGGGCGAGGAGGAGAGCAACAAGTTTCTTCATTTTCTTACCTCCAAAATTTTTGTTTGCGGTCTTACCGCTTAATACATTGTTGCACAAAATCATGTAAAAATCAAGATGCTGCTAAAAATTTGTTGAATATTACCAAAATCAGCGTTCCAAATCCTCTTTTGAGAAGCTCAAAGGCAGCAAATTAGTCAAAGTTGTCTCCAAAGCCGTGCCGTCTCCCTTGCTCAAAATTATTTTGAAATCATCTTTACAGAATTCGCGCATTACCTGGCGGCAGATGCCGCAGGGCGCGCAAAGCTCACTGACCGGCTCGCCTGCCTTGCCGCCGACGATGGCAATCGCCTCAAAATCACGCTCGCCCTGATAGACGGCGGTGAAAAAGGCGGTACGCTCTGCGCAGTTTGTCGCGCCGTAGGATGAGTTTTCGATGTTGCAGCCCTGATAGACCTTTCCGTCCTTCGTCAGCAGCGCAGCGCCGACGGCGAAGTTGGAATAAGGCACATAGGCATGCTCTCGCGCCTCAATGGCAAGATTGACTAATTCCAAAGATGTCATACTCGGTTTCCTCCTTTCTTAACAAAGTGAATGGCTCACACTTGATGTAGGGCGGTGACATGTCCCCCAAGACCGCGAAGCGGCATACAGCATAGACGAAAAAGTCTGTACACAGTTGGTAGTTCCTGCACGAGATTGCCGCGTCGCTGCGCTCCCCGCAATCCACATGCGAAAAACGCACCACGATAAACGAAACAGCCCCTGTAGGGCGGGGACATATCCCCTAAGACCGCGAAGCGGCAGATAGTAGGCATGAACGAGTTTGTACGTACTTGGTAGTTCCTACACACGGCGGGGACATGTCCCCGCCCTACAGGGAGTTTCATGGCAGTGACAGATTTGGAGGCTTCAGCGGTTACACGATTTCCTTTGCGAAGCTCTTGCCCGGGGTCTTGAAGTCTACGCCGAGCAGCTCGGTCACGGTTGCGGCGATATCCGCAAAGCTCATGCGCGTGCCGAGGTTGACGGGCTTGACCCGCTTGCCTGCAATCAGCAGCGGCACATATTCGCGGGTATGGTCAGTCGTTTCGGTGTAGGCGGGGTCGCAGCCGTGGTCGGCGGTGATCATCACGATATCCTCCTCGCCTAACTTCTCCATGAATTCCGCGAACCAGCCGTCAAATTCCGTCAAAGCGGCGGCATAGCCGTCGATGTTGCGGCGGTGCCCGTAAAGCATATCAAAATCCACAAGGTTGATAAAGCACAGCCCGTGGAAGTCGCGGTCGGCATACGCCATCGTCTTGTTCAAGCCGTCGGTGTTGCCCTTGGTGTAAGTGTACTCGGTCGTGCCGCGGTGGGCGAAGATGTCATAGATCTTGCCGACGCCGATGGAGTCCAGTCCCGCTGCCTTCACCGCGTCGAGCATCGTCTCTGCGGGCGGCTCAAGGGAGAAATCGTGGCGGTTGGAGGTACGGGTGAAGCCGTCCTTGGCGTTGCCGATGAACGGGCGGGCAATGACTCTGCCCACACCGTGCTTGCCGACGAGGAGCTTGCGCGCGATGCGGCAGTATTCGTAAAGCAGCTCGGGCGGGACGATATCCTCATGGGCGGCGATCTGGAAGACGGAGTCGGCGGAGGTGTAGACAATCAGGTCGCCCGTTTTCATATGCTCCTCGCCGTACTTATTGATAACCTCCGTGCCGGACCAGGGCGCGTTGGCAAGGACTCCCCTGCCCGTTGCCTCGCAGAAGGGTTTTAAAAGCTCCTCAGGGAAGCCGTCGGGATAGGTGGGCAGCGGGTCGGGCGAGACGATGCCCGCAATCTCCCAGTGACCGATGGTGGTATCCTTACCCATGGATGCCTCCTTCAGGCGGGCACAGGCGCCCTTCTGCTGTGCAGTCTTCGGCAGGAAGTCCACGGTGTCGATGTTGCCCAGACCGTATGCCAGCATATTCGGAATATGCAGCTTCTCGGAGGTCGAGCAGCTTTTCAGCGTGTTGACGCCGTGATCGCCGAAGGACGCGGCATCCGGCATCTCGCCGCAGCCGCAGGAATCCAGAACAAACAAAAATACGCGTTTCATAGAAGTTCTCCTTAATGTAATAGTGTTGAAAAGGTCAGTACAGGGGCGGACAAGCGCAGTCCGCCCCTAATTGGATTCGGTTATTTATTTTTCGAGCTTGACAGCCGTCTCCAGCGCAACCTCCATCATCTCGCGGAAGGAGGTCTGACGCTCCTCAGCGGGCAGCGCCTCGCCGGTGAGCATATGGTCGGAGATCGTGCAGATGCACAGAGCGTTCTTCTTCCAACGGGCAGCGGTCATGTAGAGACCTGCCGCCTCCATTTCGCACGCCATAACACCCATCTTCTGCCATGCGGGAACGGTCTGCAGCACCTCGGGCACGCCCTCATCGTCATTGTAGAAGTTGTCGGTGGAAAGGACATTGCCGACATGGTAGGTTGCGCCGACCTGCTCGCAGGACTCGACAGCCTTGCGCATCATCTCATAGGAGGCAATGGGCGCAAAGGTGCCGTCGATGTGGTACTGATGCAGGAAGTTGGAATCGGTGCAGGCGCCCTGCGCAATGACGATATCGCGGACATGGATGTCGGGGTTAATCGAGCCAGCCGAGCCGATGCGCATGATATTCTGCACACCGTAAGCGTTGTAAAGCTCATAGGAATAGATACCGATGGAGGGAATGCCCATGCCGGAAGCCATAACCGAAACTTTCACGCCCTTGTAGAAGCCGGTGTAGCCCTGCACACCACGGACATTGTTGACCAGCTTGGCGTTTTCAAGGAAGTTTTCCGCAATGTACTTGGAGCGAAGCGGATCGCCGGGCATGAGGACGGTCTGACCGAAATCCTCGGGCTTGGCGTTGATGTGGGGAGTCGGGTAATTCATAAGTAGTTCTCCTTTCAAAGCTATGTGAAATTTTTCCTTATCTGACTTTGCGGTGCTCACGGATGTTGCGCATCCAGCACTTGTGACACATGGCAATATAGCGGTCGTTGCCGCCCATGAGGATCTGCGCGCCCTCGGTGACGATATAGCCGTCCTCGCCGACGCGGGCGTTGGTTGTCGCCTTCGCGCCGCAGTCGCAGATCGTCTTGATCTCCGTGATGGTGTCCGCAACCTCAAACAGGCGGCGGCTGCCGGGGAAAAGCGTGCTGCGGAAATCCGTCCGCAAGCCGAAGCAGAGGACGGGCACATTCTCGGCATCCACAATCTCGCGGAGCTGATCAATCTGTTCCGGCATCAGGAATTGGCACTCATCGACAATGATAACATCGGTTTTCTCCTGCCGCGCAAACAGCTCCCGAATATCCGCTTCCGGCGCAATGACCTCCGCCGGTGCTTCCAGTCCGACACGGCTGCGCAGAATGATCGCGCCGTCGCGGTCGTCCGCAGAGGGCTTAATCAGCCAGACGCGCATACCGTTCTCCTCGTAGTTATACTTGGTGATAAGCGCCTGCGCCGTCTTGGACGAACCCATCGCGCCATACTTGAAATACAGCTTTGCCATGACACTGCCTCCAATATTTCTGTTTCTTCTGTCCCTATTATACAGGACACGCGGCAGGAATGCAAGGGACATTTACAGCGTCCGCAGAAGGTTCGGTAGGATATATTATATACCCTCTTGCCGCAAAGCGCAAGCGCTAATTTGTGATAATGCACAAAGAATTCAGGATTTTCCCTTGATAACTGTCACTATTTGCCTTTCTGCCATGCAATCGCTTTGACTTATACCTCCGTTTTTTCACGCAGGCAGCAATTTTTCTGCGCTATGGCTTGACGTGGAGAAAAAGTAATGCTAAAATAGATGCCGTGCAGCGGAGTCTCCCCTGCCGAACATTCCGCCGCTGTGTTGGAATAGGTAGACAAAGCGGACTTAAAATCCGCCGGTAGCGATACCGTACCGGTTCGAGTCCGGTCAGCGGCACCATTTCGGGTGTTCATAACGGATTTGTTATGAACACCCTTTTTTCTGTCTTGATACGGGTTTTGCAGACTTTTGGTCTGCTTTTTTATGCCAATTTGGGGATGTACTTTACCGCAACGCCCTGGCGGGTATCGGCGGTGTGTGGTTCATCCTCCGGCGATTCGGGGATATCGATATAGCCCACAAAGCGGTAGAAAATGGTGATTCGCTGGGTGCGGTGTTTCCCGGTTCCCTGCGTTTCGTACACGTCGATGTGGTCAATCAGCTCCCGCAACAGCGGCGGGGTCAGGGTCTCCATCTCCATGAACTTCCGAACGGCAGCGAGGAAATGGTCTTTGTTCTGCTGCATGGTATTCAGTGAGGCGATCCGCTGCCGGGTTTCCGAAATTCTCTCCTTCAATTCCATCCGCTCCACTTCGTACTTGTGGGATAGCTGCATAAACCACTCATCCGTAACCTTGCCGCTCACATTGTCCTCATACAGCCGTTCATAGAGCTGTGCAACCGTTTCATTGCGGGTGATGGCCTTCGTTAGTTCTGATTCTAAATGCCTTTGTTCCGCCAGAATGTCCGCATTGGCTTTCTTTTCCAGAATTGCGGCAAAGGCTTTCTCGTCCCTCTGCAAAAGCTGCGCCATTCTGCGCAGCTCCAGCTTTACCACCTGTTCGATGGAATCGGCTCGGATATAATGCCTGGTCGGGCAAGTACCACGGTAGTCCTTTGCGTAGTTGGAGCAGCTGAAAAAACGGATTTTGTTGATGGAATTCACATGAAACCACAGTTTCTTGCCACAGTCGGCACAGTATCCCGGCGTCCTGTGTTTTGATGGCTTTATTTTAACAGAAGGAACCGGAAAACACGAATGTGTGGATCTTTTATTTTCAACGCCGGTGCATTTATAACAATTCCGCAAGCTGCAATTTGGTAAGTTATTCCACTTGATTCATCCCTTGAGCAAAATGTGCGTTTGTGATACACTTTACCAGTCACGGCTCGATTTCCCAGTTCCCTTGTCTATCCCAAAATCCTAATCGTTCCCGATACTATCATGTGTGTGACAGAAGTGAGAATAGTGAATAATCGTCCACCAATTCCGCAAGAAGTTGCGAATAATCGTTGACAACATAGCAAGGTAGATATATAATCATTATATAAACACCGCCAAAGGAGGCTTATGGCGTGAAGATCAGCTATAAGAAGCTGTGGATTCAACTTATTGAGAAAGATATTCCCCCCGTAACCATGCGGAGAGATTTGAATATCGCAACCGGTACGATGACAAAACTACGGCGCAATGAAGAAGTGGCTCTGTCCGTTCTGCTGCGCATCTGCGAGTATCTGGACTGTAATATTGGAGATATTTGTGATGCGGTACATATTCACATAACATAAGAAGCATAGGAGGAGATGGTAATGTCTTTGCGCGATTACAGGAATAGTCTAAACTCCATTGAAAGAGAAGTGTTTGACAATGCTGTGGATATTGGTATTTTCAGAACGATAGGTGCACTATATGATGCCGGTGTTGATGACAGCGAGATAGTTCGTGTTGTTGAGAAATATTGGTAACTTGACGAAGAAGAAATTATAAAAAGATTGGTGTGCACTAAAGAAGACGCGGTTCTTGATGCGTTAATACTATATATGCAGTGCCTTGGTTTTTCTGATTCAAAGATAAATGAGTTTATGAGTATCCACAAGGTTCGTAGCAAGATAAGGTCCGAGAGCGAACTTTGGAAGTTAAAGAATAAACCTGAAAAATTATATGAAGTGAAGTGTACCCCATGTCAAGGACAATTTTGAATTTTAGGGGGTAAAAAATAC
>JBJFGB010000063.1:0-4020 GCA_051892295.1 Faecousia sp. | reverse complement strand
GACGGCCTCGGACAGCACGTACTGAATGCCGCTGCGCAGCCGGAATTCCGACTCTCTCGAGAATCCCAGAGACGACGCGATGGCGTCCGCAGTCTTGAATCCAACGCCGTCGATCTCGTCTACCAGGCGATAGGGATTCGTCCGGAGCACGCGCTCGGTCATATCGCCGTAGGCGCGGAAGATTTTCATGGACAGCGACGGCGACAGGCCGTAATTCTGGAGGAACACGAGCGTATTGCGCATCTCGTTCTGCGCCGCGAAGGACTCCGCGATCATCGCAGCCCGTTTGCGGCCGATGCCCTCGACCTCCGTCAGGCGCTCGGGTTCGCTCTCCAGAATATCCAGCGCCCGCGCGCCAAACTGCTTTACAATCAGCTTTGCGGTCGCTGGACCGACGCCCTTGACGAGTCCGGAGGACAGATATTTCTCCACCGCCGACTTTGTCTCCGGGCGCGTGGTCTCGTAGGCGCTCACGCGGATCTGCTTTCCATACTCGCGATGCTCAACCAGCTCGCCCTCAAAGATCGCGTGCTCGCCCGTCGAAAGGAACGGCATAACGCCCACGGCGCTGGTGCGCCCTGAGCCATCGAGGCAGACAGCGGCGACTGTCCAGCCGTTCTGTTCATTTCTGAATACGATATCCTCTACCGTTCCCTCAAACTTCGACATTCTGCTTCCATTTCCGTTCCAGCTCCAGCAACTGCCGCTTGATCTCCAGTCCTCCGCCGTATCCGGTCAGGCTGCCGTCGCTGCCGATGACCCGATGGCAGGGGACGATGATGGAAATCGGATTGCTGTGGTTTGCCATGCCCACGGCGCGATAGGCTCTGGGACGGCCGATGCGCCGCGCGATGTCGCCGTAGGTGGCCGTTTCCCCGTAGGGAATTTCCCGGAGCGCGCGCCAGTCTTCCAGCTGAAACGGCGTTCCTCTGGGCTTGAGCGGCAGGTCAAAGACCTGCCGCTCTCCGCAAAAGTATTCCGCCAGCTGTCGCTCCGCAGCGTCCAGCACCGCATCGTTCACGCCGTCCGGCCGGGCGCAGATCTCTTCGCCGCCAAACCGCAGCTCCGTAAGCCACCCGTCCTCCGCCGCCAGCCACAGCCGACCCACCGGCGAATCAACGATTCTGATTTGCGTTTTTGGCATAGATCAGACACAGTCCTTTCAGCGTCAGAAGTCCGTCGATCACGTCGATGGCGTCGGACTCCTCCGCAACCAGCACGGACAGTCCGCCCGTCGCGATGACCTTGGCGTTCGGCGCGCCCAGCTCGCGCTTCATGCGCTCCACCAGGTAGTTGACCTGTCCGATGTAGCCATAGATGATGCCCGCCTGCATATTCGTTACCGAATTCCGGCCGATCACCGTCTCGGGCTTGTCCAGTTCAAATCGCGGCAGCTTGGCTGCATGCTCCGTCAGCGCTTCCGCCGCCAGCTTGAGACCGGGACAGATCGCGCCGCCGAGGAACTCGCCCTTCGCGGAAATCACGCCAAAGTTGGTCGCCGTGCCGAAATCGATGGTGATGCACGGGCCGCCGTAGAGCTCGTAGCCCGCCACGGCATTGGCGATGCGGTCGGAGCCCAGCTCGCGCGGATTCTCATATCTGATGTTGATGCCCGTCTTGATGCCCGGTTCGATCTTCATCGGATCCATGCCGAAATAATTCCGGCACATGTGCTCGACCGTGAAATTGATCTGCGGCACCACCGAAGACATCATGATGCCCTCGATGCAGCCGCGTTCGATATGATTATAGTTCAAAAGATTCATCAGCAGAATACCCAGCTCATCCGATGAGCGGTTGCGATCCGTGGAGATGCGCCAGTACTGGCGCATCTCCATCCCCTCAAACAACGCCGTTTTGATGTTGGTATTGCCGATATCCATCGTGAGAATCATGGAATCCCTCCGTACTTTACTTGCGACGCTGGAGCAGGCCGGCCTTGTCAAGCGCTGCGCCGACCGCACCCGTCAGCAGCGTTGCGGAAATCATCTCCGCAATGGCGTTGACGCCGACAAATGCGCAAACAAACACAATGACGTTTCTCCCCGCAATCAGGCCCTGCACATACTCCGTATGGCCAAAGAGCACCACCAGCGCCGTCATGAACAGCAGCGTGTTCAGGAAGGCCGAGAGAAAACCCGTTGCGGCGCAGGCCACATAGGACTTCGTTCTCTTCTCGAAAAAGCGATAAATATATCCCAGCAGCCATCCATCCAAGGCGCGGGGCACAAAGCGCTGAATAAACGCCAGGACAGGATTGATGCCGAACAGCACCACGCCCATGGCGCTGCTGCCGCCAATGCCGATACACTGCAGGAAACTGGTCAGGCCGAATACGCAGCCTGCAATCAGCCCGCCCGTCGGGCCCAGCGCAATCGCTGCGATCGCCACCGGAATGATGTTGAAGGTGATGGCCAGCGGCCCGATGTTCAGATAGCCGAGGGGCGTCACGCTCATCAGCAGCAGAATGGCCACCAGCAGAGCGAGAATGACAAAATCACGTATGGACAGCTTCTTCATGTTGGTTCCTCCGTTCGAGTTCTTGTTGAGATACCCTACGAAATGACTTGCAGACCCATGATTCCCGTGTTCGGCTCCGAGGATGCCGACGCTCCTATTATATCACAATCCCAACAGCATGAAAACAGCATTGTGTTAAAAAGAAATTCGCCCTTGTGCATTGTCCCCGTGCATGCTATAATATAACCATGCTGGTGGGAGTGTATTCGCTAAAATGTAAGTGAGGCAAAAGAGCGCGAAAAAGTTAGCAGGCTCGGGGCAAAAAACGAGCCATTGTCAACACCGGAGAAATCCGCTACCCTTAGTTTGTGCGAAGAACTAAGGGAGGTAGCAGAAAGGTGTTACGAATGGCTCAGATACAGTATATCAAAGATCTCTTTGAAAATGAAGACCTAAGCCTGAGAGAAATTTCACGCAGAACCAATCACAGCTTCAACACGGTCAAGAAGTATGCCTACCAGGAAGACTGGGGCGAAGGCGAACTTCCAAATCTGGAGCCGGAAAGCTATCCTGTGCTGGGAGAATTCATTCCCATCATAGACGAGTGGCTGGAGACGGATCGGAAAGTACCGAGGAAGCAGCGCCACACGATGTGGAGAATGTTCTGCCGACTCCGGGAGGAGCATGGCTTCACCGGAAGCTATTCCAGCGTCAAGCGCTATGTGCGCAAGAAGAAGTTCGCCATGCGTGCCGAAAGCAGCGGCTATCTGCCCATTGCCCATCCGCAGGGCTGGGGACAGGTAGACTTCGGTGAAGTGCTGTACTACGGCAGTGACGAGCAGGAGCATACCGGTTATGCACTGACCATTTCCTTCCCGTACTCCAACAAGGGCTACACGCAGGTGTTTCCCTCTCAGAATCAGGAATGTCTGCTGGAAGGAATGAAACGGATCTTTGAGCATATCGGCGGCGTTCCTGTCCGGCTGCGGTTCGACAACATGACGACCGCCGTTGCACAGGTACTCAGGGGAACAGATCGCGTTCTCACGGACGGATTCAACCGCTTCATGCTGCATTACCGCTTTCAGGCGGACTTCTGCAATCCTGCGTCCGGCAACGAGAAGGGCAATGTGGAGAACAAGGTGGGCTACAGCCGCCGCAATGCCTTCGTCCCTGTACCGAAAATCACTTCCTTTGCAGATTTCAACGGGTATCTCTGGGAGTGGTGCGAGAAGGACGCCCAGCGTACTCACTACATCCGCAAGGTTCCCATTCAGGAATTGTGGGAGGAAGAACGCAGCAAGCTCCTTGAACTGCCTGCCTACGATTTCCCGGTATTCCGCTACACGACGCTCACCGTTGGCAAGAGCGGGTTTGCCACGGTTGACACCAACCGCTACGGCCTCTCGCCGTCCCTTGCAGGGGAAACGGTACAGGCGAAGATCTTCTTCGACCATGTGGAGTTCTTCCATGACCACGTCCCGGTTGGGCAATTCAAACGCAGCTACGGCAGAAATGAGGAAATCTACGACTGGACGCAGTATGTCACCACCCTGTGCC
>JBJFGB010000062.1:0-16778 GCA_051892295.1 Faecousia sp. | reverse complement strand
GATTGCCACGTCGCTGCGCTCCTCGCAATGACATTGAGGGGGAGTTTGCACGGGGTTGGGGGTTCCTGCACCGGCGGGGACATGTCCCCGCCCTACAGAGGTGCGGTGGGTTTTGGGGGCGTGTGCGTGGGATTGCCACGTCGCTGCGCTCCTCGCAATGACAGGGGGTGGTTTGTGCGGAGTTGGGGAGTGCCTGCATGCGGGCGGCTGATAGCCGCCCCTACGGCGGTGGGGGAGTTAGCCTTTGACGGAGCCGGCGGTTAGGCCGTTGACGATGTATTTTACGAGGCAGAAATACAGGATGACAATCGGAACCGCGATAAAGACCGAACCGGCGGCGAAGCGGGCAAAGTGCTGCTCCGGCAGGTTGAACAGTCCGACCGCCACCGTCCACATGTTCCTGTCCTTCAACAGCAGCTTCGGCAGCAGGACATCGCTCCAGGGCCACGCAAACTGGGTCAGGACGGTATAGACGATCATCGGCTTACTTAAGGGCAGGGTGACCTTCGTGAACACCTGCAGATTGGTTGCGCCGTCTAAGCGCGCCGCTTCGAAGATTGTCCGCGGGATGGAGTCAAAGTAGCCCTTCTGCACCATGTAGCTCACGGGCGCGGTGGCGGCGTAGAAGAAGATCAGCGCCTCCAGGCGGTCCACCAGCCCGAGCTGGGTCATGATGATATAGACCGCCGTCAAGCCCATGAAGCCGGGGAACATGCCCAGCACCAAGGTCAGCTTCTTCACGCCGTTTCTGCCCTTGAAGCGGAAGCGGGACATGACATAGCCCGTCAGCAGCGTTAAAATCGTGCCGAGGATGCAGCTCCCCGTGGCGACATAGAGCGTATTGAAGAACCATGTTTTATAGGGATACAGCCCGTTGACATCGTCCGTGAAGAGGTCGATGAAGGTTTGCAGGCTGAACGCCTTGGGGAAGAAGCCCTTGAAGTCGTACAGGCTGCCGGTCTTCGAAAAGGACGCCAGCACCAGCCACAGGCAGGGGAACAGGAAGATCGCCGACATGATGAGCAGCAGCAGATAGGTGCGAATATTGTCCGCGACGCGGCGGGGTGTTAATTTTTTCTTTTTCATTGATAGGTATCCTCCTGCCGATAGGCTGCCGAGCGGACATAGACCGAGAGGGAGAGCGTCGCCGTGATGAGGAAGATGATTAGGCTGATTGCCGCGCCGATGGAATAATAGTTATTATCCACCGAGAGCTTATAGAGCCAGTTAATCAGCAGGTCCGTGTCGCTGGCGAGGAAGTAGTCCGCGTAGTTGGAGATGACACCGCCGCGCAGGAAGAAGAAAATGCCGAAGTTGTTGAAGTTTCCCACGAACTGGCTGATTAGCACCGGGGTTGTGGAGAAGATCACAAAGGGCAGGGTGATCTTTCGGAACTGCATGAAGGCGGAGGCACCGTCCAGCGAGGCGGCTTCGTAGAGGTCGGTATTGATGTTGCTCAAAATGCCCGTGGTCATGAGCATGATCGAGGGGGTGGTGATCCACGCGTTCACGAACAGTCCGATGCCCCGCGCCCACCATTTGGCGGAGGCATCGTTCGTAAGGAAGAAGATGCGCATATGTCCCGCCTGCTCCAGGTAATAGTTGATGGGTCCGCTCTGGGAGAACATGAACTTGAAGCCGATCATGGTGATAAAGCCCGGGATGGCGTAGGCGAGGATGGGGAAGGCGCGCCAGAATTTCGAGCCTTTGACATTGCGCTTATTCAACAGCAGCGCCATGCCCAGTCCGATGACGAAGTTCAGCACGGTGGATACCACAGCCCACAGAATGTTCCAAATCAGGATCTTGAAGAAGGTGCTGCCGATTTTGCCGAGGCTCAGAATCTTGCCCCACGCGGAGAACGACCAGTCCGCTAACTTCGGGTAGACCACGTCGCCGCCGAGGTTCGTAAAGGCAATCAGGATCATGAACACGATGGGCAGGACGGAGAAGATCGCCACGCCCACCAGCGGCACGGACAGGGCGGTGACATGGAATTTCTCGTCCGCCGCCGTCATCAGGGTGCGGCGGAAGTTCCGCGGCGGAATGCCCTCGGCGCGTTCCCGGGCGGTGAAGGCGGCATCCTTGACGTTGGTGACATACAGCACGATCCAAAAGATTAACAGGAAGATGGCGAACAGTCCCAGAATGAGCATGGTCAGAGAGTTATCGCCGGGGATGCCTAACCAGAGGTTTTCCTCCTTCGTGCCGAGGGTGAAGAAGCCAATCAGGTCGCGGAAGCCCCGGGTGATGAAGTAGCCGAGGAACACGCCGAAGGCGGAGAGATAGAACAGCCCCTTGACGATTTGCCCGTAGCAGAGCTGCCCCAAGCCCATCACGCCCATGGACAGCCGTACCTGCCACGGGCTTCCCTTGAAAAAGGAAGTGAAGGAATGTAGCTTCTTGCGCATGGCGTATCACCTCAGGAGAGCGTTTCAATGGCGTCTCGGATCTGCGTACACAGCCGCTCCAAGCCCGCCTGAATTTCCGCGTCCGTGGTGAACAGCAGTGCTTCGCCCCGCTCTTCACGGTAGGGGTCGGTGGAGAGGTCAATCAGGAAGGACTCCGCAGGCGTCCAGAGTTGCCCAATCTCCGTGATGGCGGGCATGATGCTGATATAGCCCCGGTCGAGGCGGTCAAAGAGGATGCCCACGGTGGGGTCCGTCTCGGAGATCGTCGCCGCCGCGTCGGCTCTCGCGGGCGCGACACCGAGGTATTGGTTGCGCAGGACGACCTGTTCATAGGCAGTGGCGAATTCCACAAAGGCGAGGGAGGCGTTCGGGCATTTGGTATATGCCGAGATGCCGTAGCCGTTGATGCCGCCCATCATTTTCGTCTCGGCGGTCAGGGTATCCTGCTGCAGCACGGTGTCCTCCCAGTTGTCCGAGGTCAGGTCGCCGCTGATGGGCAGGCGCGGGACGGTAATCATCTTGAGGTCAGCCATGGCTTCCTCCTCCGTCCAGTTGCCCGTGGCGGTCATGGAACGGATGAACATGCGGTAGACATCGGGGGTGGTGACGGTGCAGAGCATCACGCGGTCGGCGAGGTACTGGTAGGCGGCGGAGGAGAAGGATTTATCGAGGACTTCGGTATTGTTCATCTCGCCCGCCCACTGGCGGATCATCCTTGCGCCCTTGACCGCGTCGCCCGCCGCCAAGCCGATGTCCGACGGGTTCGTGCCGTTATCGCCGAAGATGTACGCGCCGAAGGTCATCAGGTAGCCGCTCATGAAATAGGTATCGACGGTTTCGTCCAAGTAGCCGTACTGCGTCGGCTGACCGCCCTGCTTGCACAGCTCGGAATAGGCATAGAGGGCGGTATAGGTCTCGAAGAAGTCGGGGGTGCCGTTTTGGTTGACGTCCCAATTCGTCTGCCAATCCTGGGGGAGGCTGGATTCGATATAGTAGAGCATACCCGACTGGACGTTCACGGGGATGCCGCAGTAGAAGGTCTCGCCGTTCATGTCGGTGGCGTAGGCATCCCACGCGCTCTGGGGAATCTGGTCATAGCAGTCCAGCTCCTGCACGGGCAGGGGAAGAATGTGCTGCTTATCGGCGTATTTCATCAGAATGTCGTTCGCCTGATACCACACGTCGGGACCGTAGCCGTAGGGCCCGTCGGTGGCGAGGTCGGAATATTGATCCACATTCATGCGCTCGGCGGAGATGCCCTTGTCCTTGTACGCCTCGTTGAATGCGTCAATGAGGGCATCGACATAGCCAAGCTCCACGGCGGTGTCGTTTTCAAGCACCTTGACGACGGCACCGGGTTCTAAATTGCCGTCGAAGCGCGACATGACCTGTTCGTAGAGGGCGGACTGGTCGGGCTTGGTGTCCTCTGTTTCACTGCCGGAGCAGCCGACGAGGAGGGTGAGGAGAAGGGTGAATGCGAGGAGAAGGGAGATGGTCTTTTTCATTTTGTTACCTCCTGATTTCTGTGGGGAAAAGAATGATGAATGGTGAATGGTGAATAGTGAATAGTGAATAGGTTGCTGTCTGTGGGAGGCTGCAGCCCAGGGCATCCTTGACGCGCCCGTGGAGAGGCTTTTTTGGCTAAGGGCTAAGGGCTAAGAGTGAATGACTGTGGTGTGCTTCGCACGGATTTTGAATTTTGATATGCCGGATTTGGCAGACGCGGCGAGAGAACGGGGTTGTGCATAGTCGGAAGTGCCTGCACGAGATTGCCGCGACCCCGTTGGGGTCTCGAAATGACATGGTAGGGCGTCTTGTTTGTCATTGCGAGGAGCGCAGCGACGTGGCAATCTTGTGTAGGCAGTATCAAGTGCGTACAAATCTACAGCCGGAGATTGCCACGACCAGTGTGCGCACTGGTCTCGCAATGACAGTTCAGGGCAGCCTTTCCGTGTCATTGCGAGGAGCGCAGCGACGTGGCAATCTTGTGTAGGCAGTATCAAGTGCATACAAATCTATAGCCGGAGATTGCCACGACCACTGCGCAGCCGTTCGCGACGAAGGAGCGTTACGGATGCGGCGTACCCCTTGCGGGTAGTGTGCGCACTGGTCTCGCAATGACATGGGAAGGGAGTTTGTACGCGGTCGGTAGTTCCTGCACCGGGCGGCTGGTAGCCGCCCCTACGGCGTGAGGTGCGAAATTTCTCGTAGGGGCGGCTATTAGCCGCCCGCGTTTTTCATCCGCGCGGAGCGCTCCGACACTATTCACTATTCACTATTCTCTATTCACTGTTCACTGAAACTTCCGGTGCGGGTTAGTTTTCGGTGATTTCAAAGGCGTAGGGGGCGAGGCGGGCGCGGGGGGTTGAGGTGGCGTTGAGGCACAGGGTCAGGGTTTGCTCCTTGGTACTGCGGGTGAAGGTTAATATGCCGTCCCGTTCCGTCAGGGAGAAGGTGCCGTGGGAGAGGGCGGGTTCCTTTTTTAAGTGCATCAGGCGGCGGAGGAGGGCGTGTGTTTCCACGTCCCAATGGGATTCGTCCCAGTCGAAGCAGCGGCGGCAGTCGGGGTCATAGCCGCCCTCCGTGCCGATCTCGTCGCCGTAATACACGCACGGGATGCCGGGGTAGAAGAACAGCATCGCCGCCGCAGCGCGGTATCTGCGGGCATCGCCGTGGACGCGGGTCAAAAATCGGTCGGTATCGTGGCTGCCCAACAGATTCAGCATCTTCTCGCTCGCCGCAGGACTGAAGGTGTGGTACAGCCGCACAACCCGATCGCGGAAGCCGGAGGGGTCAATCGTTTCAAATGCCAGCAGGTCTAAGCACGCCTTGGTAAAGCCGTAGTTCATGATGCCGTCGTATTCGTCGCCGTTTAAGTACTGCGCGGCGCGGTGCCAATCCTCGCCGATGATGATTGCGTCGGGGTTCTGCGCCAGCACCGCCTCCCGGAAGTGCCGCAGGAAGCGGTGGGAGATTTCATCCGACACGTCCAGCCGCCAGCCGTCTACGCCGTATTCCCGCATCCAGCGGAGGGCGACCTCGGAAAAATAGCGGATGACGGCAGCATTGCCCGTGTTCAGCTTCGGCATATAGGGCACATTGGCAAAGGTGCGGTAGCCGCCGTCTGCGCGGAAGAAGAACCAGTCGTAATACGGCGAGTCCGTGCTGCGCTTCCTTGCGTCGAGGAAGAAGGGGTGCTTGCAGGAGAGGTGATTGAACACGCCGTCCAGCATAACGCGCATACCGCTTTGATGCGCGGCGTCGATCAGCGCTTTTAACGCCTCGTTTCCCCCAAAGGCGGGATCGACAGTTTCATAGTCGGTGGTATCATATTTATGATTGCTCGGGGAGCAGAACACCGGCGTCAGGTAGAGCAGCTCGACGCCGAGGTCTTTCAGATAGGGCAGTTTCTGCCGGATGCCGTCGAGGTCGCCGCCGTAAAAGCTCTTGGGCGTCGGCTTCTCGCCCCATTCGGCGTTGACATAGCTGAGTCCCTTATTTGGATTGCCGATGAAAAAACGCTCTGGGAAGATCTGATAGCAGCTCGCCGTGCGCAGCCACGCGGGGGTGTGCATCAGGTCGCAGGGGAACTGCGCGGTATACTGGAAGAAGCTGAAATAGCCGAGGCTGTGGTCGTAGCCCTCCGTCAGACCCTCCTCGGAGAGGTAGCGCTGCTTTCCGTCCGTGCAGCGCAGGCGGAAAATATAGGCAAAGCGCGTGTCCGTCAATTCGACGCTGACGCTGTAGTAGGCAAATTCGGAGTCTGTGAAGGTAAGCTGCATGGGGACTTCGTCGCGAAATTCCCACCAGAGATTTTTATTGCAGTTATAAATGAGTGAAGCGCTTTGCAGCGTATCCCGGTTCGCCCGCAGGCGCAGGTGCATTTTTCCCTCGATGGGGCAGGCGTCGATGGTACCGGGAGTGTGGAAAACGGTTGATGTATGCATGGCGTCCCTCGCTTGACAGTTTTTCTGTGTTATGGTAAGATGGCGCTATGAAGAAGAAATACACGATGAAAGACATTGCGGAGCTGTGCGGCGTCTCCACCGCCACCGTCTCCTATGTCCTGAACGATGCGCCGAATCAGTCGATCAGCGCGGAAACAAAAAAGCGGATCCTGCATATTGCCAACATGGTTGGCTATGTGTCCAGCGCCAGCGCCAGAGCCTTGGCGACCGGCAGGACGCAGCTCCTCGGCGTCTATGTCCCGCATTGCGGCAACGGCACCGGAAAGCAGAGACTGCTCCAAGCCTTGGCGGAGGAGGCCGAAAAGGCTGGCTATCGTTTGCTTCTGCTCACAGGGAAATGCCTGACCCAGCAGGTGACCAATGTGGACGCGGTATTCGCCATCGACATTACCGAGGAGGAATTCTCCGCCTTGGGCGACAATTCCTTCGTGCCGCTGCTCTATTTGGACGGGCAGACGGACGACGACCTGTTCTACTGCGTCTGCTTTGACGCGCAGGCGCTGCGGCAGCGGGCGCTGGAGCTGAGCGGGTGCGAAAAAGCTGCCCTTGTGTGTGAGCCGGTGCGGTGCTTCCAATATCGGAGGTATTTGGAGGAATGCTTTGACGCTGTGTTTTCTCCGGCGGAGGCAATGGCGCGTTCCTTCGCGGCGGACACCGTGGTGCTGACTGCGGAGGATATTCCAATCCCTGCCGCGCATCGGCTGGTGCTGGGAGGTCCGGCGTTCCCGCTGGATTTTGCGGCTTATGCCGAAGCTGCCGTCCGCGCGGCGGTCAAGACCATTCTACGCGACGAAAGCCCGGCGGAGCATCATGTTTGGATTGCTTGAATTGACGGCGGTCTGTGGGAAGCTGCAGCAAGCGGCATCCTTGACGCGCCTGTGGAAAGACTTTTTGGCTAAGGGCTAAGAGTGAATGGTGAAGGACTGAGGTGTGCTTCGCACGGATTTTGATGATTGATATACCTGATTTGACAGACGGTGCGAAGGAACGAATTGGTACGCAGCCGGCAGTTCCTGCACCGGCGCGCCGAGTCGTCGCGCCCTACGGCGGGGGTGCGTTCGAGGGTCGTAGGGCACGACCACCGGGCGTGCCGTGTCGCGTGAGCGACAGACAGTACAGGGAAACAGGTTTGTACGCAGTCGGTAGTTCCTACACGAGATTGCCACGGGGGCTGAGCGCCCTCGCAATGACATGGGGGAGAGTTTGTACGCAGCTGGCAGTTCCTGCACCGGCGCGCCGAGTCGTCGCGCCCTACGGCGAACTGCTGTCGATCTCAAAAGCTCGCATTTCAGAAAGTAAAGCTTTAGATGTGACAGCCGACTACATTTTTAAATCCGTGCGGAGCACACCGAAGTCATTCACCCTTAGTCCTTAGCCCTTAGCCAACATGGGACTGTCCCCGCCCTACAGATATTAGTTTTCAGCGTGCCGATGGAGCGCCATCGGCACGCTGGATTTTTTTACTCGAGTGTGACTGTGCCGGCTGCCGGGTCGAAGGTGATTGTGTAATCGCCCGGGTCGACTGTGATGTTGTCCATGCCGTCGCCGTACCAATATTCATTGGCAACTCTGCCGCCGCAGCCGTAGACAACCTTGAAGGCGACCTTGTTATCCGCCCACTCCGCCGTCTCGCCCTCGGTGAAGGTGACGGACAGAACGTATTTGCCGTCCTGCTCGGTCATGCGGTAGGCGGTGTTCTCCGCGTTTGCGTCCGCTGCCCAGCCGCCGTTGCCGCAGGTGCCAACCACATAGTATGCAGGCTCCTCGGCGACAATCTCGCCCTTGAGCTGCGGTCTGCCGTCAACCAGCTCCAGCTCGATGAAGAACATATAGTGCCCTTCCTCCAACTGGATGTTTTTCGTGTTGCCCTCGCTGCTGAACCAGTCGCCGTTGTCCGCATTCTTGATGCCGAACTCGCCGCCGCCCTCGGGGACGTCCGCCTCGCAGTACCAGATCAGGTCGTCGCCGTTGCGGGTCATGTCCTGACCCTCCCAGTTATTGAAGGACGCCCACAGCTTCATGTCGTAGGTGACCTCCGCCACCGCGTCCGCGTCGCCGATGCGCTCGCAGTACAGCTTGCACAGGGACAGCGTCTCCGCGTCGGTCTTCAGCGTCAGACGGTATTTGCCGTCCTCGGAGACGTCGATGTTCGCGCCGGAATCAAACGCGTTCTCGCCGCCCGACAGGACAGAAGCGCCGCTCTGGTCGGCAATGTGGGAGGCGTCGATGCTCGCCGTGTTATCCCACGCATAGCCCTCGCCGATGACCGCGATCTTGAACGCGTCGCCCGCGTACAGGTTCACTTCAATTTCAAAGGTGTTGAATTCGCCCTCGACCTTGTGCAGCAGGAAGTCATCCTGCGGCCAGATCTTGCCCCAGTTGTTCTCGGGATAGCCCCGCAGAGAGCCTGCCAGCATCCACGGGCGGTTATCCTCTACGCTGGACTGCCATGCCACAAACACCGCCGTATCCGCGGTGATGGGCGTCGCCGGGTCGAACTCCCGCAGCAGCGCGGGGGTCGCAAAGTAGCCTTGGATCAGATAGCCTTCCTTGGTCAGGTCGGGCATGGTGACGGTCTTGCCGTCCTCTACCTCCGCCTCCTGCAGCACGGTCACGCCGTCACTGTCGTAGAAGGTGACCTTCCAGGTTTCGACGGGAGGCTCCGTCGCCTCCGGCTCGCTTGTGCAGCCGCAGACGAACAGCATCGTCAGCACCAGCAGACAGGCAAGCAGTCCGATTGTCAGCTTTTTATTCATACTCATTTTCCCTCCTGTTTTGATTTGAAAATACGCTTTCAGCGGCGGTACTCCGGAAATACTTAACCGCTTAAGTAACTTTATTATATTGCAGCCGAAAAGTGCCGTCAATCCCTTTTTTGATTTTTGGAAGGATTCACAAGTTTTAAAGCTCGGTTTTGTGGATTCTGCACAGGAAGGGGGAGGCGTGAAAAGGGAATAGTGAATAGTGAAGAGTGAATAGTGAGTGGTGAATAGGTATACTGTCTGTGGGAAGCTGCAGCAGACGGCATCCCTGACGTGCCTGTGGGCAGCCTTTTTAGGCTAAGGGCTAAGGGTGAATGGTGAATGACTGCGGTGTGCTCCGCACGATTAAAAAATATGGATCGGCTACCCTTATCTGTCATTGCGAGGAGCGCAGCGACGTGGCAATCTCTTGCCGATTTCCGATACGCAGTCGGCAGTTCCTGCACCCGACGGCTGATAGCCGCCTATGTTTCAAATCCGCGCGGAGCGCTCCGACAATATTCACTATTCACTATTCACTTTTCACTTTTCACTTTTCACCGGTGGTATCCCTTTTTTCCTTGCTTTCATGCTATGCTTGGGAAAAAGGAAAGGGTGTGAAATCATGAACACTGCGGATTTTTATCTCTCGCTTGACATCCATGAGAGCAGTGCGCAGGCGGCACTCCGTATAAAAAAGGGCGATACCGCAAGACGCCTTTTGATTACGCTGACCGAGAGCGGCAAGCCCTATGAGATCACCGCTGACTGCAAGGCGGTATTTACGGCGAGAAAGCCGGACGGCAATCTGATTTATAACGCCTGCACCCTGCAGGGCAATCGGATTGCTTATGCGCTCACGGCGCAGACGGCGGCGGCTGCGGGAGAGGTACACTGCGAGCTGCGGCTGTACGGCGCGGATTCCGCTCTAATCACCTCGCCGCGCTTTCTTCTGCTGGTGGACGACACTGTGTACAGCGACGGCGACCTTGTGGAATCCTCCTCTGAGTTTTCCGCGTTGACGGAGCTGCTTGACGCGGTCGAGACGCTCAAAACGGAGCTGGAGCAGGCACTCGAAAACGGAGACTTCAAGGGCGACACGGGAGAGACGAGCCTGCCGGTTGTGCGCGGATTGTCCGCAGACAGCATCGCTTACACCGCGACGGATGCAAGCTCCGGGACAATCCTACCGACGGTATCCGTTGCTGACAACGAAAAGCAGATCAGTGCAGTCGGAAAGGGTAGGCAGATCGTATTTATACCGTACAATGCGAACAAGTCTAACGCCCCAACTTTACAGCTCAACGGCGGCGAGATTATCCCAATCCGCCTGCGTGCGCCGAAAAATCGTGGGAGCTACGAGCAAGCGCCGGACGCGACTCTGCCGCTGCCCATCGGGTCGCTGATGGTTGGCGTTCCATATACGTTGACGTTCTGCGGAAAGTATTGGTTGGTGGATTCCATGCCGTACAGCGGATGTGTGGACATTACGGCGGACTATACCGCGTGGACGCCGGGGGACGGAACGGCGAAAACCGTTGCAAACTACGCCAAAACGCTGGCGGACGGCAGCTACCGCATTGCGGACGCTACGATTGGACGCTACGAGATTGACGTGTTTACCGTTGTTAACGGGCAGCAATGGCGCATCATTCGGGACTACACCGATGAATTTTGCTATTATAGCGTTTTCTGCGGGGAAACCCTCTCGATTTACGTTGACTCGGAAACCGGAGATGTACAGGTAGGTGCCAGGACGATGCTGACGAACGACAATATCCCGCTTCCGACCGCAGCAGATGCCGGAAAGGCCCTGATGGCGACATCTGCTAACCATGCGAAATGGACAGCGGTCGTAAATGCGGAGGAGGTGGCGGTCTGATGCTGGAATTGGTTAAACTGGACAGCGCGACACTGCCGGGCATCGCCAACGCAATCCGCGAAAAGACAGGCGAGACAGCGCTGCTGCTGCCGTCTCAGATGGCGGAGGCGATTGGGGAGATCAAGAATCTGCGCGTCGAAACAGGGACGATTACGCCCGCGGAGGATACGGTATCCCTCACGCTCCCGGAGCCGTACGACGGTGTGAAGGCACTGGTAGTAAGCGCAGTAAATCAAACAGAACTGGAAACGAAAGGTGCAGACAGTATATATTCGTTTCGAGCGATTATAGCATACGCAACAAATAAAACAACGGACATTACCGGCACACTTATCCGTTACACAGGCAGCGTGTATAGTGCTACATCGAGTGCGTTTATCGCAGAAGGAAACGGAAAACTCTATATAGTAGGCAGTACGGGGCGCTATTTCCGCGCAGGCATTGTGTATCGCTACTACGTCTACTACTGGGAGGACGATGCATGAGATACTATAAAATGACGGATGCCGAGGGCAATCTGACAGCCATCGGCACAGGCGCGGGCGGGACGGAGATCAGCGCCGAGGAATATGAGGCGCTGTACGCAGAAATCAGCAAGAAGGTGGAGTTGGTTGCCGCACTGATCGCCGGAGAGATTGCGGAGGCAGACATCCGCGAGGACTGGCGGGAGGAGATTGTCCGCCGCGCCGAGGCATCAAACGCACATGCCGATGGATATACGCAGGAGATTCTGGAAGCGATGAGTAACGCGGAGCTGGAGCAGATTTTGAGCGGCATGGGCGTGAGCGTGAACATGACGAAGGCGAATATGGTCACGCTGATTTTGGCGCTGCAATCGGCGCAGGAGGCGGCACCGTGAGCAGTGAGATCATGGTGGCGCTGCTGTCGCTGGCGGGAACGCTGCTGGGCACCTTCGGCGGCATCGTCACATCATCGAAGCTGTCGAACTACCGCATTGAACAACTGGAAAAGAAGGTGCAGGCGCACAACAATCTTGTCGAGCGGATGTATGCCGTCGAGGGGCATCAGGAGACGATTGAGGAAAAGATTAAGGTCGCGAATCATCGCATCGAGGATCTGGAAGCCGTGTCAAGGAACCCGTCCCCTTGACACCAAACGAATCACCGCATCGAGGATCTGGAAGCCGTGTCAAGGAACCCGTCCCCTTGACACCAGTGTCAAGGAACCCGTCCCCTTGACACCAAAAAAAGGAACATCTGCAATGGGAATTCATAGTATAACAGGGGGGAAACACATGAAAAACGGAAAGAAATGGGCGAAAGCGGCGGCAATCCGTGCGGTGAAAACCGTCGCGCAGACGGCGGTCGGCGTGATTGGCGCGAGTGCCGTCATGGGGGACGTGAACTGGCTGACGGTCGTTTCGGCGGCGGGACTGGCGGGCGTTGTCAGTCTGCTGACCAGTGTCGCGGGACTGCCGGAGGTAAAGGAGGAGTGACAGAATGCACATTACGATGGTAGAGCGACCGATTACCAAAAATCAGGCGTATCTCAAAAATGTACAGCAGGCGGACAGCCGATATACCGATTTTCAAAAGCGGGGCGCGAGGGGCGCGGTGCTGCATTCCGTCGGCGTGCCCCGTCCGTCTGCCAAGGCGATCGCGGACTATTTCGACAGCCCCAAGGTCGAGGCGAGCGTCCACGCGGTCTTGCAGGCGGACGGCGTTTGTTATCAGCTCGCGCCGTGGAATTACCGCATGTGGCACGTCGGCGGGAGCGCAAATGATACCCACATCGGGATTGAAATGACGGAGCCGGACAGCATTGTATACGATACGAAGAACGGCTACAAGCTGACGATTCTCGACCGCGCACAGGCACTGGAATATGTTAGGGCGACCTATGCCGCGGCGGTGGAGCTGTTTGCCGGGCTGTGCAAGGAATTTCATTGGAATCCGTTGGCGGACGGCGTGATTTTAAGTCATGCGGAGTGCTGCAAGCGTGGCATCGGCAGCAACCACGGCGACCCGGAGCATCTGTGGGACGCGCTGGGTACGGGCTATAGCATGGATACGTTCCGTGCGGCGGTCAAGCAGAAAATGGAGGAGGAAGAAGAAATGCGATATAACACTTTAGGCGATATTAAGGCGGACAAGAACAATGCGCCCTATTACCTGCCGACCATTGAGAAGCTGATGGCAAAGGGCATCCTGCGGGGCAAGGGCGGCGAGGGGGACAACACGATCATCGACCTCGGAGAAGATGCCATCCGCGTACTCGTCACGCTGGACAGAGCGGGAGTTTATGGGGGATAACCGGAAAACGAAATAAGCCCCACGGAGGAAGCTTTCTTCCCTCCGTGGGGCAATTCTTTGCAGTGGTTATTTTGTATTCTGCACTCTTGCAATCATATTTTCTACGGACTCGCACATGTTCACGCATGAAAAATGGATATCCGGGTGATTCCTGCGGAAAACAATAAACAGCTCATGCGCGAAGCCCTGTCCGATTGTTTTGACCCCGGAGAAGTCAAGCGTGACATCCTCAAAACGGGAGATCATAGACGCAAGCCTCCGCGCCTCGGAACGCGAAACGGGACCGGCGTTGGGGAAAATATGCGACAGCGGAAGCTGCGTACGGAAAAATCCGCGTTCAACATCGGAAAACATATTCATTACCTCTGATAGCTCACGCTTGGATTCGTTTTCCAAGCGCATGAAGACGGCTGTGCCGCGCGCTTGGATCGGCAGTGTTGCGTCAAAAAACGAATCGTCAAACGCGTCATGGGTGAAAACCTTGCCTTCGGAATAGATGATGAATTGATCGGTAACCTTGGAAGAGAAAAATATCCCTTCACCGGTGTGATTTTCGCAATCGGTCGTGAATTTTCCGGCAAAGAGCAGAGATACGGCTTCGTCAAGCGATATGCCGACATGCTCCGTTTTCGAGAAATAGTCCCTGATTTTTTGAAAAATACCTACGCCGTCATCGGAGATCAGGATGGTCGTAGAAAGAACATTTTGCGAGACCAGCACCTCAATCTTGGCAGCTTCTGCGTGCTCGATCGCGTTGTTCATCATCTCTGTGAAAGAATATCTCCAAATCTCAAATACATTATTCGCAACGGATGCCAAAAGCGGTGCAATATCTGCTTGGAATATTCTGTCTTCCTCCAATGGTTCCGCAGTGCTGTAGCTGAAAATTGAGCCTTTATCGACCAATTCGTATTTTGCAGACCGCTCGCTGCTGCGGATGATCGCGCCGTTCTGCAACAATTGATTTATGTAATGATTGACCGTAGTTTTCGAAACGCCGTAAGCGTCCATTGTTTTTTTGACAAGCTTTGTGTCCTTGCTTTGAATGTGCAGGAGGATGTAGCGCTTGAGTTCCTCTCGCGTCTCTCTTTTCAATGACATTTTGCTTCCTCCTTTCCATGGTCATCTTACCACAGAGAGTACAAAATGTCAACCTGCGCCGGGAAAAACGGAAAGATAAAATCTCACCATATGCGCATAATAGAAAGCTGAAGTCGAAAAAAAGAAAACTTTTGATAGACAAAGCATCAATCTGACGGCAAGAACCAGAAAAACGGCGTGATCGGCAGCTCCTGCCCCGGGCAGTGGATCGCCGTCCCAACACAAACAAAACGCCTCTTTTGCCGATTGACAAAAGAGGCGCGAATGATATACTTGCTGCGCAAGTATGATAGTATCCGTTTCATGATATGCCGAAGGCATATATCACCCGCCGCAAGCGGATTTCACTTGCGAAGCAAATTTCACAAATCCCCCAAGGGATTTATTTCACTGAAAAAAGGACTTCACTTTCGTGAAGTCCTTTTTTCTGGTGACCCGTACGGGACTCGAACCCATGTTACCGCCGTGAAAGGGCGGTGTCTTAACCACTTGACCAACGGGCCTGGTAGCGGCAATCTGACTCGAACAGATGACACTCCGGGTATGAACCGAATGCTCTACCAACTGAGCTATGCCGCCATTTTTTCTCTCGCTGCCGAAACAGCAAAGTGATTATATATGATGAAAACGGGTTTGTCAAGTGCTTTCTCGGAAAAAACAGACTTTTTTGTCCGTATGCTTTGCCGCAGTTCGGGAAATACTGGAAAACAACAGAATACTTTCCATGAAAGGATGGCTTACCATGAAAGCAAAGCTCTATCATCTTTGGCAGGAATCCGTCATTTTCTATCTCGGCGGGATGTTTTATTGCGGGGTCGAGCTGCTCTGGCGCGGCTGGACGCACGGGAGTATGTTTTTACTCGGCGCGCTGTGCTTCTACCTCGTCGGCGGGCTGAACCGGCGGTTTCAGATGCCCGTGCTGGCGCAGATGCTCCTTGGCGCGGTCATTGTGACCTTCTTTGAATTCTGGACGGGAATGCTCGTCAACCGTGTGTGGAATATGCACGTTTGGGACTATTCCGCCGTGCCGATGAATCTGTTGGGGCAGATCTGCGTGCCGTTCACCCTGCTCTGGTTCCCGCTGAGCGGCATTGCCGTTTTCCTCGAGGACGGCTTGCGGCATCTGCTCTTTCATGAGAAGCTGCCGCAGTACCGCTGGGTCATTTCGTAAACAGAAGCTGTCCGCTGCTGACGCCGAGGGAGAGCAGAAGTCCGAAATTGATCAGCGCCTCATCCGCCACGCCGCCGAGGAGCGTATCCGCAACGGTGATGCTGCAAAAGACGACGGCGCTGAGCGACCAGAACAGGCTCATGCGCCGCTTGCCCCGGTCAAAGCTGAAGCCTGCGAGCTGGAACGTGGCGAGCATACAGCAGATGGCGGCAAGAAGCCGGAAAGCGTAGTCATGCACCGAGGGGTCAACGTTCCACTCCTGAAAGCAGACAATCAGGCGCACCACGAGGTATATGCTGGCAATCATATACAGCAGCGGCGAGGGACGCTTGCCCCGCAGACAGAAGACGGCGAACGCCCCGATGCAGACCGCGCTGAGGATGCCCAGCGGCGCGAGCATGGCGGACAGCGCTTCGGACACTGCCGGCGACTGTGTGGCAAACGCCGTCGTCGGCTGTCTGCCCTCAATCCAGAGCAGAACGTTGCCCACAATCAGCATCCCCGCCGCGAAAAGCTGGAGCAGATTCGGCACGACCGAGGCGTGGAAGCACTCGCTCCACTGTGTTTTTTTCGCAAGAGGGAGCAAAAGCGCAATCGCGCCCGCGAGCCATACGCCGCTCAGAATCGGCAAAACGATATGCATGCTGCTGCCTGCCGCGAGGCTGCCGTCGGGCTGCAGCTCATACAGAAGCTGTCTCCCGCGCAGTATCGCGCCCGCCACGGATATAAGCAGCGCCAGCGCGACGAGACACCACTGCGTTTGAATTGTTTTTTTCATGCGCGTTCCCTCCGCTTGATTCAATTAAAATTTATTATAGCATATCCCGCAGTGGAAAAACAGACGGTTGCAAAAATTTTTTTCAAATCAATTCCGGACAGGTAACTCCCTGTCTTGGAACGAAAAATTTTTGATACGGTTATTCTTTTATAAAAATAACGGTTGACAGGCGGAATTTGACAGGCTATAATAAAAATGTCTTCGAGCCTCTGCTCCTAATGCATACGCTGCGATGGAGCCTTGTGCCGGTCGGGAAACCGACAAAGGGTTGCGTTTGGAAACGAAGCAGCCTTCCGTGTTTGAAAAGAAGGCGGAATACAGTGCCGTGCGGGAGATGGGTGAAGTCTACCCGTATGGGGTGTCGTCCGTCTTGCAAGAAGACGGATTTTTTATTTTTTAAGGTTCAATGAAAAAAGTTGTGTGGTAGAACAAAACAAGTAGTGACAAAAAGTG
>JBJFGB010000061.1:0-4037 GCA_051892295.1 Faecousia sp. | reverse complement strand
GACCCGTTGGAGATCTATACGGAGAAGGACGGCGAGGTCATTTTTAAAAAGTATTCCCCGATGGGCGATTTGCAGGACTTTGCCGTCCAGCTGTGTGAGTCCATCGGGAAAAACACGGGGCACATTGCCGCTGTCTCCGATCGGGATTCGATCATTGCCGTGGCTGGCGTGCCCAAGCGGGAGCTGTTGGAAAAGCGCAACTCTGCCGAACTGGAGCAGATCATGGAGCAGCGGAAGAACTACCGCTACCATACGGGCGAGGCAAAGCTGCGTCCCGTCGATTCCGTAGACCGTTATCATCTCGGCGTCGCCGCGCCAATCATCGCAGAGGGCGACCTGATGGGCTGCGTGATGCTGCTCATGAACGAAAACGATGCTGCCCCGACCGAGTCGGAGCAAAAGTTAGCTCAGACCTTCGCAGGCTTTCTCGGCAAACAGATGGAAAACTGATTTCCCGCAAGCACCCTTGTAGGGCGGGGACATGTCCCTTAAGACAGCGAAGCGGCAGACCGTACGCAGGAGCAAATCGTACACTGTTGGTAGTTCCTGCACCTTCGGGGACATCTCCCCGCTCTACGTTAGCGGTTCTGTTGATTGCAGTCAGTGTTGAAACAACCAGACAGCGATTTTTCAACACACAAAGGGACTGCCGCAAAAACACGGCAGTCCCTTCGTGCGCTTTATGAGCGGTTAAAAAATTCCTCGGGATCAACAGGAGTATTGTTTTGATAGACCGCAAAATGCAGGTGGGGCTGGGACGCCGTTTCCACGCCTGCGGTCTGCCCGACCGTGCCCAGCACATCCCCTGCCGAGACCGTGTCGCCGACCTTGACGGCAACCTCCTCGGCAAGATTGGAGTAGTGCGTCGTGTAGCCGTCCGTGTGCCGCAGGACAATCGTCATACCGAAGCTCTCGTCCTCATAGATCGTGTAGACGCTCCCGTCCGCAACCGCGACGACCTCCTGCCCTAAGCTCGCGCTCAGATCGACGCCCTCGTGCGTGCGCCAGTCGCGCGTTGTCTCGTTGTACGCCAGATGATCCGCCGCAAAGGAGTACAGCGTGTCGCCCTCCACGGGGCGTACCGTTGTCAGCCGCTTCGGCGAGGTCGGCTCCGTCGGCGTTGTTCCCTCGGTTGCAATGACATCTGCTGCCTGCTGCGAGGGCGTTACCGCGGCGGATGCCTCATTTTGCGAGACGCTTGCCGAGCTTTCCTCGGTTTTCGGCGTCTTGCTCGGTCTTAACAGAAAATAGCCGGATGTTCCCACAGCCACTGCACAAAGAAGCAGGACTATGTAGTAGCCCTTCTCCTTCAAAAAGCTGCGGAAGCCTTTGGATTTGTTGTTTTGCATAATAGCACCTCCGAGCATCAGTATCGACAGAGAAAAAATTTTTTATACCTGAATTTCTCGACCGATTTCGCGTTTTCCCGCCGATATACTGATATTACAGATGCTTTTGGGAGGAGTATACTTATGAAACGATCTGTGATTCGACTTTGCAGCGCCGTCCTTTTGATGTTGATTGCGCTAAGCGTCTCGGCGGCGACCATCGGCGCAATATCGTCGCAGGACAAGCCCATAGACACGGCTGCGGATACCTATGTATGGGTCAAGCTGCTCTTTACAACCGAGCCTCGCGCCGAGGAGATTCTTCTGTTTTCTGCGGACGGCATGCCTATCCAGCGGCTTGCGACGGACGAAAACGGCTCTGCGGTCAGCGAGCTGTTAATCCCGGGCAAATACTATGCCTTTACCGCGCAGGGCTGCACGGAATTCACGCTGCATGAAAACGCCTCCGTGACGGCAGACGGCGGCTGCGGCTGGTCGGACGGCGAGATTCTGCACTTAACCGGCGCCGAGGTCGGCACGGTGACAGTTGAGCGCGCGGCAAAAACGGAACTGCTCACGCAAAACGGCGGCTTTTTGGATTATACGCTGAAAAACGACACCTTCGAACGCCGTCAGGTCGTGCGCTGCACCGCAGCCGGCGGCATTCTGACCTGTACCTTCGAGGGCATACCCTACGGCACTTATGTTTTGGAGGAAAACGGCGTCTCCCGCTGCCGCGTCACCGTCAGTGCCGACCAAACCGGTGTCGCCGTCACGCTCCCCTAACCCCCCTTGTAGGGCGGGTATTACGGGTGCAAGCTCGTGCAGGAACTACCGACTGCGTACAAACCTACAGCCTGAGATTGCCACGACCGGTGCGCAGCCTTTCACGACGAAGGGCGTGTTACGGATGCGGCGTACCCCTCTGCGGTTAATGTGCGCACCGGTCTCGCAATGACAAGGAGGGCAGTCTTTCCGTGTCATTGCGAGGAGCGCAGCGACGTAGTAGCGCAGCCGTTCGCGAGGAACGAGCATTACGGATGCGGCATGCCCCCTGCACAGCCGTTGGCGACGAAGGAGCCTTACGGATGTGGCGTGCCCCTTGCGGGTATTGCGGGTGCAAGCTCGTGCTGGAGCTACCAGCATCGTACGATCTCCCCAGTGTCATGAAACTTCCCGCCCTGCATCAGTCATATCGTTGCGCCTACAAGCAGAACTGTAGTTTTGTCGAATTTTTTCTTGACAACACGAATAAATATGCTATTATAGAAAGTAATTTCATAACCTTATCGAGAGTGGCGGAGGGACCGGCCCGATGAAGCCCGACAACCTGCGGCGACGCAAGGTGCCAATTCCGGCGATGAAGAATCGACAGATGAGGACGCAGTATCGTACCCTGTCGAAAAGCAGGGTATTTTTTGTATCGAAAGGGCTATGGAATAATTCAACGAAGAAAGGTAGCTCTCAACATGCAAAAAAGAATCTTTACCTCCGAATCCGTTACCGAAGGACATCCCGACAAGGTCTGCGACCAAATTTCCGACGGCGTATTGGACGCGATCTTGGCGCAGGACAAGGCCGCCCGCGTCGCCTGCGAGTGCGTCGCCACGACCGGCATGGTCATGGTCATGGGCGAGATCTCCACGGATTGCTATGTGGACATCCCCCATGTCGTCCGCGAAACCCTGTGCAACATCGGCTACGACTCCGCAGCTGCCGGCTTCAACGGGCATAACTGCGCCGTGCTGACCGCCATCGACGAGCAGTCCGGCGATATCGCCATGGGCGTTAACAGCTCCTATGACGAGGCGGACACCCTCGGCGCCGGCGATCAGGGCATGATGTTCGGCTTCGCCTGCGACGAAACGCCGGAGCTGATGCCCGCCCCGATTTCCTTTGCCCATAAGCTGACCAAGTGCCTCGCTGACGAGCGCAAAAGCGGTAGACTCCCGTGGCTCCGTCCGGACGGCAAGAGCCAGGTTTCCGTGGAATACGCGGAGGACGGCTCCGTCGCACGCATCGACAATGTTGTCATCTCTACGCAGCACGCGGAGGACATTGCCATTGAGGAGCTGCGCCGCGAGGTCATTGAAAAAATCATCCGCCCGACCCTTCCCGAAAGCCTGCTCGACAAGGACACCAAGTTTTATGTCAACCCGACAGGACGCTTTGTCATCGGCGGACCAGTCGGCGATTCGGGTCTGACGGGCAGAAAGATCATCGTAGATACCTACGGCGGCTATGCCTCCCACGGCGGCGGCTGCTTCTCCGGCAAGGACCCGACGAAGGTGGACCGCAGCGCGGCATATATGGCTCGTTATGTAGCAAAAAACATCGTCGCTGCCGGTCTTGCAAAGTCCTGCCAGATTGAGCTTGCCTATGCCATCGGCGTGGCGCATCCCGTCTCCGTCCTTGTGGATACCCACGGCACGGGCAAGGTCAGCGACCTGCGTCTTGCGGAATTGGTGCGCGAATGCTTTGACCTGCGCCCGGCTGCAATCATCTCCGCGCTTGATCTGCGCCGGCCGATCTACCAGCAGACGGCAGCCTACGGTCACTTCGGCAGAACCGACCTTGACCTCCCGTGGGAAAAGACCGACGCCATCGACCGTCTCCTCTCCCGCGCATAAGCATCCCGCACCCCATGTAGGGCGGGGGACATGTCCAATGTCATTAAGTTAACCGCGTGAGGCAAGTGCAGAGGCAAAC
>JBJFGB010000060.1:0-4063 GCA_051892295.1 Faecousia sp. | reverse complement strand
GGAATTCACGCTGACCTATTCCCTTGGCGCTTATCAGCAGATGTATCAGAACCGAAACGGCGAGAGCGGCGTTACCTATTACATACCGACTGCCACCGTGGATCTGACCATCTATGCCGCGCATCTGTGGGACGCGGGAACCATTACCCGCGAAGCCACTTGTGCTGCCGACGGAGAAAAAACCTATACCTGCACCCTCTGCGGTGCGGTCAAAACGGAGCAAATCCCTTCGACGCAGACGCACACATGGGACGAGGGAACCGTGACCAAAGTGCCGACAGCGACGCAGGAGGGAGAAAAAACCTACACCTGCCTTCTCTGCGGCGTGACCAAAACCGAGCCGATTCCGGCAAGCGGAGCCTGTGACGGCGGCGCACAATGCCCGTCGCACAATTTCGCCGATGTGGCACCGGAGGCATGGTATCATCAAGAGGTGGACTATGCGATCACCCACGGCTTGATGCTGGGTATGAGTCAGACGACCTTCGAGCCGGAGACTGCCATGACGCGCGCGCAGCTCGTCACGGTGCTTTGGCGTCAGGCAGGCTGCCCAATGCCCGCCGGCAGCAATCCCTTCCATGATTTAACGGCTTCGTGGTATTTGGACGCCGTCGTCTGGGCGGCGGAGAACGGTATCGTCAACGGCGTCGGAGAGGGTCGATTCGACCCGGACGGCGTTTTGACGAGAGAGCAGCTTGCGACGATTCTCTATCGTTATGCGCGGGATTATCTCAAGCTTGACACCTCCGCAAGAGCGGAATTTGACGGCTTTGCGGACGGAAAGACAGTCTCGGCATGGGCAAAAGAGGCGATGCAGTGGGCGGTTGCCGAAGGGTTGATTGGTGGCAGCGACGAGGGCGGCAGGCTCTATCTTGCCCCGCAGGAAAGCGCTACCCGCGCGCAGGTCGCCGCGATTTTGATGCGTTTCCTCGAAAAATAGTGCCGTAAGCGGCTTCCTCCTTTCAAACAAGCCTTCCCCCGTATCGCGATGTGCAATACGGGGGAAGGCCTGTTTTAAGAAAAAATCATTTCTCGGAATGACAAGAGCCATTCATTGGGCAGTCTGCGCAGCCGCAGCCGCAGGAGGATTTGCCTTTTTTTCGATTCCGTACCATGCTGCAGATGATCGCTGCGACAGTGGCGATCAAAGCCGCGCAGATGAGGATGGTTGCGATATTCTCAGAGAGCCATGTCAGCATTTTCATACCTCCCGGTTACTTGCTTATCTTGACGGTCTTTGTCAGCTTCGTGGATTCGCGATAGGGCTTAAAGAGCATATACAGCAGGAAAGCGAGCACGGCGACGGCGCAGATCAGACCGATTACATTGAGGCTTCCGGTGAAAATCGAGCCAAACTGATAGATCATCAGGGAAACGGCATAGGCAAACACACACTGATAGCCGATGGCGAACCATGTCCATTTGGCGGAATTCATCTCGCGCTTGATGGCGCCGATTGCGGCGAAGCACGGCGCGCAGAGCAGGTTGAACACCAGGAAGGAGTAAGCCGCAAGCTTTGTCATACCCTCGAAGTCGAGCACGCCGAATACGCCGACGACCTCCTCCTTTGCAACCAGTCCCATGATGGTGGCGATGGTCGCCTTGATGTTGCCGAAGCCCAGCGGTTGAAAGATCCAGCACAGTGCGCTGCCAATCATGCCCAGCACGCTGTTTTCCAGCTCCATTTCGGTGCTGAAGGTGAAAGCGCCGTCCACCCTGCCGAAGCAGGAGCCTGCCCAAATGAGGATGGAGGAGAGCAGGATGATGGTGCCCGCCTTCTTGATAAAGGACCAGCCGCGCTCCCACATGGAGCGGAGCACATTGCCGACCGTCGGCCAGTGGTATGCCGGCAGCTCCATGACGAAGGGTGCGGGATCGCCTGCGAACATCTTCGTCTTTTTCAGCATAATGCCCGAGAGGATAATCGCGGCAATGCCGATAAAGTAGGCGCTGGGTGCGACCCACCACGCGCCGCCGAACAGCGCAGAGGCAATCAGCGCGATGATCGGCAGCTTTGCGCCGCAGGGGATAAAGGTTGTCGTCATAATTGTCATGCGGCGGTCGCGTTCGTTTTCAATGGTGCGCGACGCCATGATGCCGGGGACGCCGCAGCCCGTGCCGATGAGCATCGGGATAAAGGACTTGCCCGACAGACCGAATTTGCGGAAAATACGGTCAAGCACGAAGGCAATACGGGACATATAGCCGCACGCCTCGAGGAACGCAAGGAGAATGAAAAGGACAAGCATCTGCGGCACAAAGCCAAGCACCGCGCCGACACCGCCGATGATGCCGTCCACCAGCAGACCGGTGAGCCAGTCGGGGCTGTTTGCCGCCTCCAAGCCTCTTTGCGCAAGCACCGGAATGCCCGGCACCCAAACGCCGTAGTCGGCAGGTTCGGGAATGCCCTCCGCGTCCTCGCCGAGCGCCGCGTCATAGAGTTCGGAAACATCGTAGCCTGCCTCCGCCAGAGAATCGGCAAAGGAGCCGTAGGCTTCCTCAAAGGCGCCGAAGTCCTCCTCGGCGATGGCAGACTGCAAATCCTCTGCGCCGACAACACCCGCTTCGGCTGCCGCGTCAAAGAGGGCTGCCATCTCGTCCGTCCAGACGTTTTCGGCGGCGTATTCGGTCGTGGCGTCGTCATAGGCGGACGAGCCGATGCCAAACAGATGCCAGCCGTCGCCGAACAGCCCGTCGTTCGCCCAATCCGTCACGAAGGTGCCGACGGTAGAAACAGAGATATAATACACAAGGAACATAATCACTGCGAAGATTGGAAGCGCTGCCCAGCGATTCGTCACGACGCGGTCAATCTTGTCGGAGGTGGAGAGCTTTCCGGCGGATTTTTTATGATAGCAGCCCTTGATGATCTCCCCAATGTATATGTAGCGCTCGTTGGTGATGATGGATTCCGCGTCGTCGTCCAGCTCCTCCTCCACCGCCTTGATGTCCTTTTCAATGTGGTCAAGAATCCCTTTGTCCGGCTTGATTTGCTCCAGAACCTTATCATCGCGCTCAAAGAGCTTGATGGCGTACCAGCGCTGCTGCTCCTCCGGCATACTGTGTACGGCTGCCTCCTCAATATGCGCCAGCGCGTGCTCGACCGTGCCGGAGAAGGTGTGCATCGGGACGGTCTTGCCGTTTTTTGCCGCCTCAATCGCGGCTTCGGCGGCTTCCGTAATGCCGGTCCCCTTCAGCGCGGAGATTTCCAGCACCTTGCAGCCCAAGGCACGGGACAGCTCTGCGGTGTTGATTTTGTCGCCGTTCTTTTTGACGACATCCATCATGTTGATGGCGACGACCACGGGGATGCCAAGCTCGGTGAGCTGTGTGGTCAGGTAAAGATTACGCTCTAAGTTGGTGCCGTCGATGATATTCAGTATTGCATCGGGGCGCTCGTTGATTAGATAATTTCTTGCGACGACCTCCTCCAAGGTGTAAGGGGAGAGGGAATAAATGCCGGGCAGGTCGGTGATGATGACACCGTCGTGCTTTTTCAGCTTGCCTTCCTTCTTCTCCACCGTGACGCCCGGCCAGTTGCCGACAAACTGGTTCGAGCCGGTCAGAGCGTTAAACAGTGTTGTTTTGCCGCAGTTTGGGTTACCCGCAAGGGCAATGCGCAGATCCATTTGTCATATCCTCACTTTCTTAATTAGCCGGAACTAACTGCAATCGAAAAAATGTGGGGAAGCCTTTTCCTCCCCGTGGGAGACCGCCGTTTATGCGATCTCAATCATTTCCGCATCCGCCTTGCGAATGGAAAGCTCATAGCCGCGGACGGTCACCTCGACGGGATCTCCGAGCGGCGCGACCTTGCGAATCTGTACCTCCACGCCCTTTGTCAGCCCCATATCCATGATACGGCGCTTGACTGCGCCCTCGCCGTGAAGCTTTACGACGCGGACCGTCTCACCGACCTTCGCCTGCCTCAAAGTTTTCATTGCTGTTTGCCTCCTTTTTTTGAATTGATATGAAAATTCGCCTTCCCTGTCATTGCGATGAAATCTTCTGTAGGGCGGGGACATGTCCCAATGTCACTAAGTTAAGGAATACAGGGTCTCGC
>JBJFGB010000059.1:0-4127 GCA_051892295.1 Faecousia sp. | reverse complement strand
ACCCACTTCGCGGTCAGGGTGATGTCCTCCGTGACGGGTTGGGTGAAGTCGTATTTCGTATCGCCGTCGTACCAGCCGCCAAAGAGGTAGCCTGTGCGGGTGGGGGCAGTGGGTTCGGTGGTCGTGTCGCCGTGGAGGATGGTCTGGCTGACCACCGCGCTTCCGCCCTGGCTGTCAAAGCTGACCTCGTGGATTTCGGGATAGACAGAGGACGTCCATTGTGCTGTCAGCGAGGTAACGCCTGCCGGAACACCGGAACCGGGGAGATAAAGCTTGCCGTTGTCGGCCTGCCAGACGAAGAAGCTTTCTGTGTTGTCGTCGGGACGGGTCAGGCCATCGGACGCGGGAGCGGTAAAGACCGCGCCGTTCTTTACGATGATCTGAATATTATCTGTGCTGCCGCACAGCTTGCCGCCGTTCAGGTCGAGGGTAACGACTTGCAGCCCGTCAGAACCCAGTGTGTCAGCGTTCAAGACTTCAAGGACAGGGCGGAAACCGAAGTCCTTGCTCCTTATCGAATAATTCCAGGTTTCCCAGTCTCGGAGCATCCACCACCCGCGGGCTGCTCGATGCTCCGAGCTTTCTGTTGTTTTATCTTGTCCCCACGAAAAATGCCATTTCCAGTTTTTGAAAAATCCCTCGTATTTATCCAGCATCGTGTCCCACTCGTTGCACGAGGGAATGCCACCTTCATCACCGCCCGAGCTTCCCATAGAGGGCGCACGCAGGGTATAGTCCACACCGCCCTCTTCGTAGTTTATGCCGCAAAGCAGATTCGTATTGTATAATTCCTCCCAGTTTACCGTATGTGTCAGGTTGTATTCCGCAATAAACAGGCTGTGGACATATTTGCTCTGCTGCGCAGCCTCCTCGGTGATCTTAATCGGCGTTGTGAGGCTGTAGGCGTTTACCGTTCCGGCATAGGTGAACGGAACATAGTGCATCGATGTATCCGTCGTACCCGAGTCGGTTGTGTCAGTTTTCGTGCCGGGAATGCTCACGTCGGAGAGGTCGAAGTAATATGTGCCGCCGGGGATGAGGGTGAACTGCTCCCCGTTTATTGCCTCTCCCGCCAGCGAAAAAATCTGAAACGCGCTGGCGTAGTCGGTCATTTTGTCGCCGTTATACTGCTCGTTGAACACGCAGAGCGTATCCGTGTCCTTGTTGAAGTCGGTCGGCAGGGCAATGCTCAGCGTCCCGCTTGCATTGCCGTCATTCCCAAGATGCAGAACACGCCCGTAGCGCGTGATATTACCGTCCGCATCCATAACGATGGCGGAAATATACTCGTTATCGCCCGTTACCGCGTTTTCATACTTGACCACCAGCACGTTGCCCCTTAGCGCCGCGATGCTTGCCGAAAATTCGCTGTGGCTTTCGTCTAACAGCGTCAGCTTCCACTCATAATCGTCGTATGGATCCACAACGGTAAGATCGCTGTCCATACCGCTTGCGCTCTTTCCTCCCTCGGCAGCAGAGGCAAAGAGCACAGAGTTCAGATCCAGATTAAAAGCGGGGCGAGCTGCCAGGCCGGTGTCCACGTCGTGGCCGCTCACAGAACCGTCGCGAGTGACAGCGCCCACACTGTGCTCAGTGACTGCGACAGGAGAGCGGAGCCACCACGCGCCCGCGCTCTGCGCAGTATCTTTCGCTATCAATCCCGGCGCAAAATTACCCACATAATCCGCCAGTTCCCGGACAGACAGGAAAAACATCTTATCATCTTCTGTCAAGCTGCTTGCGCCCGCGCTTACATTAAATAAGCTGCCCTCCGCTTTGTCCGTTTTTGCAACCCCCAGCATGGCGGCTTGCTCTGCCTGGGAAAAGTTCGACGTACTGGACGCAAAGCTGCTGCACCACTGCTGCGCATCGCTATGCTGCCACTCATTCTGGTTTGTTTGTCCGTCGCCATCGTCGTAGTCCCTTGCGGACTCGAACGGAATATTGTTTGCAAGCAGATGCTCCGATAACAGGAACATACCGTCTGTTGATTTGTCGTGTGCCTTGTCCGCGTCCAGCACCCGCCACTTGATTGCGGTGCTGCTGTCTCCGCTGTTCACGCCGAAATAGATGTAACTACAGGGCGTCCAATAATCACCCTTGCCGGCTATCGTTGTCTTTACCGGATCACTGATTGCACCTGTGCCGATCATGATGGAGGGTTTGTTGCTATCGGGCGGCACGGGAATCTCCGGGGCGGTAAGAGAAATGACCTTGAAATCGCTGGAGAAGTCGGTCATTTTGTCGCCGTTGTACTGCTCGTTGATCACGCAGAGCGTTTTGCCGGTCATGTCGATACCGGAGAGGTCGATTTCTACCTTGCCGCTTGCGCGGTTCGTCGTACCGTCCAACTGTGCAATGCGCCCATAGTGCGTGATATTACCGTTCGCATCTTTAATGACGGCGGAAATATACTCGTTATCGCCCGTTGCCGCTTTTTTGTACCTGACCGTCAGAACATTGCCGTTTACCGCATTGGTGCTCGCCGTAAATTCGCTGCGGCTTTCGTCTAAAAGCGTCAGCTTCCACTCGTTGCCGTCGTAATTACCCACGGCGGTAAGGCCGTTGTCCATACCGCTTGCGCTCTTTCCGCTCTCGGCAGCAGAGGTAAAGAGCACAGGACTCGGATCCAGATTAAAGGCGGGGCGAGTCGGAAAATGATTTGCCACGTTGGCGCCATCCAACCAACCGAGGTAATTGACCAAAGCCACATGATCCGTCCTGTCCACGTAAGGAGAACGGAGCCAATACTCGGTCGCTTCATTGCCATAATAGGCAATACGCGCGTCGTCATCAGTAAATCCGTAAGCCTCGGTTTTCGTTTCCCCTGCCGAGAGGAAGAATATCCTGTCCCCGTATAGAATATTTTCACAAGCAGCATATTTTTTATAAAATGGTGGTGAGCCGGTAGCCGCTTCGTCACTTTTCGTTGTCTCCAAAACCGCGCTTTGCTCCTGCGTGGTTAGATGATTGCTGTAAAAGTCATTGCACCATTTCTGCGCATCGCTGCCTTGCCAAGTGTTGCTCATACAGCAAGTTGTGTGGTTGTCATCATGCGTTGATCCTTGATGCCACTCACTACCGTAAGAATGCGACATTTCCTGAAAATACACATCATTTGCCAACACTGCATCGGACAGCAAGAAAAGTCCGTCGCCCTCTGTGGCATTTTCCATGTTGGTTTTCGTATCCAACACCCGCCATTTGATGGAGCCGCTGTCCCATGTACCGTAATAGACATAGTCATATCCTTTTGTGCTGTCAAAGCCGCTAATGCAGCTTGTGCCAAGCTGGATCGCCGCCGTGCCGCCCTCGGCAAAGGCTGCGATCGGGAGCAGCGACAACACCAGACACAGGACAAGCAGGATGCTCAATAACCGTTTTTTCATTTTTTCAGTCCTCCTTTTGGATTGCTTTCGGGTTGTATTTCATCAAAAATAATTCCATGGTTTCTTTCAGCACTGCGATCTGGGATTTCAGATAGAATTCGTCCTCAAACAATGCGTAATGCACACACGCCCGGATCAGAATGAAAATCAGCGGCGTCAGCTTTTGATAGGGAATGCCCAGCTTGCCCTCCAAGCCTTTTGCGTATTCGGTATAACGCTCATCTATACCCGCAAAGAATTTCCTGCCGTATTCCCTGTATTTCGGGTGGGTGTACACCTGATACATCAGGCGGTATTTCTTTCCGTTTTTTCTGCCGTCCAGTAGGGTATCTCGTCAACAAACCGTCACAAGTCCTCCACATCCGTAGTAGGCTGTTAAGACTAAGACTTTACTTTCTGAAATGCGCACCCTTGAAATCGGAAGCAGTACGCCGTAGGGCGCGCACCAGCAATACCCGCAAGGGGCACGCCGCATCCGTAGCGCTCCTTCGTCGCGAACGGCTGCGCTAACGACCTCGGCGCGCCGGTGCAGGAACTACCAAATGCGCACAAACTCGTTCGTCTGTACTGTCTGCCGCTTCGCGGACGGCACGCCGAGTCGTCGTGCCCTACGATTCGCAGACAAAGCTTCTTTATAAAGTTTTAGATTTAACAGTATAGTAGGGGCTTTCGCCATACATTCAGCTTCTACCCTGCTCATACAGTATTCGGTGGATTGAATAATCAGATCATCCAAGT
>JBJFGB010000058.1:0-4128 GCA_051892295.1 Faecousia sp. | reverse complement strand
AATGGCTCAGTCAGGGCGATCACCGATACATGGGTCTGGCCACCTGCGAGGAGCATGGAGAGTATCTTCTCCGCTTCCGTATGCGCCATGACGAGGACGGCACCTGGCACGCAAACCATCTGCTTTACGAGGCGGATGAGACCATGGTGCAGAGCTTCCGTGAGAAGCAGGCAAACCCCAGACGCCGCCGTCGCCGCAGCCGGAAGAAAGCCGCCGACAAAACCGCCGAAGCCGCTCTCCCCTCAACCGAATCCTAATTGCCAAAACCGCCGTCCGATGCCCGGACGGCGGTTTGCAGTATGTCAGCCGACCCAACGGCCGCTGCTGTTGAATTTATATTTCGTGCCATTAATCGTGAGCGTCTCATTCGCCGCCATCACGCCGGTGGATTTGAGGTAGTACCAGTAACCGTTCAGTTCCACCCACTCGCTCGCGGCCATCGTGCCGTCGGCCTTCAGCCAGTACCAGTAACCGCCGGACTTCGCCCACTCATTCTTAGCCATCACACCGTCGGCCTTGAGCCAGTACCAGCTCGTGCCGGACTTCGCCCATCCGTTCTTTACCAGCGCGCCGGTAGAGGAAGCATAGTACCAGTTCCCGCCGAGCGCCGCCCAGCCGGTCGCCATCTTGCCGGTGGATGCGAAGATATACTCCGCACTGCCGATGGTGAGCTTTTCGTTCGCCGCCATCACGCCGTTGGACTTCAGGTAGTACCAGCTTCCGCCGGACGACAGCCACTTGCTCTTGGCCATCGTGCCGTCGGCGTTGAGCCAGTACCAGTTCGTGCCGGACTTCGCCCAGCCGTTCTTCACCAGCGCGCCGGAGGAGGCGGCATAATACCACTTTCCGCCAAAAACTTCCCACCCGGTCTCCATCTTACCGGAGGCGTTGAAGATATACATCACGCTGCCGATGGTAAGCTTTTCACCCGCCGCCATCGCGCCGTTCGACTTCAGATAATACCAGCTTTCATTGTCCTTCACCCACTCGCTCTTGGCCATCACACCGTCGTCCTTGAGCCAGTACCAAGAACCGTTGTCCTTCACCCAATCGCTTGTCACAGGCTCGCCGTCCGAACCGATGTAATACCACTCATCGTTATAATACTGCCAGCCTGGCGTTGTCGGGCCAGCATAATTGAGCTTCCAAACGGCATAGAGCGTAATTGATTCATTTTGGTAGTAGAACCCACTGGTCTTTTCGCCTCCACCGGCCACATAATTCGCTATAGGAGCATCCTCGTATATTGACCAGCCCCCGAAGGTATAACCCGGGCGCGTCGGCTCCGTGGCTGGGATTACAAGACGCTGACCGTAGAGCTTCGTCATGGGGGATGGCGCACCTGAGCCGCCGTTTGCATCGAAGGTCACGGTAAAACTATTAGCTGTACTCTCGGGCTTCTTCAGAATTTCGCCGTTATTCAGGAGCGTCACCGCAGTATCACACCCCAACCACCCTGACGCTAACCGTCCATCTTCGTCAATAATATAATATTCACCAAGGTTATATTCGGAATCCGAAACCTTGACCAGTTTCAGAAGCTCCGGGCAGTTCCCGATATCCAGTATCGTCAGGCCGTTGGAAGCACAATACAAATCTTCCAATACTGTACACTCGCTCACATCTAACGTCGTCAGGGCGTTTGCGTAGCAATCCAGCGTCTCCAGCGCCGTGCATCCGCTCACATCCAGCGTCGTTAACAGGCAGCCCGTGCAATTCAAATCAACCAGTGCCGTGCATCCACTCGCGTTCAGCACTGTCAACTGGTCGTTTTGGTAGCAATGCAGAGTTTCCAGTGCCTTGTTGTGACTCACATCCAAGCTCGTCAGCCCGCTTTCGCTGCAATCCAAGTACGTCAGCGCCGTGTTCTTGCTCACGTCCAAAAGCGTCAGTTGGTTAAAGCCACAACTCAGCTTCGTCAGCGCGGTGTTGTTGCTCACGTCCAAACTCGTCAGCTGGTTGTCGTAGCAATACAGGTACTTCAGCGCGGTGTTCTTGCTCACATCCAAACTCGTCAGCTGATTCCAGCCGCAATCCAGCTCCATCAGTGACGTGTTCTTGCTCACGTCCAAACTCGTCAGCTGGTTGCCCCAGCAATCCAGCGTCTCCAGCGCCGTGAAATACTCCACACCCTTCAGGCTGGTGACATGCTTATGGCTTATATCAATCTTTTTTGCGTTTGCAATCTCAGTGCTGCTCAGTGAGCCGTCGCCATTCGTGTCGAAATTATTCGATACATAGGCGCGGAAATTCGCGTCCGGGAAGTTCGTCGCGTTGATGGCAACGCTGCCCGCGTCCTGGGCCTCCTCCGCCGCGATGTCCTCCGTCTCAGCGGGTGCTTCCGTCTCAGCGAGTTCTTCCGTCTCGGCGGGGTCTTCCGTCTCGGCGGGTTCCTCCGTTTCGACGGGTTCTTCCGTCTCGGCGGGTTCTTCCGTCTCGGCGGGCTCTTCCGTCTCGGCGGGTTCTTCCGTCTCGGCAGGTTCTTCTGCCTCAACGGGTTCTTCTGCCTCAATTACTTCCGCGATTTCGGAGATTTCCTCCTCCATCGCTGCTTCCTCGTCCGCCAACGCGCCCACGGGCAGCAGGGACAGACACATCAGAAGCGCCAGAACAAGAGAGAGTGCTTTTCTCATTTTCTGTCTCCTTTCCACAATTTTGGATAGATATGTGAATATTTTAGTAAATTTATTTACTAAAGTCAATAATAAAAAGGCCTGCTAGGCTTTTTTATGCCATTTTTACAGCGCCTTTACACCATGGAAAAGCGCCGGAACTTACGTCCCGGCGCTTGACGCATCGAAAAAGTCCACGGCCCCCCTCGTCAGCGGGAGCCTATTCGTGTTTTTGACAGGCTGAGAACCGCCGTCCGGATCCGGACGGCGGTTCGTTCTTTACTTTTTCAAAACCGCTTCGACGGCCGCCTTTGCGATGGAAAGGCCCTCCAGCAGGGTATCCTCCTCAATGGTCAGCGGCGGCATCAGCTTCAGCACGCCGTCGCCCCGGCCGGCCACCTCGCAGATCAGCCCCCGGTCAAACGCCTCATGCACCGCCTCAATAGCCAGCTTTGTGTCTATTCCCGCAAAATCAATGCCCCAGAGCAAACCGATGCCGCGGCAGGTCAGGCGCTCATCCAGAGGCAGGATCTCCTCGCGGATATATTTTTCGACGATTGCCCCTTTCCGGCGCGCCTCCTTGTCGAGCTCATGCTTCACAAAATAGCGGATACCCGCCGTCCCGCCGACAAAGGACAGCTGATTGCCCCGGAACGTGCCGTTATGCTCCGCCGGACGGAAGATGTCCAGCTCCGGCTTGAGAAGCAGCAGCGCCATCGGCATACCGAAGCCGCTGATGGATTTCGAGAGCGTCACCATATCGGGTACGATCCCGGCGCGCTCAAACGAGAAGAACGTACCGGCGCGTCCGTTTCCGACCTGGATGTCATCCACGATCATCAGAATGTCGTGTTCATCGCAGAGCGCGCGCACACCGCGCAGCCATTCGACGCTCGCGACATTGATGCCGCCCTCCGCCTGAACGGTCTCGAGCACAATCGCCGCCGGCTTGTCCACACCGGAATGGTCGTCCTCGAGCATCCAGCGCAGATAGGCCAGCGAATCAAACGTCCCGTCATAGGGCGCGAAGGACACATTCGTCAGCGGCAGACTGCCGCCCTCCCGGCTGACGCGATCCGTCGTCAGCGCGAGCGCGCCCAGCGTCATACCGTGAAACGCGCCGGCAAACGCGATGACCCCGGAGCGTTTTTTATTCTTGCGCGCAAGCTTCAGCGCCGCCTCCACGGCGTTTGTTCCCGTCGGACCGCAGCACATGACCTTGTAGTCCAGCTGACGCGGCACGAGGATTTCCTGCGTGAAGGTTTCCAGAAACTCCTGCTTCGCCGCCGTATACATATCCAGAGAGTTGATGATGCGATCCTCAGACAGATAGTCCATGACCGCCTTTTTTATATCGGGGTTATTGTGACCGTAGTTCATCGAACCCGCCACGGCGAGAAAGTCGACGTAGCGCGCGCCCTCCACGGTGAACAGCTCCGCGTTTTTCGCACGCTCGAAAACGGCCGGGTATTTGCGGCAGTATGACCGCACCTGGGATTCACGTTCTTCAAAAATT
>JBJFGB010000057.1:0-64808 GCA_051892295.1 Faecousia sp. | reverse complement strand
TCGCTATGGACCTTTTATTTTCTTAAAATGCGCAACTTCATTTTACAACGCGCGAACATTCTATCTAAATTTTTTCAATATGGATATATACATCAGTGCGTTGGATTACATATAGCAGGTAAATATGGAGCTAGCAATGAAGTTTGGCTAAAAGATGGTGATGGAAACACCGCTGGACGTGCAGACATTTTAAAGAATGATAAGGTTTGGGAAATCAAACATTACAAAGCTGGGGTTAATCGCATGGCAGAAGCGACAGTGCAAGCCATGAGATATGTCGGGCTTTATAGCAAAAGAGATGGTTCTATGATAACCGGGCTGGGCGCTGCGCATGCTTTTAAAGGTACATTTATAGTTAATTATTTGAACTATTCTTACTCGGTATACTACGAGACACCGAAAGAAGGCGTTGTGCTTTATACTGTTACTGAAATACCTTATCGGACTTCGGCCGATTTTGTGTTTGAACCCAAAAAGCAAAAGGCACAGGAGGTAAATAATGTCGGTATAACCGCAAGCACAGTGGCTATTCCCATTATGTTTGTGGGTGGATCTTCACCGTTAACTTCTGCCATCGGTGGTTTTTATTATAGCGGCGATGCAGCATGGTATGTTCAGGCCAAGTAGACTACAAAAATTTGAAGCAAAAGGAGTGCTTGATAGAAATTATGGAAGAGTATAATGTCACCCCGTCTTTTCTGTTTGCAAAATATACGAAAAAGGAACGGAAAGAACAACTGCAAAGGTGTGTAAGAGCGTATTACTCTGATATGCTGAAAAACGAGGGCTTTGTCAGCTACAAGGACGAAGGACTGAGTTGGTATCGTATTATAAATCATGAAGTTGTCCAAAGTGTACATTTATACCTCAATTCACTACGTTGGTCAAGACTATGCATGGGGTACGCCGCACACCCGCTTTACCTGGTGCCGTGGGTACCGTTCGGGATTACTTACAGCCAAACAGGACCGTGGGGCGATGAGATTATGACACAAGATCTTTACCCACATAGCGAATGTATTTTTGATAACGATACACCAATTAGTTGCCCGCTTTCGGAGAAAAACGGTGCCGAACGACTGACAGATATTGTGTTCCCGATTTTACGTCAAATTCATACAGAACGAGATGCATATTTATTCCACAAACAAAGAAGAAAGTCAATACATCCACCCGATGTAATTGCATCTGTGATAAGTGCAGAGTTTTGCGATGAGGTGGTTTACTTTGAGGATGAAGAAATGTACCCGGCTTGTCTTAAGCGCGCAAAGCAACTCGTTGGAATTTATGAAAGGTTCTTATCTTTAAATAAATATGAGATGCATTGAAATGATTTGATGTTTTTCCTTGAAAGGATGGGAAAAGACCTCTCAAAATGCTTGATAACCGCACAACCTTGCGTGCAATTATCATATTCCCCGCACCGTTGTCGGGCGGGTGAGCGGCATCCCCCGCCCGACAATTGGCGAAAGACCTACAAAGCAGCAACACAGGGAACGGGCAAAACCTGTGCTAAAGTGTCCGAAACGATGCGCTTCCACGCCACCAGTAGCAGTTCGCCGTAGGGCGCGACGACCTCGGCGCGCCGGTGCAGGAACTACCGAACGCGTACAGGAAACCGACAAGAGATTGCCACAGCCGGTGTGCGCACCGGCTTCGCAATGACAAGCGGAACCATCTTACAGTGTCATTGCCATGCCTTGTAGGGCTGGGATATGTCATAAGCTGCGTGTAGGAACTACCGACCGAGTATAAGCTCGTTCATGCGTACTGTCTGCCGCTTCGCGGACGGCTGGGACATGTCCCAGCCCTACATTGGCTGTTTCGTTTATCATGGCGCGTTCCGGCGTACGCCTAACACAGGGGACGGCTCTATGTGTTACTATGTAACATTGATTCGAGGACATGCATACGCTAAATAAAGCCAATATAAGTGATAGGACAGGGGGGATGCCCCTGTCCCATGGCTCGTGTAGGAACTGCAGAATGTGACGCAGAACGGCAGGGTCGTGGGGAAGAGGGTCACAACGAACGGCACTGTTACCGCTGCCATGGACTTCATCTATGACGAATCCGGCGTAAAGCATTGAGATAACGGCGCCGCGAGCTTCCAAACATACCACGATATCCGCAACCTCCAAGGTGACGCAGGAAAGCTTGTCCAAATCCCCGGCATTCCAAGGTCGCTGCTATGCTCCTGTGACGCACTGATTGATACACAAGCACAGCTTCCACAGATGCGACCGCATGCAATATGTTTGTGTATTGCGGGAACAATTCATTGAAATTTGTAAACGAAGGAGGCTCAAAGATCAGATGAACAAAAAAGCGTGGTTTGCTATGATTACAATTCTTCCTGTTGTGATGATTGCGGTAGGAATCGCTTGGTTTCATGGTTTGTGGATACACAGTACGGACTTAACACAATACTTAAAGGGGCATGGAGGCTTTGACTCTGCTGCGTCGGCTGTCATGCCGGAGCTTGCGGAGCTGCCGCCATATGATTCCATTTCTTATCGGTATGACAAAGCCTACTTTGGGACGAGGTTTGAAGGTACTTACCTTATGGTAAGCTACACAGCAGATGATTATCCTGCCGCAAAAGAAGCGTTGGAGGAGCAGTACTCGTTTTATCAGACGGATTATGAAAACGGGTATTATGAATCGCCCGCTGCATTTGCCATAAATGACTATCGGTTCCGGTTGGTAAATATCGAAAATCATGCAAGCTTTGATGAAAAATATGTGCCGCTTATTGCGTTTAACGACCGAAAATGCTGTATCGTTTACTTGTTTTATTACGATGAGAGAGAGACGATGTGGTCCGTTGATTTAGGCTTTCCTTATACTCCGTACGGAAAGCTGTTGCATTAGCACAGGGAACGGTTTGCGTGAACTCGGCTCGTACCCCAAGGGTAGATTCTGTGTGTTGGCAATGAGCAGTGCGTCTTTTCTTTATGATAAAGCAACCTCCGCGCTGAGAAGGCTTGCTTTGTGCGTCTAAATATAATAGTAGAACGTCACTATCGACGTAATAATATATTTAGATACTGACGGTTTCAGCTTTTTGAAAGAGAGAAATAAGAGTAGCTTTTTTTGTAAATCTATGCTAAAATAAATAATATTTTTATTTACAGTAATGACTGAATAACGGTTGGTGAATGAGAGATATGAATGCAGTTGCGGTGCATACAAACAGTGTGCGTTGCCCTCCTTTGAGAGATCAAATGAAGAATGCGCCCTTGGTGTCGGTTGTGATGCCCGCGTACAATGTGGCGCCTTATATTGAGCAAGCTGCCGCGTCCGTCCTTTCGCAGAGTGTGCGTGATCTGGAATTGCTGATTGTTAACGATGCTTCTACGGATGACACGGCGATGCTTGCAGACTCGATTGCTGCCCGAGATGCGCGGGTGAGGGTACTTACAAATGAATCCAACTGCGGCGTAGCAGTGACGCGCAATCGCGGCATTGCCGCGGCGAGAGGGAAGTATGTTGCGTTACTGGACGGGGACGATTATTGGTACCCCGAAAAGCTGGAAAAGCAACTCGCTTTGGCGGAAAAGACCGGCGCGGAAATCATTTATTGCTCCTATGATATGGTGGAAGAACGTGATGAACCGTTGCGCCGCGCATTTATTGTTCCGCCGGAGACAAGCTATAAAAAAATGTTGTCCCGCAATGTGATTAGCTGCTCTACGGTGCTTCTCGAGGCATCGGCATTACAGCCATCACCCTTCGGAACTGCGAAGGATTATTCGGAAGACTTTCTCCTCTGGATGCAACTGTTAGAAAGCGGGAAACGTGCCGTCGGCTGCACAGAAGTGCTGGCCGCGTATCGCCTGCTGCCGCAATCGCGCTCCTCAAAAAAGCTGCGTTGTGCGAGAGGACGCTGGACGGTGTACCGAAAGAAGCTGCAGCTGTCTCTTTTCCGTTCGTCAATCAGCTTTCTCGGCTATGCCTGTTACGGCATGAAAAAATATATCGGACTGCGCAGATAAGTTTACCTGCCGAAGGTTCGATCATCCTGTGAGGGCGACATGAGACTACGCTTTATCAATTTTCTGAAAAGACATGTCGGACTGCTCGGCTTCTGCCGCGCGGCAATGCGTGTCATGATGAAAATAACCTATTTGTTCCCGATTCGAAAAAAGACGATGCTTTTTTCCTCCTTCGGCGGAAGAAACTTTGACGACAGCCCTCGTGCGATCTATGATGAGATTTGCAATCGGAGAGAATTTGACGATTGGAAGCTCATCTGGGCGTTTGTTGCGCCGGAACGATTCACTCTGCCGCGCGGCGAGAAGATAAAAATAGATTCCTTCCATTTTTTCCGCACATTGTTTACAGCGCGGGTATGGGTGAGCAACTCGGGCATGGATCGCGGTTTTGAGTTGAGAAATCCGCGCATTTTGCGTGTGGAAACTTGGCATGGTACGCCGCTCAAGAAGATCTGCGGTGAGGAGAATACGAACGCAATCAAGAAAAACCGTTATGTGCGCGCTCCGGACAAAACAGCAATCCGCTGCGCGCAAAGCGAGTACGACCGTGAGATCCTTGCACGCGTGCTGGTTGCGGAGAAGGACACCTTCCTGCTGTGCGATCTTCCGAGAAATGATGCGCTTTTGCGTTATACGCCGAAGAACAAAGCTGCCATCCGCAGCACACTCGGAATTCCGCAGGGCAAAAAGGTTCTGCTCTATGTGCCGACCTATCGGGAATATTTGCTGAACGAGAAGAAGGAAACCTATCTCGCGCCGCCCATTGACTTCAAAAAATGGGAGGAACGTTTGGGCGGGGAATATGTACTTTTGATCCGCGCGCATTATGCCGTGAGCGCTGCGCTTGCGCTGACGGAGAACGACTTTGTACGCGACGTATCTGCCTATGAACGGTTGAACGATCTCTATGCGGTAGCGGATGTGTTGCTTTCCGACTATTCCAGCGCCTTTATTGATGCCTCCATCCTTGATGTGCCGATGCTTTGCTTTGCTTATGATTTGGAGGAGTACGAGGAAAAACGTGGTCTGTACCTTGATTTGGCGGAGAATCTTCCATGCCCCGTTTGTAAAACGGAGGATGAGGTTTTGGATGAGATCGCGCATCTGGATGAGGCGGAGGCTTCTGCGCAGACAGAGCGCTTCCGCCGCCGTTTCGCGCCATATGCGGGGCACGCGACAGACACGGTTGTTGATGAAATGCAAAGGAGATTGAAGTTATGAAGCGCGTCATTACATACGGCACCTTTGATCTGCTCCATTACGGTCATATTAATCTCCTGCGCCGCGCAAAGCAGCTCGGCGATTATCTGATTGTAGCGCTCTCGACAGACGAGTTCAACCGAGAGATGAAGCATAAAACCTGCTATTTCAATTATGAGCAGCGCAAGGAACTTTTAGAGGCAATCCGCTATGTCGATTTGGTCATCCCCGAAACCTGCTGGGAGCAAAAGACGTCGGATGTTGCGCTGTACCATATTGATACTTTTGTGATCGGTGACGATTGGAAGGGAAAATTCGATTTTCTGAAGGACCGGTGTGAGGTTGTCTATCTGCCTCGCACAAAGGAGATCTCCAGCACGAAGATCAAGCAGGACCTAAATCACTGAATGGAGAAGACAATCATGCGGCTATCGGTGCTGTGTGCGACAATGGATCAAAACGATCTGTCAAAATTTAAAACGATGCATATCCGCTCTGATGTGATTTTTGCGAATCAGTGCGATAGAAATGAAACGATGTCAACATCGCTGGAAGGACACAAGATAACAATGCTGTCCACGACAACGCGCGGCGTCGGTCTAAACCGGAATATTGCCCTGTTGGCTGCGGATGCCGAAATCCTCCTTTTTGCCGACGATGATATTACATATTACGACGGCTATGCAGAGGCAGTTGTGCGGGCGTTTGATGCGCTGCCGGATGCCGATCTGCTTGTTTTCAGCGTTGATATTGTCAAAAACGGGAAAATCATGGAAAAACGGCGCAATACGGTGAGAAGGCTGCACACTTGGAATTCTTTAAAATACGGTGCATGTGTTTTGGCTGCGCGGCGTGCATCGCTTTTGCAGGCGCGCGTTTCCTTTTCACAGTTATTCGGCGGCGGCTGTATCTACGGCAGCGGAGAGGACTCGCTCTTCCTGCTTGACTGCTTACGCAAAGGACTGCGGCTTTACTCCCACAGCTTTGTTTTAGGTGCCTGTTCCAAGGATTCCTCGTCTTGGTTTACCGGCTATCACGAAAAGTTCTTTTATGATAAGGGCGCGTGGATTGCTGCCGCTTTCCCGCAGATGGGCGCGCTCTATCGGCTGTATTTTTCGTACCGTTATCGCGGGAAAACAGAGATTTCCATGCGGGAAATGCGCCGCTGGATGCGCAGAGGTCAAAAAGGCTACCGAACGTTGCTGCCATGGCGCGAAGGAAGTGTGAGTTGTGAAACGGGTTCTGATTCTGGCGAATAACTGCCTGTCCGATACAAACGCAAACGGCAGAACGCTTTCCAATATGCTCTCCGGCTATCCGAAGGAATGCCTTGCACAGTTTTCCTTGCAGGTGGAAAATCCGGATTTTGCTTGCTGTGTGAACTATTTTTTTGTTTCGGATTCGGAAGCGCTGCGGGCGTTTGTCAAGGGAACGAAGGTTGGCAGACGCTTAAATAAACCGGAGCAGCCCGGCGCGCCCCGGACGGGTACGGAACGAAAACGCGCGCGAACGCCCTTGACGATGCTGCTGCGCAACCTCGTGTGGAACAGCGGGCGGTGGAAAAAGGGCGGCTTTTGCGCGTTTGTCCGCGACTTTGCGCCGGAGCTGATCTTGCTGCAGGCGGGGGACTGTGCCTTTCTGCTCCGCTTAGCGAGAAAGCTTTCAAAGGAATACCATGTCCCGCTTGTGATTTATAACAGCGAGGGGTATTATTTTAAGGATTACGATTATTTTCGCGCGCGGGGGCCGGCACATTTCTGTTATCCCCTGTTTCGCCTGCAGCTTTGCAGAGAGTTTCGCAAGACAATGCGCGCTGCCTCCTATGCAGTTTATAACTGCGAAGTGCTGCAAAAAGCCTATGCCGCTGCGTTTTCCACGCCGTCTTCGGTCATTTACACCGCTACGCGGCTGCGCCCCGGCGAAACAAACGTTGAAAATCCTCTGCCGCGCATTTCCTATTACGGGAATTTGGGTGTCGGCAGACATGAAGCGCTGCTTACGGTTGCAGGAGCCTTACGCGAGCTTGCGGAGGACTGCTGTATAGATGTATACGGAAAAGCGCCGAGCGAGGAGATTGAACGGGCGCTGAAGGAGTGCCGACAGATCCGTTTTCACGGCTTTGTCAGCTATGCGCAGGTGCAGGAGGGAATGCATACGAGTGATATTCTCCTGCATATCGAGAGCTTTGACGACTTTTACCGTGTGGATTCCCAATATGCTTTTTCAACGAAGATTGCCGACAGCCTTGCTTGCGGAAGATGCTTTCTTCTCTTTGCGCCGCAGGAGTTTGCCTGTGCGCAGTATCTGCGGGAGAATGAGGCGGCTTATGTTGTCTCCGACCTGCCGACGCTCAAACAGACGCTGGACAGACTTCTTCACACACCGGAGACGAGAGAACGATACATTGCGAACGCCTTGCGGTTAGTCGAAAAGAATCATTCACCTGAGACAAATGCAGCACGTTTTGCGAGAATTCTGAATGATGTCAAAACGGAGGAGAAAATGTGAAGATCCTGCAGATCAACTGTGTCTATGGGAAGGGAAGCACGGGAAAGCTCGTGCGCGAGATACATACCTTTCTGCAAGCGGAGGGGATTGAGTCGGTTGTCTGTTACGGGCGCGGTGAAAGGGTCGCGGAGGCGGGTGTCTACAAAACCTGCGGCGAGCTGTATGCAAAGTGCAACAATCTGCTGTCCCGTTTTACCGGATTGATGTATGGCGGCTGCTTCCTTTCCACGCGGCGGCTGATTAACGTGATTGCGCGGGAGAAGCCCGACATTGTGCATCTGCACTGCATCAACGGCTATTTTGTCAACCTTTTCCGCTTGACGAATTGGCTGAAGGAACAGAAAATTAGGACTGTATTGACGCTGCACGCCGAATTCCCATATACCGCAAACTGCGGCCATGCGCTCGAGTGCGAAAAGTGGAAAACCGGATGCGGGAACTGCCCGCGTTGGCGGCAGGAGACAAAATCCTTGTTTTTCGACCGAACCCACACCGCCTGGAGGCGCTTATATGACGCCTATTGCGGCTTCGACCGACTGATGGTTGTCTCTGTCTCGCCTTGGTTGCGTACCCGTGCGGAGTGCTCTCCGATGCTGAAGGACAAACGCCATGCGGTTGTCCTGAACGGTGTGGACACTGCGGTTTTTCATCCCTATGACGATGCCGTAACGCTTCGGCAGCGTCTCGGCATCGGTGACGCGAGGGTAGTGCTTCATGTGACTGCCGCTTTCTCTGACGCAGGGGGACATATTAAGGGTGGAAGCTATGTTTTGGAGCTTGCGCGTCGTTTGGAAAGAGAAAATATTATCTTCCTTGTCGCAGGTTCCCATGCTTTGACGTCGGCGCCGCCGAAAAATGTGCGGTTACTCGGAAAGCTGTCCAATCAAAAAGAACTGGCGCGGTTGTACAGTCTTGCGGATGTAACGCTGCTGACGAGCAAGCGCGAGACCTTTTCTATGCCGCTTGCCGAGAGCCTTTGCTGCGGCACACCGGTAGTCGGCTTCCGCGCGGGCGGGCCTGAGAGCATTGCGATTCCGGAATACACTTATTTTACCGAATACGGTGATACCGATGCGATAGAGGCTGCGCTGCTGCAAGCGCTGCGGCGAGGAAAAGCAACACAGATATCCGAAGCAGCAGGGGTCTATGACAGTGCGCAGATGGCGCAGAATTACCTTCGTATCTATCAAAAGGATTGTGGCGCTTTATGAAGAAAACCGACAACAGAATCAATAGGGTTATCCTTTTCGAAACACTGGTTATTGCGTTGATTGTTCTGTCGACGTTGTTAAAGCTTAATACCTTGGTTAGTCTGCTGTTTTCCGCTTCCTTTCTATTAGTACTGCTGCATCTGTCCTTGATTATGACGAAGAGAATCAGCACGCTCGGGGTAGCTGCTTTAATGATCGCGTTTGCTTCGTTTATTTGTGTGCTCATCAATGCGTTTATAAAAAATGTGTCGATCAGTCCCGCATACTTTAAAGAGGCGATTTTTTTCCTCTCTACAATTTTCTATCTTTATATTGCCGACGAAACCTCCGTTGAGCAAAAAACTGCGGAGTTTATTCTGAAAGCAAATCTGCTGATCGCTTTTTTGTTTCCGCTGGCTTATTTTTTCATCCCATATGAGATTATTGCGGGCGCAATTACGTTAAATTTTACAAATCCGAATCTTACGGGACTGTGGTTGTACTTATATATCCTGTATGCTGCGCTTGCATTTATCGCGCTGCGGGGCGTATGGCGTATTGCGGCTGCGGCTGCCTTCGGGTTTGACTGCTTTTTGCTGATGCAGACCCAGGCGCGGAATGCGATGCTCGCTGCTTTGGTTGCTTTGGCTTTGCTTTTGCTCGTGCGTTTCAAAAAGAAGCCGTCGTTTTCAAACATTTTTTTATTTTTCATTAATTTGCTGCCGCTTCTTGTTGTACCGCTTTACTTGCTGCTGATTCAGCCAATCATTGACAAAGGCTGGCTGGATTTTTTGGTCTCGCCCGGAAAGGCGTTAGACTCGAGGGTTACGATTTGGAGGGAATGCTTTGAGAAGCTGAAGGGAAGCTGGCTGTTCGGCAATTATGCGGAACTGAGCGGCAATCGCCATAATGCGGATATGGTGCTGCTCTGTTCCTATGGTGTGTTAGTCTTGGTTGGCGTTTTGGTTTACCTTTATGTCATTATGCGGCGTGCGAATAGGAAGACAACTGAGAAAACACAGCTTTATGCGCTTGCGGCGTTTATCAGCGTACTCTTTATGGGTGCAGGAGAGGGCGCGCTTTTCTCCGGCGGCATTGGCATTTACCTGCCCGCCTGCAGCTTTTTGCTCCTTGCAAACGGCAATTATGAGCTGCCTCTCCCGCCAAAACCGAAGAAGCAAGCCGTGAGTAAGTACAGGAGATTATGATATGAAACAGGATGGGAAAAAAACGCTGTCGATTGTTTTTGCTTCAAATTGTTATACGATCCATCAGACCGATCTTTCAGAGGCGTTTTACCGGCAATGCGAAGGGAAATATACTTTTATTGAAACCGTTCCCGCAGGAAATAAGGGGAAGCGTTGCGGATTATCTACGGAGAATATACCGTTTCTTCGACAGTATTTTGATCCCGCCCAAAAGGCGGAGTGTGATTGGCTGCTGCAAACGGCGGACGTTGTCCTGATTGGCAGCGCGCCCGATGCCTTGATCCGCAGCAGACTGCGGGAAAACAAGCTGACCTTCCGCTATGCCGAACGATTTTTTAAAGAGAAGCTGACGCTGCGCACTTATCCGCACGCAATGGCAAGCGCATGGCTCCATCACGGCCGCTATCGTTTTCGTCCGCTGTATATGCTCTGCGCAAGCGCTTTCACTGCGGCGGACTGCCGTAAGTTTGGCAATTACCGAAATCGTACCTATCAATGGGGTTATTTCCCGGAAAAAATCTGTTATCCAAGCGTGGATTCCCTGTTGGAACGAAAGGAGCAAAACAAGCTGCTTTGGTGTGGGAGACTAATCCAATGGAAGCATCCTGAGGCGGCATTAGGCGTTGCTCGTTATCTGAAGGATCACGGCTGCTCTTTTTCCATGGATATAATCGGGGAAGGTGCCATGCAAAGCTTCCTGCGAGAGCAGATTGCGCGCCTTGGACTGACTGCCGAAGTGCAGCTTCTCGGCGCGATGCCGCCGCAGCGGGTGCGGGAAAAGATGGAACGTGCATCAATATTCCTATTTACTTCTGACCGCGGTGAGGGCTGGGGTGCCGTGCTGAACGAGGCGATGAACAGCGGCTGCGCAGTTGTTGCAAGCCATGCCATCGGCTCCGTACCGTTCCTTTTAGAGGACGGCAAGAACGGAAGAATCTACCGTGATGGGGATTTAAAGGAGCTTTGCTCCAAAACACATTCGTTGCTTCAGCAACCGGCGGAGAGAGAACGGCTCGGTCGCGCTGCGTATGAGACAATCCAAACCCGGTGGAATGCGGAAACCGCAGCAAATCGCTTTTTGTCACTTGCCGAGGCGATCCTGCGGGGAGAAAAGAAGCCGCAGCTTTTTGCCGATGGTCCGTGCAGTCGGGCTGAGATTTTAGAAGATGCATGGTATCCCCCAAAAAACGGGAGGGGAGAACCGAAGAAGGATAAACGATGAAGTTTCGGAATTTGTTGAAAAACAGAATTGCACAAAATGCCGGTTGGCTGATCTTCGGCAAGGTCGGGCAGATGGCTGTGAACTTTCTGATTGGACTGCTGACTGCACGCTTCCTTGGCCCTTCCAACTATGGCTTGCTGAGTTATGCTGCCGCATATACAGCGTTTTTCTCTGCAATCTGTACCCTTGGAATTAACAGCGTCCTTGTGAAAGAAATCATTGACCGACCCTCGCAGCAGGGAACTACCCTCGGAACCGCATTGGGACTGCGTGCGGCTGCCAGTGTGCTTTCCGCCATCAGCCTCATGTGTCTGACGATGATTGTCGATGCCGGTGAGCCGGAGACAATCGCGGTGGTTTCCCTGAGCGGTCTGTCTTTGGTATTCCAAATCTTTGAGACCTTTCAGTATTGGTTTCAGTCTCGGTTAGAGTCCAAGGTTACGGCAGTGCTGACCCTGCTTGCCTTTACGCTGACTGCCGTCTATAAGGCGGTCTTGCTCGCGCTGAAAAAAAGCGTCACATTCTTTGCCTGCGCCAATGCCTTGGACTATCTGCTGCTTGGAATCTTTCTGTTTATTGCTTACCGGAAACATCACGGAGCCAAACTCCATTTTTCATGGAGCTACGGAAAGGAGCTTTTGAAAAAAAGCAAATACTTCATTCTGCCTTCCTTGATGATCTGTGTTTACAACCAGACAGATAAAATGATGCTGAAGCAAATGCTTTCCGACGCGGAGGTTGGCTATTACGCGACTGCGGTTTCGCTTTGCAATGTATGGTGCTTTGCCCTATCTGCCATCATTGATTCAATCACCCCATCCATCTACGAAGCGAATCTGACTGATCCGGTGAGATTTCGGCGGCGCAATCAGCAATTATATGCGATTGTGTTCTATTTATCCGTGGCGGTTTCTGCCATATATACGCTTTTGGCGTCGCCTGCCATCCGCCTCCTCTATGGAGCTGAGTACCTTCCTGCGGTGGCTCCGCTCCGCATTATCACATGGTATACTGCGTTTTCCTATCTCGGTGTTGCAAGAGGGATATGGATTGTTTGCAAGGACTGCCAAAAGTATCTGATATGGGTGTATATTGGTGCCGCGATTGCAAACGTAGGGCTGAATTTACTTTTAATCCCGCGAATGGGATCGTCCGGTGCGGCGCTGGCATCGCTTGCAGCACAGATCATAACGGTATTTGTCGTGCCTTTCTTCATAAAACCCTTGCGGGAAAACACAAAGATGATACTTGAAGCAATTCTGCTGAAGGATTTGCTGCATAGGAAAAAAAGAAAAATCTGAAACAATGGAGGTGAAAATATGCTGAACGAACAAGAACACGGTATTATCCTATTGATCCGCAGCGCTTTGACCGGACGGGCGGAGCGCCTTCCCGCAGCGTTTGACCTTGCGTCTGCCGTTGCGCTTACGATTCAGCATCAGATCACGCCGTTGATATATTACGGAGCGGTGAACTGTGGTCTTACGCCGGAGAACGCCGGCATGAACAAGCTTCTGTCCCTGACGGCACAGCTGATTTCCATCGGCGAGAGCCAAATGCTTGAGCTTTCTCGGCTCACGCGCGCCTTTGAGGAAGAAGGCGTGGATTACCTGCTCCTTAAGGGCTGCGTAATGAAGCAATTGTATCCGCAACCGGAAATGCGCGTGATGTCCGACGTAGATATTCTGATTCGTCCTTCCCAGTATGAGAGAATCAAGCCGATTATGCGTCAGCTCGGCTTCACGGAGGGGATTGAGAGCAATCATGAGTTGCCCTGGTCGAAACGGAATATCCATGTTGAATTGCATAAGCGGCTAATCCCCTCGTATAACGAGGACTATTACGCCTATTTTGGCGACGGCTGGATGCGTGCAAAACCGATGAGAGATGGAAGCTATAGATACCGATTCTCTGACGAGGACGAGCTGATCTATCTGTTCTGCCATTTTGCAAAGCATTATCGTGACGGCGGCATCGGAATAAAGCATTTGGCTGATCTGTGGGTCTACTGCAATAACAAGCCGCAGCTGAACAAGGCATATCTTCGTGCGGAGTTGGACAAACTCGGACTTACGACTTTTTTTGAGAATGTTATGATGACCTGCGCTGTGTGGTTTGACGCCGCAGCACCGACGGAAATGACGGATTTCCTCTCAAAGGTGATTATCAACAGCGGGGCATACGGAAAAGGTGAAACAAAGCGCGTCTCTTGGGCAGTTCGCATTTCAGGAGAGGATTCCTCCGGAAAAACAGCACATTTGCGCTGGAAGCTGGAAGTTATTTTCCTGCCATATTGGAAGATGTGCCTGAAATATCCCGTTTTGAAGAAGCTGCCCGTTCTTTTACCGTTCTTTTGGGTAGTGCGTTGGTGCGAGACGCTCCTGCTTCGACCGAAAAATATCCGAAAGCAGATGGAATATGCAAAGGAAATGAGACCGGAGGATATTGACCAATACCGCCAATCACTGGACTATGTCGGTCTGCGCTATCATAACGGAGAAAAATGTCCACAAGAGCCTGCGAGCAAAGCTTTGGGGGAGCCATAAGATTTCGCAAAAATATCTTGACGCACTTGCTTCAATCGTGCATAATGTAATCGGGGTAGTTTTAGGCAGATTTTGAGAAAGAGAGGAAATTGTTGTGAATACACAGAATAATACGCAAATCAGATACTATGTCAGCCGTAAGAATCCGTTGACCTGGCTTTCGGTATTGATGGCGGTTGGTGCGTTTGTGCTGCAAATCCTTGCGCTTTGCTTCGGTGAGGCAGGGGAGATCTCTACGGTTAATGTGTGGTTCCAGAAGGTCTTGCCGATGGCGGTTGCTTTAGGTATGGCAGAGATTGTCATAGTGCGCGGACCGAAGGAGTATTACCGCATTACAAAGCCGATTTTTTGGGGTTGCGTCTATTTTGCGCAAATCGCCCTTGACTGGTATCTGCGCTTTGCCGCCGATCCGAGTTTGATTGCGTCGGTCGGAGGCGCTTATTCGCTGTTCCAATACAAACGTTATGTTGCCGTATGCTGGATTCTGTATCTTGCGTTCTATGTGGTCTATCGTCTGTTTGTCACAGGGAAATTCCGTCAGCTGTTTGTTTTGCGGCTGATCTCCTTGCTTCCTTTTGGGGTGCTGCTCTACGACTTCGTGGCGGAATGCGGCAGAATCTCTACCTACGAGCTGTTTGACAAGCTTTCGAATGTGCTTCTTGCCGGTGCCTTAACCGCCGCGGCGCTTGCGATGCGTATGTTCTGCGACGGAAAGTATCACCGCACCTGGGGCGACCGTGCCGACGGACGGCGTGTCCGCTCTGTTGATGGTATGTTCCTCGTCGCGGGCTATATTATGCCGGATCGCAACGACGCCTGCAACAGCATTCAGGATACCCTTGAGATCAGCGCCGTGGAACGCTACATTCACAAGAAACGTGCGGAAGGCTTAAAGGACTTCGGTTTAATGCATGTGTTCCTTGCCGCCTACGTCCGCTGCGTGGCAAAATATCCCGGTCTGAACCGTTTCTTCTCCGGGCAGCGCATTCACCAAAGAGACGAGGATATCGCCTTTACGATGACCATCAAGAAAGAAATGCGGGTTGATGGAGAGGAGACGACAATCAAGCTCCATCTTTCGCCCTACGACACCGCAGAGGATGTTTACCGCAAGCTCAATGCGGTGATTGAGAATGTCAAGAATACCCCTCTGGACAGCAGCTTCGACCAGCTTGCGGGCTTCCTTGCCGGAATTCCCGGACTGCTTCTGAAATTTGTCGTCTGGTGCCTGAAGGTTGCGGACTACTTCGGTAAGCTCCCGAAGGCGCTCACTGAGCTTAGCCCCTTCCACGGCTCCGTGATTTTTACCTCGATGGGCTCTTTGGGTATCCCGCCGATTGTACATCACCTGTATAACTTCGGCAACCTGCCCGTCTTTGTCGCGTTCGGCAGAAAGTACCGCAAGACCGAATTGACACCGGAGGGTACCCCGGTCACAAAGCGCTATGTGGATTTCTGCATGAATCTCGATGAACGCACGGTAGACGGCTTCTACTATGCTTCGGTCTTGAAATATTTCCACAAGATCATGCGTGCGCCGTCCCAGCTCGACAATCCGCCCGAGGAAGTGCTTCGCGATATTGATTGATGCGGAAAACCCTGCAATACATGAATCAGCCATTGCAGGGTAGCTGTCCGCATAAGTGTAAGACAGAAGGCATGAACGAGCTTGCACGCAGTCGGTAGTTCCTGCACCGGCGGGGACATGTCCCCGCCCTACAGAGGTTTTATTGGAAGCCTGTTTACAAAACAAACCGCCTCTCCGCGCAAAACGGAGAGGCGGTTTGTCATGAAATTAAAGATGTACGATGGTGCCGGATTCGCCTTTGACGGCTTTGCCTGCGTTTTCCAGCGAGGCGATGATTGCCTGACCGCCGGTCTTGGCGAAGGAAATTGCAGCCTTGACCTTCGGCAGCATGGAGCCGGGAGCAAAGTGACCTTCGCCGCAGTATTTCTCGGCTTCTTCGACGCTCATTTCACTGAGGCTCTGCTGATTGGGCTTGCCCCAGTTGATGCAGACGCGGTCCACCGCAGTCAGGATAACCAGCGCGTCGGCGTGCACCAGTTCGGCGAGCTTCGCGGAGGCAAAGTCCTTGTCAATGACAGCGGGCGTGCCGTAGAGCTTGCCGTCTTTGCGGACGACGGGAATGCCGCCGCCGCCGACCGTGATAACGACGCAGCCGTCCTTGATGAGCGCGTTCACGGTGTTCTTCTCAATGACGTCAATGGGCTTCGGGGAGGGGACGACCTGACGGTAGCCTCTGCCCGCGTCCTCGACCATGGTATAGCCCTTTTCCGCAGCGATGCGGTCTGCGGTTGCCTTGTCGTAGAACGCGCCGACGGGCTTCGTAGGATTCTGGAAGGCGGGGTCATTCTCATCGACGAGCACCTGCGTGACGACCGTGGCGACGTCCTTGACAATCCCGCGCGCGGCAAGCTCGTTGCCGATGGCGTTTTGCAGATGGTAGCCGATGTAGCCCTGGCTCATCGCGCCGCACTCGGGGAAGGGCATATCGGACTTGATTGCCTTTGCCTCAGCGGCGGTTGCCATGCCGAGGTTGATCATGCCGACCTGCGGACCGTTGCCGTGGGCAATGACGACCTCGTTGCCCTGTTCGATTAGATCGACAATGGGCTTCGCCGTCTCGGTGACGAGGGCGAGCTGTTCATAGGGGGTATTGCCCAAAGCGTTGCCGCCGAGGGCGATTACGATTCTTTTAGCCATGTTTTCTTTTCCTCACTTTATTACAGCGGAAGCATCCGAGGATACTTCCGCTGTGCATTTTTCTGCCGGCAGCAAACCGCTGCGCAGCCTTAGAACATCTTGCGCTTGTTGTCGGAGGCGTCGAGTGCCATCAGAGTGCCGACGGGATCCTTGACCTGCGACATGAAGATCATTGCGGCGATGATGTAGGGCTTGTAGGAAGCCTGCTTATACAGCGGCACGAGATAACGGTCGAAGACGGAGTTGTCAACCTCGCCCTCTTCGCAGCTCAGACCGGTGATGTCGGCGGGCAGGCAGTGCAGATACAGCGCCTTGCCGTCCTTCGTCAGCTTCATCATTTCCTCGGTGCAAGCCCAGTCCTTGTGCTCGGCGTTCTGCGCAAGCAGTCTCTTTTCCAGCTCGTCGATGCCCTTCTGGTCGCCCTTGACATACAGCGCGGAGCGCTCTTCCATGGCTTTGAAAGGTGCCCAGGATTTCGGATAAACGATATCGGCATCCTTGAAGGCTTCCTTCATATCGTTGGTCTTGTGGAACGTGGAGCCGTACTTCTCGCAGTTCTTGCGGGCAATTTCTTCGACCTCGGGGAAGACGTCGTAGCCTTCCGGATGCGCCAGCGTGACGTCCATGCCGAAGCGGGTGAACAGACCGATGACGCCCTGCGGGACGGACAGCGGCTTGCCGTAGGAGGGAGAGTATGCCCAAGTCATGGCGACCTTCTTGCCCTTCAGGTTCTCAACGCCGCCGAAATAGTGGATGACATGGAGCATATCCGCCATGCACTGCGTCGGATGGTCAACGTCGCACTGCAGGTTGACGAGGGTCGGGCGCTGCTCGAGGATACCGTCGCGGTAGCCGTCTTCGAGGGCGTCCATGAAGGTCTTCTGATACTCGTGACCCTGATGGATGTACATATCGTCACGGATGCCGATGACGTCTGCCATGAAGGAGACCATGTTGGCCGTCTCGCGGACGGTCTCGCCGTGGGCAATCTGGGACTTCTTCTCATCGAGCACCTGCTCCTCAAGACCGAGGAGGTTGCAGGCGGAGGCGAAGGAGAAGCGGGTACGGGTGGAGTTGTCGCGGAAGAGGGAGATGCCGAGACCGGAATTGAAGATCTTCGTGGACTTGTTGCGCTCGCGCAGGTCGCGCAGGGCGTCGGCTACTGTGAAAATCGCGTCGATCTCGTCGTCGGTCTTGTCCCAAGTCCAGTAGAAGTCGGACTTGTACATGTTGTTGATGTGCAGGGTTTCAAGATGTCTTGCAAGCTCTACGGTTTTGCTCATTGTTTCTTTCCTCCGTTTTTCTTTCGGTTGATTACTTGATATCGTTGCCGGTCAGTTCCTGACGGAAGACTGCCTCGGTGTCCTTGTTCTCGGGCTTATACAGACCGGGGACTGCGGCGTACAGCGCGGCGCAGACGACGAGGTCCTGCTTCCAGGTGATCTCGTTCGGGGCGTGTGCCTGGGATTCCGCACCGGGGCCGAAGCCAACGCAGGGGATGCCGTAGCGGCCCTGAATGGAGACACCGTTGGTGGAGAAGGTCCACTTGTCGGTCAGCGGGCGGCCGACGCGCTTTTCCTTCGCGGTGTCGTCGGCGTAGAGACGCTCCTCGCCCCAGAGTGCATGGTGCGCGTCGATGAGCGCCTGCACATGGGCGGCGGATTCCTTGTTGATCCAGGTCGGGAAGAAGCACTCCGTCTCATAGACGTGACCGTTCCACGCGGGGCGGTCATACATGTACATGGAAACCTTGACATCCTTGGCATACTTCTTGCATGCGGGCAGATCCTCAATCTCCTTCAGGCAGGACTGGTAGGTCTCGCCGGCGGTCATGCGGCGGTCGATGGAGATCGCGCAGGAGTCCGCGACGGCGCAGCGGGAGGGAGAGGTGTAGAAGATCTGCGAGGTGGTGCAGGTGCCTCTGCCGAGGAAGCGGGCATCTTCGTAATGGTCGGGGTTGTACTTCGGGTCGAGCATCTTGACCAGACCCTTGATCTCGGTGTCTTCTTCGGCGTCGTTTTCGTTGAGGTCGCGGACATTCTCGATGATCTCCGCCATCTTGTGGATTGCGTTGTCGCCGCGCTCGGGAGCGGAGCCGTGGCAGGAGACGCCGCGCACATCGACACGGATCTCCATACGGCCTCTGTGACCGCGATAGATGCCGCCGTCGGTGGGCTCGGTGGAGATGACGAACTCGATTTGATTGCGTGCGTCCTCGGGACCGTTGAAGTATTCGTTGACGATGGACTGCCAGCACATACCGTCGCAGTCCTCTTCCTGCACGGAGCCGACGACCATGATCTTATAGCCCTCGGGGATGAGGCCCAGATCCTTCATGATCTTGGCGCCGTAGGTTGCGGAAGCCATGCCGCCCTCCTGGTCGGAGCCGCCGCGACCGTAGATAATCTCATCGGTCTCGTAGCCCTTGTAGGGGTCAGCTTCCCAGTTGTTGATGTTGCCGATGCCGACGGTGTCGATGTGAGAGTCGATGGCGATGATCTTATCGCCGCTGCCCATCCAGCCGATGACATTGCCCAGCTTGTCAATCTCAACCTTGTCGTAGCCGAGCTTTTCCATCTCCGCCTTGATGCGCATGACGACGCCCTCTTCCTCGCAGCTCTCGCTGGGGATGGCAATCATGTCCCGCAGGAAACGGCTCATGTCTGCACGGTAGCCCTCCGCCGCTTTTTTGATAGCCTCAAAATCCATGAAATAACCCTCCAATTTTTCATTCCATACCGCTTATGGTGCGGTTCTGTCTCTATATTACCATATCTGTTTCAGAAGTCAAACAAATTTTAGCATTTCCTAAAAATTTTTTTGAAAAACGATTGATTTCTCACAAATCTGTGATATGATAGTAGTGGAATCAATAGGAGAGGAGCGGATATATGCTCAGGGAAAGCGAACGTGAAACTTTGTGCCGTATCGCAAGGGCGGTTGCCGCGCAGTTTGGGAGCAACTGTGAAGTCGTTGTGCATGAGATTTCCGAATGCAGCACTTCCAATTCGATCATAGCGATTGAAAACGGGCATGTCAGCGGAAGAAAGCTCGGAGACGGACCTTCGCAGGTCGTGCTGGAGCAGCTGGGGAACGATGCCTCATGTCCGGAGGATCATCTGTGCTATTTGATGCGCACGCCGGACGGAAAGCTACTGAAATCCACCTCTGTCTACATTCCCGACGATGAGGGCAAGGTTGCTGCCATTTTCGGTGTCAATTTCGACATTTCCGCACTTGTGATGGCGGAGCAGGCACTCAATTCGCTGACCTTAACGATGAATCACGATCAGGAAACTCCCGCGCGCATTACGCACAATGTCAACGATCTGCTCGACGACCTGATCGAGCAATCCGACCGTCTCGTTGGAAAACCTGTCGCGCTGATGACGAAGGAGGATAAGGTGCGTGCCATTCGCTTCCTGAATGACCACGGTGCCCTCCTCATTACCAAATCGGGCGACAAAATCGCAAATCATTTTGGCATTTCCAAATACACCCTATATTCTTATTTAGACGTAAAAACAGGAGGAAAAAACAATGATTGATCTTCGCATCAACAAGGAAGGCCTTGCGCACAACATCCAGAAGGCAAAGGAAAACAACATTATCATCCCGACGTTCGCACAGATGCAGAACCCGGAGCTTGTCCCCGACGCGATCAAGGCAAAGCTCACGCACACCGGACTGTGGGATGTCGATCCCGTCAACCTCTTCCGTGTCACCTGGAAGAACGAGGCAAAGGAAACCGGTGGTCTGTTCCAGGAGACTCCGAACTACATCGAGTTCCCGTCCGCTCTGACCGGCGTCAAGGCGCGTATCGTTGCGATGGTCGGCAAGTGGTTCCCGACCGGCTGCCACAAGGTCGGCGCTTCCTTCGGCTGCCTGGTGCCGCGCCTTGTCACGGGTCAGTTTGATGCTACATATCATAAGGCTGTTTGGCCCTCCACCGGCAACTACTGCCGCGGCGGCGCGTTCAACTCCAAGCTGCTTGCCTGCGACTCCATCGCCATCCTGCCCGCAGAGATGTCCAAAGAGCGCTTTGACTGGCTCAAGACCATTGCCGGCGAGATCATCGCCACCCCGGGCTGCGAGTCCAATGTTAAGGAAATCTTCGACAAGACTTGGGAGCTGAAGCAGCGTCCCGATGTCATGGTCTTCAACCAGTTCGAAGAGATGGGCAACCCCGTCTGGCACTACAACATCACCGGTGAGGCTCTTGCAAGAGTCTATGAGTCCATCCGCCGTCCGGACGACCGTCTGGCAGGCTGCGCCTTTACCTCCGGCTCCGCCGGCACGCTGTCCGCAGGCGACTACCTGAAGGATCACTATCCCACCGCGAAGATCGCCGTCGGCGAAGCCCTCCAGTGCCCGACCATTCTCAACAACGGCTTCGGCGGTCACCGCATTGAAGGCATCGGCGACAAGCACATTCCCTGGATCCATAATGTCAAGAACACCGACATGGCAATCGCCATCGACGATGAGGACAGCCAGCGTCTGCTGCGCCTGTTCAACAAGCCGGAAGGCAAGCAGTACATGAAGGAAGTCCTCGGCATGAGCGACGAGCAGGTCGAGAAGATGAGCTGGCTCGGTATCTCCGGCATTGCGAATATGCTCTGCTGCATTAAGATGGCGAAGTACTACGAGCTGACCGAGAACGATGTCCTGCTGACCGTCCTGACCGACTCCGCTGTCATGTACCAGTCCCGTATCGAGGAGCTGGATCAGATGCACGGCGAGTACAACGCGCATGAGGCTTCTCTGGATCACAACCTGCACATGCTCAACCTCAAGACCGACAACCTGCTCGAGTTGACCTACGCTGACCGCAAGCGTATCCACAACCTCAAGTATTACACTTGGGTCGAGCAGCAGGCGCGCGACGTGAAGGAACTCAACGCTCTGTGGTACGATACGAAGGGCACTTGGGACGCCGTCCACGCGCAGGCGAAGGAAATGGACGAACTCATCAACGAGTTCAACGAAGCGACCGGACTGCTCAAGGCGCTGTAATTTCATTCAAATAGAATCGTGGGGGAGGGGAAAGCCCCTCCCCGCTTTTCATAAGCCGATGATGCAACGGAGGACAAATGAGGGGAAACGGCAACAAGCGTAATTTCATACTGTGGAAGCCGATTGCTGCCGTTCTTGCAGTTTTTGCCGGTATTACGCTGATCGTTGTGATCTTCATGCATGCGAAGGAGCTGCATTGGTGGTTTATCCCCTGTGTGGCAGCCGTTTTTTTGCTGCTTCAGCTGCTTTTAGCGTACATATTGAAACGGCGCGAAATGGCATGGATTCGCGACAATGTGGGAGATGAGCAGTATTTTGCGCTGTTCCCGAAAGAACTGAAAAAGGAAGACCGAGCGCGCAGAAGGAAGCTGCGGAAGGACGAGGCGCGCAAAAGGAAAGCGATGGAAAGAAAGGAAAACATGCTATGAAAAACGTAAAATGCGGCCGCTGCGTAAAATGCGGCAGGGAATACAAGGCTGTGCCGAATCTGACCAATTGTGAGTGCGGCGGCATCCTTGATATCATTTATGACTATGACTATATCAAGACTACGCTGACGAAGGAAAAGCTTGCCGCGCGGCAGGACCGCTCCATGTGGCGTTACCGCGAGCTGCTGCCCGTTGAGGAGACGACGCCGAACACGCCGCTGCGCGTCGGCTGGTCGCCGCTGTACGAGGCGGACAGATTGGCAAAGGAGCTTGGTATCGCAAAGCTCTGGGTCAAGGACGACGGGCAGAACCCGACCGCGTCTTTGAAGGACAGAGCCTCCGCAATGGCGGTTGCCAAGGCGCAGGAGGCGGGCGCGAAGGTGATTGCCTGCTCGTCTACCGGCAACGCCGCTTCGTCTCTCGCCGGCAACGCTGCGGCAGCGGGCTTGAAGACCTATATTTTCGTGCCCTCCCGCGCCCCGAAGGGGAAGGTCGCGCAGCTCATGACCTTCGGCGCGACGGTGGTCTCCGTGCAGGGCAGCTATGAGGATACCTTTGAACTGTCCAAGCAGGCAATTGACAGATGGGGCTGGTACAACCGCAACGCCGCGATTAACCCCTATCTCTCCGAGGGTAAGAAGACCGTCGGCTTGGAAATCATGGAGCAGTTGAACTGGGAGGTTCCTGATTACATCGCTATCTCCGTGGGCGACGGCTGCACGATTGCGGGTCTGTGGAAGGGCTTGAAGGATCTGTATGCCATCGGCTTTATTGACAAGCTGCCGCGCCTGATCTCCGCGCAGGCGGAGGGCTGCTGCCCCTTGAACCGTGCGATTGCCAACAACGAGGACTGGTATCCGATGGAGGAGAATACCCTTGCCGATTCCATCGCTGTCGGCGTGCCGCGCAACGCGGACAAGGCGCTCATGGCGATTCGGGAATCGAACGGCATCGTCGTCAATGTCTCCGACGAGGAGATCATGGCGGCGCAGAAGCTCCTCGGTCGTACCTGCGGCGTATTCGGTGAGCCTGCGGGCGTGACGGGTACGGCAGGCATCAAGAAGCTCTGCGAGCAGGGGAAGCTCCCGAAGGACGCGAAGATCGTCTCCGTTGTCACGGGAAACGGTCTGAAGGATGTCGCCAACGCAATCAAGGCGTGCGGCGAGCCAATCTCCATTCCGTCGGATATGGATTTGCTGCTCAAGGCGTTTGCCGAAAAGGGAATCCAAGTCGAAGAAGCGGAATAAATTGCTTATCTTGCCCCTGCGGCTCCGTCCGCAGGGGCTTTTTTCTGAATTCAGATGGGCAATGCGGCGGGAAAAAAGATTATTTTGTAAAAACTCGTTGCGATTCGGCATTGGCTGTAGTAAAATAAGAATGGGTACATTTCCTCGCGCCGAAACATAGAATGGCGTGAGGTGATTTGTGTGGTTTTAACGATCGTGATTGCGGCGCTGGCAGCGTCTGGAATGCTTTTGATTGTATGGCTGTTTTTTGACGCATTGCTCTCGCCGAAGGAGGCAAGGAATTCCTTCTATGTCGTTCCGCTAAAGGGTGACGCTGCCCTTGTGCAGCAGACGATGCGTGCTGCCTTACGCCAGCGCGAATGGGTGGGCCTGCGCGCAACGCTGATTTTTGTGGACGACGGAATAGACTGCGAGGGGCAGTTCGCGGCGGAGCTGCTGCTTCGCAGGCGGGAGGACGCTTTTTTGTGCAGCCGGTCACAGCTTTCTGAAATTATACGAACGGAGAACGAGGATATTGGAGCAGGAGCTGATTAGCGGAACAATTGCCGCTGTAGTATTTCAGAATCAGGAAAACGGTTACGCGGTAATCAAGCTTGACAGCGAGGACGGCTCCGTGATTACCGTTGTCGGAACGATCCCCGCGCCGATCGCCGGTGAGCGGCTGATTGTAACGGGAAAATGGACGACGCACAACACATACGGCAAACAATTTGAGGCGGAGTTCTTAGAGCGCCTGCTGCCGGATTCCGTCAATGAGATTCGTGCATATCTGTCCTCCCGCGCAGTAAAGGGCATCGGCCCGAAGACGGCGGAGAAAATTGTTGCGCGCTTCGGGGAGGACAGCCTGAAAATTCTCGACAGAGCGCCCGAACGCCTCGCAGAGATCAGCGGCATTTCCTTAAAAGCCGCGCAGGAAATGGGCGCTTCCTTCCGCAGACAGGTCGGCGTTCGCAGACTGATCGAGTTCCTGACCGCCTACCGCATTCCTGCCGAGATCGCGGTTCGACTTTACCGTGTCTATGGCGAACAGTCGCTGGAGCTGATTCATGAGAACCCTTATCTATTGACAAAGCCGCAGTTTGGCGCATCCTTTGCCGCCGTTGATGCCATGGCGATTGAGCTGGGCTTTGACGGCGATAACGACCTGCGTGTGGAAGCGGGCGTAGTGTTTGAATTGCGCTACAATCTGAATAACGGACATACTTTTTTACCGATGGACAAGCTCGGCGCGGCGACTGCGACGATGCTGAATCTCGATACCGCTGCCGTGCTTGCTGCCATAGACCGCCTCTGCGCGTTAGGCAGCGTCGTGGCAGATGAGATTGCGGGAATTACCGCCGTCTACCTGCCGGAATACCATGAGGCGGAGCTTTCCGTCACCGAACGGATTTGCCGCATGGCTTGCGCGCCGGAGGACGAGCTTTCCGATGCGGAGCGTGTGCTCTCCGGCATCGAGCGAAAAAGCGGTCTGACCTATGCTGAGCGGCAGAAAGAGGCAATTCGCTGCGCTGCGGAACAAAAGCTCCTGATTCTCACCGGCGGCCCCGGCACCGGCAAAACGACGACGCTTGCGGGAATCCTGCGTTTGTTTGAGCTGCTGCATCGAAAGACGCTATTGGCTGCGCCCACAGGCCGCGCTGCAAAACGGCTTTCAGAGCTGACTGACCGTGAGGCCTCTACCATTCACCGCCTGCTTGAGGCGCAGATTTCGCCGGAGACCGGAGAGATGTACTTCCGCCGTGACGAGGACGACCCTCTGGATTGTGACGCGGTGATTGTCGATGAGATGTCGATGGTCGACCTTCTGCTGATGCACAGCTTGCTGCGGGCGCTGCCGGAGAAGGCAACGCTGATTTTGGTCGGCGACCCGGATCAGCTCCCGTCGGTCGGCGCGGGCAACTTGTTTTCCGATCTCATCCGCAGCGGTCTGGTTCGCACGGTCTGCTTAACGGAGATCTTTCGACAGGCACAGCAGAGCCTGATTGTCATGAACGCCCACGCGGTCAATCACGGCGAGCTGCCAATCCTGACAGCGAAGGATCGAGACTTTTTCTTTATGAAACGCCGCTCCCCCGACGCGGTCGTGCAGACGATTACGGAGCTTTGCGCGCTGCGGCTGCCAAAGAACATGGGAATTCCGGCGGACGAAATTCAAGTGATCTCTCCGACGCGCAAAGGAGAGACCGGCACCTTCCGCCTCAATTTAGCGCTGCAGGAGGCACTCAATCCGCCTGCGCCGAAGAAACGAGAGAAGCCTTGCGGAAACTATGTTTTTCGGGAGGGCGACCGGGTGATGCAAATCCGCAACAATTATGATATACTATGGAAGAAAACGGACGGCGGCGCAGGTATGGGGATCTTTAACGGCGATATCGGCATCATTGAGCAGATCGATCCGCAGGAGGATGCAATTCGCATTCGCTTCGATGACCGAGTCGCGATCTATGACTCGGACATGCTGCCGGAGCTGGAGCTGGCTTACGCCATTACCGCGCACAAAAGTCAGGGCAGCGAATACCGTGCCGTAATCTTCGTCCCATACGCGGGCGCGCCGATGCTGTTGACGCGCGGTGTGCTTTACACGGCGATTACGCGCGCCCGTGAGCTTCTGATCCTTGTCGGCAATGAGGAGGTCGTAGCGCGGATGACTGCCAATAACCGCCGTAATAAGCGCTACAGCGGCTTGCGCCATCGCCTTGCGGGGTGTATGGCAAAATGAGCATCATTACATGGTTCCTTGACCTTCTGTATCCGCCCCGTTGTACGATTTGCCGAAAGCTGCTGCGGGAGAAGGAAACGGATTTTTGCGCGGACTGCCGCACAAAGCTTGTCATATTGGATGCTCCAATCAAGCGCGGGGAATTTTTTACGCAGTGCTATGCTGTCACTGCCTACGCCGGTGATGTGGCGGCTTCCCTGAAACGCTATAAGTTTCAGGGAATGCAGCAATATGCCGGAGCTTACGGACGCCTGATTGCCATGCAGCTCCTGCACATGAACGCGGAGTTTGATATATTATCTTGGGTTCCCGTCAGCAAAAAACGGCGGCGGAAACGCGGCTTCGATCAAAGCTATCTCCTTGCAAAAACCGTGGCGAGTGAGCTTGGCATTTCCTGTGTGCGTACACTGGAAAAGGTGCGTGATAACCCGTCGCAATCGAAGCTGAAGGGTACGGAGGAGCGGCGGGCAAACGTAATCAATGTTTATCGTGCAGTCGAACCGGAGCATTTTATGAACAGACGCGTCCTCTTGATTGACGATATTATGACCACCGGCGCAACGCTCAGTGAATGCAGCCGTATCCTTCTGACGGAAGGTGCAGCAAGTGTGCTATGCGCGACGGTGGCAGCAACACAACTTTCGAATAACTGACGGTAGGTGTAACAGATGTTTTTGTTTTCTAAGGATTTAGGTATTGACCTCGGCACATCCAATGTCTTGATTTATGCAGCGGGAAAGGGCGTGGTGCTCCGTGAGCCGGCGGTGATTGCGTTGGATAAGAATACCGGAAAGGTCTTGCAGGTGGGCGCGGCTGCGAGAAATATGCTTGGAAGAACGCCGGGCAATGTTGTGGCAATCCACCCGCTGCAAGACGGCGTAATTTCCGACTATGAGCTGACGGCGCGGATGCTTACAGAGATGATACGCTGCGTGATGAAGCATGCCATTATCAAGCCGCGCATGATCGTGAGCGTGCCGAGCAGTATTACGGAGGTCGAGGAACGTGCGGTGATACAGGCGGCGATGGAAGCGGGCGCAAGACGCGTTTACCTGATTGAGGCGCCTTTGGCGGCAGCCCTCGGCGCACATTTGGATATTACCGCGCCGGAGGGACACATGGTGGTGGATATCGGCGGCGGTACGACGGATATCGGCGTGCTGACAATGAACGGTGTTGCGCAGTCCTCCTCGCTGAAGATTGCGGGCGTGGAATTTGACGAGGCGATCATCAAATTTGTCCGAAAGCGTTTCGGTATTGTGATCGGCGCGAATACTGCCGAGGAGATCAAGCTGACGATCGGCTGCGTTTTGCCGCGGCCGGAGGTTCAGTCCATGTGCGTGAAGGGAAGAGACTTGAAAACCGGACTTGCGCGAGAGATCACCGTGACCTCCGAGGAGATCGTTGAAGCGCTGAAACGCCCTGCGCGCCAAATCGCCGACAAGGTGCTTGATGTTTTGGAGCAGACAACGCCGGAGCTTGTCGCGGATATCGCCAAAAACGGCATTGTGCTGACCGGAGGCAGCAGCCAGCTTTACGGCATGGATTTGCTCTTGCAGGAGCGCACGGAGATCAAATGCATGGTCGCGGATGATGCGGACTCCTGTGTTGCCTACGGCTGCGGAAAGAGCCTCGCATGGATCAACCATATGCAGGAAGATACCATCAACATTGCAAGACGCAGACTTCTGAGTGAATGAAGAATGGGAAGATGAGTCCTTATTTCCGCTTGGGAGAATCAAAAAAACAAAAAGGTTCCAATCTCCTTACGGCTTATGGAGATTGGAACCTTTTGCTTTTGTAACGAATGGTGCTTAACCGCCGAGGTAGGCTTTTTTAACCAGCTCGCTTTGTGCAAGCTCCGCGCCGGTGCCGGAGAGGGTGATCTTACCCGTCTCGAGAACATAGGCGCGGTCGGCAATGTCGAGCGCCATGCCGGCATTCTGCTCGACGAGGAGAATGGTTGTACCTGCCTTCCGCAGTTCTCGGATGATATCAAAAATCTGCTCGACAAGAATCGGCGCAAGTCCCATAGAAGGCTCATCCAGCATCAGCAGCTTCGGCGAGATCATCATCGCTCTGCCCATGGCAAGCATCTGCTGCTCGCCGCCGGAGAGCGTACCGCCAATCTGCTTGCGGCGTTCCTTCAAGCGCGGGAAATGCTGAAATACATTATCCAGCGCGTCGCTGATATCGCCCTTGCGCGTAAAAGCGCCCATTTCCAAATTCTCCTGCACCGTCATTTGCAGGAAAATATGCCGTCCTTCCGGCACATGGGCAAGCCCCTGCGAGACGAGCTTATGCGCCTCGATATGCGTGATGTCTTTGTCGAGGAACTCAATCTTTCCTGTCTTCGGGTGCATCAGACCGGAGACGGTTTTCAGTGTGGTGGACTTTCCTGCGCCGTTTGCGCCGATCAGCGCTACGGTTTCGCCCTCGTTCACCTCAAAGGAGATGCCTTTGATCGCGTGAATCGCGCCGTAATAGACTTGAATGTTGTCAACCTTCAGCAGCATGCGCGGCAGCTCCTTTCTTTCCCAAATAGGCTTCAATGACAACGGGATCGTTGCAGATCTGCTCCGGGGTACCCTTGGCAATGATCTTTCCGTAGTTTACGACCGCAATGCCCTCGCACACGCCCATGACCAGATTCATATCGTGCTCAATCAGCATAACGGCAATCTCGAAGGTGTCGCGAATGCGCACAATTTGCTCCATCAACTCCGCGGTTTCCGAGGGATTCATACCTGCCGCCGGCTCGTCAAGGAGGATGATCGCGGGATTTGTCGCAAGCGCACGGACAATCTCCAAGCGCCGCTGTGCGCCGTAGGGGAGGGAATCGGCGCGGAGCTGCGCCATATCCGCCATACCCATAAAATCAAGCAGCTCGAGGCAGCGTTCCCGCGCCTTTTTCTCGGCTTTATAGTAGCCGGGCGTATGCAGCAGGGAGCTTGCGAAGGAACACTTGATGCTGTTATGCAGACCGACCTTGACATTATCTAAGACGGACATACCGCCGAAGAGACGGATGTTCTGGAAGGTGCGTGCGATGCCGAGACGATTGACCTGCGCGGTTGACATACCCTTTGTGTCGATCCCGCGCAGCAGGATTGAGCCGCGTGTCGGCTGGTAGACGTTGGTCAAGAGGTTAAAGATGGTGGTCTTGCCTGCGCCGTTGGGCCCAATCAGACCTGCGATTTCCGTCGGACCGATGGCAAGCGTAAAGGAATCCACCGCAGTCAGACCGCCGAAATCAATGCCGAGATTGCGAATGTCCAGTACGGGCTGCTTGCCGATATCGCGCTCTGGGATAATGACATCGGTCGGCAGCGGAACCATTTTTGTACGGGTTGCGTGACTCATTTCGACGCCTCCTTTCTGGAGAAGAGGCTGCGAAGCTTCTGCGTGCAGGTGAGCTTGAATTGCTTCACGCGTGCATTGGCGTTGAGCAGCATCACAAGAATCAGGACAACGGCATAGATGAGCATACGGAAATCATCAAAGCCGCGCAGCAGCTCCGGCAGGACGGTGAGCAGGGCAGCGGCAATGATGGAGCCGCGCAGATTGCCCATGCCGCCGAGGACGACCATGACAAGCACGCTGATTGAGGTGTTGAAATTGAACTTCTTTGCCTCTACGGTGGAGTAGTTCATCGCGAAGAGGACGCCTGCCATGCCTGCGAGGATCGCAGAGGTCACAAACGCCTTCATCTTATAGGCGGTCAGATTCAAACCGACGGATTCGGCGGCGATGGGGTTGTCGCGGATTGCCTTGATGGCACGGCCTTCCTTACTGTGGACGATGTTCATGATTACAATCAGCGAGAAAAGCACCAATCCGATGCCCAAACCGAAGGTAGAGAGCTTTGCGGGCACGCTTGCGCCCTGCGGGCCCGAGATGATGAAATTACCGCCGAGATCGGCAGAACCGAACATAGAGAAATGCAGCGCGCCGTCCTCCATCTTCACATAAAGACATTCGAGAACATTGCGAATGATCTCGCCGAACGCCAAAGTGACGATGGCAAGGTAATCGCCGCGCAGGCGCAGGACGGGAATACCAATCAGAAAACCGGCAATGCCTGCCATAATGCCGCCAATCAGCATGGCGACGATCATTAAAAGGATGGGAGAGGAAATATACTGCTGGAAAAAAGCTACGGTGACTACGCCGGAGAAAGCGCCGATGCTCATAAAGCCGGCGTGACCGAGGCTTAATTCTCCCAAAATACCGACGGTCAGGTTGAGCGACAGCGCCATGACGATGTAAACGCAGATGGGAACGAGCTGCCCGCTGAAGCTGCGGCTGAGCACGCCACCTTCGTTCAGAAGGAAGAGAACGGCAAAGGCGACGATGACCATCGCGAGTGTAATGAGGTTTTGACGAGAGGTTTTTGATTTCCACAGACGCATTACAATCACCTCATACTTTCTCGTTGATTTTCTTGCCAAGCAGTCCGTTCGGCTTCACAAGAAGAATGATAATCAGCACCGCAAAGACAATGGCGTTGCCAAGCTCTTGACTGATGTAGGCTCTGCCGAAAATCTCAATGATGCCCAGCAGCAGACCGCCCACAAGCGTTCCCGGGATGGAGCCGATGCCGCCAAGCACCGCTGCGGTAAAGGCCTTGATGCCAGGAATGGAGCCGACGGTCGGATTCAGCACGGGGTAGGTCGAGCAGTAGAGCACGCCTGCCACCGCTGCGAGGGCGGAGCCGATGGCAAAGGTAATTGTGATTGTGCGGTTGACGCTGATGCCCATCAGCTCGGCAGCGTCGCGGTTTTCAGACACCGCGCGCATGGCTTTGCCGGTTTTTGTTTTGCTCGTGAACAGGGTCAAGCCAATCATGATTACGATACAGGTCAGAACGCTGATGAGCATTTCTCCGGTGATCGTCAGCTTGCCGCCGAACAGATGCAGCGGGGGAAAGCTCACGATGGAGGGATAGACCTTGGTGTTCGAGGTCCAGATCAAAAGCGCGGCGTTTTGCAGCAGATAGCTCACACCGATTGCCGTAATCAGCACCGCAAGGGAAGCGGACGCACGCAGAGGACGGTAAGCCAAACGCTCAATCACGATGCCGAGAATGGTGCAGACCGCCATTGCGATGACAAGCGCCAACAGCGGCGGCGTGCCGAGGGAGATGATGCTGACGTAAGACACATATGCGCCGACCATGATCACATCGCCGTGCGCGAAATTCAGCATCTTAGCGATGCCATACACCATAGTATAGCCGAGGGCGATGATCGCATATATGCTGCCCAGCCCAAGACCGTTGATGAAATTGGATAAAAATGCCATAAAACAGCCTCCCGCTTTCTATAGTAACAGAGGTCATTTTTACAACCGCGCCCCTCGCGGAGCATTCCGCGAGGGGTGGTGGTTTTCTGAGGAATCAGCCTGCGCTTACATACACGCCGCCCTTGATGACGACAGCAGCGGGCGCCTTATCGACCTGACCGTCTTTCCAGGTCATGTTCTGACCGGTCAGACCGCTGAAGCTCATGGTATTGAACTGCTTGCACATTGCGTCACAGATGTCCGCAGTGGAGGCATCCGTGCCAAGGCCGGTTGCGGTGAATGCCTGATAGATTGCGTAAACACAGTCATAAGCATCGGCTGCAAACTGGTTCGGGGTTTCGCCGTAGGCATCCTGATAGCTCTTAACGAAGGACTGAGTTGCATCATCGGCTGCGTCAGCCGCAAACGGAGTCAGGAGCATAACGCCCTCTGCAAGCTCGGTGTTGAAGCCTTCCAGCGTCAAAATGCCGTCCATGCCGTCCACGCCGAAGAAGGTCGGAGCGTAGCCGATGGAGTTGGCGTAGTTGAGGATCAGGGATGCGGGAGTATAGTAGATGGGAAGGAACACAAGATCGGCGCCGGCGTTCTTCGCGTCGGAGACCTGTACGGAGAAGTCGGAGGTGTCTTCGGTGCAGGTGCTGACGGAGACGATGTTCAGACCGAGCGTCTTTGCTTCGGCATCAAAGGTCTGATAAATACCGCTGGAATAGACACTGCTGTTGTCATAAATGACGGCAATTTTCGCGTCTGCCATGTGCTCGGAGATGTACTGCGCGGAGGCCTTGCCTTGGTTCGGATCAGTAAAGCAGATTTGATAGACATTGTCCTTGCCGGAGGTAACCTCTGTAGAGGAAGCGGAGGGCGTCAGGGTGAAGACGCGGTCAGCGTAAGTCTCTGCGGAGACCGCAACGCAGGGGGTGGTAGTGACGGTGCCGACAAGCATCTGCATGCCCCAGTCCATCAGGTTGTTATATGCGTTGACGGATTTCTCGGCATCGTTTTCATCATCCTGCGCGTTGAACTCGAGCTGGATGCCGCCCTTGGCGTTGATTTCCTTGACGGCAATTTCAGCGCCGCGCTTTGCAGCATTGCCATAAACCGCTGCGCCGCCGGTCAGGGGGCCGATAAAGCCGAGCTTCAGCGTATCACTGCCGGAGGTCTTCTCGTCGGAAGCGCAGCCTGCAAACAGAGCGACGACCATGACGAGCGCCAAGATGATAGAAAGTGTTTTTTTCATTTTCCTTTTCTCCTTTCAAAATTGAGCAAATATACAAAACCGGCTTCGTCGAAGGACGAGGCCGGTTTAGTATCCGTATTTAACGGCTACAAGCTTCGTGTGACTTCGACGAAATTCAGCTCGATATGACAAGCGGAAGCAAGCCAATAAGCAAAATGATGGATACCGACAAAACGGTATCCATCAGAAGTCTGCTGAAAGACGCGGCAAAGCAAGTGCCTGCGGCAGACGCGGCACTGCAATTGGACATTCTGTATTCTGTGTTTCGATTCATTTTCATCACCGCGCCTCCTTTCAAAGCAATTGTAAATTTTTTATTAACTATAATGCTTTAAACCATAAAAGTCAATTGTAGAAATATACAAATTTTACGGATTGCGATGCAAAATGCTGTGCAATTCCGATAATCAGCGCGCCGTACCGAGGAAAAAGAGCGCCAAAGTGCCGGGACCGGAGTGCGCGCCGATCACGGGACCGACAAAATTGATTGTGATGTCGGTTATGCCGAAGCGCTTGCACACCTCTTCTGCCAAAAACTCCGCATCGTCGCGGCAGTCGCCGTGGCTGATGAAGATGGTCTGCTTTGCAGGCTCAATCGCGCTCTGTGCCATGCGGTCAACAAGCGCGAGAATGGAGTTCTTGCGTCCGCGCGCTTTTGAGACATTGATCAAATGCCCCTCGTTATCCACATGCAGCACGGGTTTAATGCCGAGCGCACTGCCGACCAAAGCGGTTGCCGCCGAGACACGTCCGCCGCGCTTGAGGAAGAACAGGTCATCGACCGTAAACCAGTGACACAGATGCAGACGATTTTCCTCCGCAAAGGCCGCGGCTTCTTCAATGGTTGCGCCCGCAAGCACCTTTTGCATGGTCAGGTAGATTAAAAGCCCCTGCCCCAAAGAGGCGGCAAGCGTGTCTACCGTGAGAATTTTTCGGTCAGGGTAGGTCTCTCGCAGCTCCTGCGCGGCAATCTCGGAGGCGCCGTAGGTGCTGCTGAGTCCGGAGGAGAAGCCAAGATACAGGACATCTTTCCCGGCTTTGAGATGGACGGACATCGCGTTTAAAAAGGTATCAACATTGACTGCCGAGGTTTTTGCGTTTGCACCGTTGCGCAGCATGTCATAAAAGTCGTGCGAGTTGATCTCACGCTCATCGGGATAATTCATAAAGCTCTTTTCACCGACATTGACGCTGAGCGGAATGACATCCAGTCCTAATTTTTCAACCAGCTCTGCGGTCAGGTCAGCGGAAGAATCGGTCATAACAACATAGGAATTGTTCATGGCAACCTCCTTAATTTGCAATCGTAATATTTCAATCATTATAACAGATTTTCAAACTCGTGTCAATCTGCCTATCTTACTTAGATACATAGAAAAACACGCCGAAACACGGCGCGTTTTATCATAGGTCATCCGAAAATCAGCAAGGTTAAGATCGACAGGATCGGTTGATGCGCCAAGTAGATTACAAGAGAATGCTTGCCGCAGAAGCGGAAGAAGCGCAGCACGGCGTTTTCGGCGTTGACGCGGGGGAGAAGGCTCTGCTTTTTGCGGTAAACCGTTTTGCCGAGGAAGGCACCGACCAAGAACCAGCCGAAGCCGGGGAAAATGGGGAAATAGTCGCTTCCCGTAAAGATGCCACCGGAGCGCAGACCGAGGGGGAACAGAAAATCCACGGAGACGGTGAAGGTTTCGAACCAAAAGCCGAGGGCGACAAAGGTGACACCAAAGACCGCAAGCGCCCAAGAGGGCAGGCGCTTAAACAGGGGATAGAGCATCATGCATAAGCCGAGCATATGCAGAATGCCGAACCAGATACGCATATTGGAAAATCCGAGAATCTGATCCATGAACATTGTGACATAGGTGATGAGCAAGCCCGCGCCGAACACGACCACGCCGCGCTGGAAGCTCCGCGAGGCAAGGGTCACGCAGATGCCGGAGATGAGGACGAACAGGACGTGACCATACTGGCGGATAAAAACAAACCAGCCCGGCAGAGTCAGAGAAATACCACCGAAATAGGATAGATCAAAGAAGGAATGGACGACGATCATGCCGAGAATGCAGATCCCGCGCAGGGCGTCCAGTTCCCAAATGCGTTGTTTTTGTTCCGTCATTTCGCCTTTGCCTCCTCTTCCTCCTCCAAAACGCGGTAGGCGACCTTGCCGACGAGTGTTTTGGGAAGCTCCTCACGGAACTCAATCTCGCGGGGCATGGCGTATTTTGCAATGCGTTCACGGCAGTAAGCAAGCAGCTCCTGCTTGATCGCTTCGGAGGGCGTAAATTCCGGCTTTAAGACGACGAACGCCTTGACGCGCTGCATTTTGTAAGCGTCCTTTACGCCAATCACGCAGGAGATCAGCACCTTCGGATGTCCGTCAATGATGTTCTCTAATTGCGAAGGATAGACATTGAAGCCGGAGGTGATAATCATCCGCTTGATACGCTGGCGGAAATAGACAAAGCCGTCCTTGTCCATCTTGCCCAGGTCGCCCGTGTGCAGCCAGACGCGTCCGTCCGCGTGGCGGCGAAGGGTGTTTGCGGTCTCCTCGGGATTGTCCAAATAGCCCAGCATGACAGTGGGACCGGAGAGGCAGATTTCGCCCTCCGTCTCCGGCTCGACCTCCTCCGTGGTGCCGACCTTTACAATCTTATAATAGGTGTCGGGGAAGGGAACGCCGATGGAGCCGCTGCGGGAAAAGTCAATCGGCGTCAGGCAGCTTGCCGTGACGCATTCGGTCGTGCCGTAGCCCTCGCGAATCTGCACCTTTGCGCCGTGCGCCGTCAGGAAAGCATCGACCTTCGCTTTCAGCTCTGTGGAAAGAGAGTCGCCGCCGGAGAACACACCCTTGAGGAAGGACATGTCCAGATTCTCAAGTCCCTGCGTGCGCAGAAGAGCTTCAAACAGCGTCGGGACACCCGGAATAAAATTCGGGCGTTTTTTCTTTAGCAGGTCGGCATAGGTTTTGACATTGAAATTCGGCACGAGAATGCAGCGTCCGCCGCCGACCAATGCGGTGTGGATGCCGATGCCCAAGCCAAAGCCGTGAAAGATTGGCATGACGGAGAGCATGGAGCAGCCTCGGATGGTTTCATAACCGCTGGCGGCGATTGTCTGCAACGCAAGGGCATTAAAGTTGTAGCTGGAAAGGCAGATACCCTTCGTCGTGCCCGTTGTGCCGCCGGAATAGAGGATCGCGGCGCAGTCCTCGTAGCCGCTCTCGTCCGCAGGCAGGAGGTCGGCGGCGTTTTTCAGCGCGTCAGACCAGAGAATGTAGCTCTTGTCCTTCGGCAGCTTCGGGAATTTCCGCGCCTCGGTCAGAGAGAAGCCGACCTTGAGCAGCGGCTTCAGCTCGTCCTGTAGCTTGGCGATTAACAGAAGCGGCTTCCGCTTTGCCTTTTGCAGCGCGGTGTGTACCTTGCCGTAGAAGCGGTCAAGGGTCAAAATCGCCTTGCTGTCCGAGGTGTCTAAATAGAAGGTGATTTCCTCCGTCGCGGAGAGCGGGTGAATCATGTTGGATACTGCGCCAAGCCGATTGAGCGCATAAAAGCAATCCACCGCCTGCGGCGTGTTCGGCATGCAGATCGTCACGCGGTCACCCTTGCGGATGCCAAGGGCGTAAAGCGCGCGGGCAGCGCGGTCGATGCGGGCAAGAAACTGCGCATAGGTCGTCTCCTTGCCCATGAATTCATACGCAATGTACTCCGGGACGGAGCGTGCGGTCTGCTCGATGAGGCGATACATGGTCAGACGCGGATAGTCAATGGTTTTCGGAATCTTGCCGTAAAAATTCAGCCACGGCGCGGAAGCGGAAATGGACATGGCTTTCCTCCTTAATTCATTAGTGCCGTTCGGAAAGCTGCTCCGCATGAGACGATAGCGCTGCTCCTGCTTCGCTTCGATAAAACAGCTTTCCAATCAGAAAGTTCACAATATTTTCATATTATAGCGGAAAATCCGAAAAAAAGAAATAGTCACATCAAAAAAAGCGTAAGGAAAAATGTTCTTTCACAGTGCATAAATGAAATTCTGAGCCAAGGTAGGTGTGCTGTTGCAGGAACTGCAGAGTGCGTAAACGGGAAGGATAAAAGATTGCCACGGCGCAAGCGCCTCGCAATGACAAAAAGGTTTGTCTCTCCATGTCATTGTCATGAAAACCTTTGTAGGGTGGGGACATTCCCCCAGCGGTGGAGGAACTACGAAGTTTGTATAAGCTTGTTTCCTTATACCGTGTGCCGCTTCGCGGTCGGCGGGGACATGTCGCCCGCCCTACGTTGGCTGGTTCGTTTATTGTGGTGCGCAATGACATAATCGGTACACTGCGCGTCTGCGGCGGGGAGGGATTTTTTTCGTCAGGCAAAAACTAAGACTTTATTTCCGAGGAAAAATATTATAGAATAGAGGCTGTAGAAAACGAGAGATAGGAGCAGCTATGGATAGAAATTTTGAAGAACGCTTTGTTGCGGCGCGGAGGAAGTATATCGCGCGGCAGTTTTCCAATATGAATGACCGCCAGTTGGAGGCGGTGCTTACGACCCAGGGGCCGGTGCTGCTGCTCGCGGGCGCGGGCAGCGGAAAGACGACGGTGCTGATCCACCGCATTGCAAATCTCATCCGCTTCGGCTGCGGTTCGGACAGCAGGGAAGTGCCGGAGCAGGTGACGGAGGAGGATGTTCTCTTTTTGGAGGCCCAGGCGGAACACCCGACAGACGACGGCGCGCAGCGGGCGGAGGAGCTTGCCGCATTGCATCCTGCCGCGCCGTGGTCGATCATCGCCATTACCTTCACGAACAAGGCGGCAAACGAGCTGAAGGAGCGCCTTTCCAATATGCTGGGGCCGGAGGCGGCGGATGTATGGGCAATGACCTTCCACAGCGCCTGCTGCCGCATTTTGCGCCGAGAGATTGAACGCCTCGGCTACGATCGGAGCTTTACGATTTATGATACGACGGATTCCGAGCGTGTGATGAAGGAGATTTTGCGGGATAATAATATTGACGAGAAGGTCTTCCCGCCGCGCAATGTTCTCGGCATGATCTCCAAGGCAAAGGACAAGATGCAGACGCCGAAGGAGTTTGCAAAGACGGCGGGCGACGATTACCGGTTGAAGCGGATTGCGCTGTTTTACGAGGAATATCAAAAGCGGCTCAAGAATGCAAACGCCGTGGATTTTGATGATATTATCCTTCTGACCGTCCGCATTTTGCAAGACTACGAAGAGGTGCGCGACTACTATCAGCGCAAGTTCCGCTATGTGCTGATCGATGAATATCAGGACACCAACCATCTGCAATACCTGCTTGCCTCCCTGCTCGCCGGACGCTATGAGAACATCTGCGTGGTCGGCGACGACGATCAGAGCATTTACCGTTTCCGTGGCGCGACGATTGAAAACATTCTGGATTTTGAGTCGCAGTACCACGGCGCGAAAGCCATCCGCTTGGAGCAGAATTACCGTTCGACCCAGTCCATCTTGGACGCGGCGAACGCAGTGATTGCGAACAACCGCGGGCGCAAGGGGAAGCGTCTTTGGACGAACAACGGCGTCGGCGAGCGTATTTTGTGTTATGAAGCGCAAGACGAGCGTGATGAGGCAGACTTCGTTGCAAACAATATTCTCTCCGAGTCCCGCGGCAGGAATCTGAAGGATTATGCCATCCTTTATCGCACAAACGCCCAGTCGAACGCGCTGGAATATGCCTTCAAGCGCAGCGGTGTCCGCTACCGCATCATCGGCGGCACGCGCTTCTTCGACCGCGCCGAGGTCAAGGATATGCTTGCCTATCTGTGGGTCATAAACAACCGCGCGGACGATCTGCGGCTAAAGCGTATCATCAACCAGCCCCCGCGCGGCATCGGCGGAAAGACGGTTGAGACAATTGAGCGCCTTTGCACAGCCTCGGGGCAGCCGCTTTACAGCGTGGTGAGCGACCCATATAACTATCCCGCGCTGGAACGGTCGGCGCAGAAGCTGATGAATTTTACCGTGCTGATTGAGGAATGCGCAGAGCTGCTGAAGACGCTCTCACTGCCGGACTTTTATGAGGAGCTGCTGATCCGCACGGGCTATGTGGCGATGCTGGAGCAGAAGGACGACGTGGAGAACCGCGCCCGTCTGGAAAACGTCCGAGAACTAAAATCATCTATTTTGACCTACATGGAAAACACCGACGAGCCGAGTCTTGGCGGCTTCTTGGAGGAGATTGCCCTCTACACCGACATTGAGCAGTATGACAAGGATGCCGACGCGGTTGTGATGATGACGATGCACTCGGCGAAGGGCTTGGAGTTTCCGAATGTCTATATCGTCGGCGCGGAGGAGGGCTTGTTCCCCGGAATGCGCGCCATCGGCGAGCAGGAGGAGATGGAGGAGGAGCGCCGCCTTTGCTATGTGGCGATTACGCGCGCGAAACAGCATTTGACAATCACAAGTGCGCACCAGCGTATGCTCTACGGTCACACGACGGTCAACCGCCCGTCCCGCTTTTTAGAGGAGATTCCGGAGGAGCTGCTGATCCGCAAGGGAAAGCCGAAGAGCAATGTGGGCTTCGGAGACTACGGCGGTGGACGTGCCTATGCCGAACGTGCGAAGCCTGCCGCACCGCGCCGTTCAACCGACTCCTTTGCCGCACCGCAGCCGAAAGCGCCGATTCCTGAGTTCCGGAAGGGCGACATGGTGCAGCATAATGTGTTCGGCAACGGCATGGTACTCTCCGTGCTGAAAATGGGCAATGACGCAATGCTGGAAATTGCCTTTGATCAGGTCGGCACCAAGCGGTTGATGGCTGCTGCAGCCGCCGCGCGGATGAAAAAAATGTAATACCAATCGCCGCCCCGCATAGGAATAGACGGGGTGGTGTATATGACGCTTGCGCAGCGTGATCGAATCCGAAGCATTCTGACGGTCGTTTTACTTCTGACGGTCGGACTTACGTTGCTGTTCCGTCTGCGCCTTGCGCCGATGGCGGAGCAATTGATCGCCACACAGGTAGACAATCAAGCCTCCGACGCAATCAATGCCGCCATCGACGAGCAGATCACTTCTGGAGAGATTGACTATGACCGTATGATCTCCGTCGAAAAGGACGCGAAGGGGAATGTGAACGCCCTGCATACAAATATCGCAGAGATCAATCGCCTGAAAACGAGCATTCTCAAGCGTGTGGACGAAAAGCTGGAAAACCTCTCGATGGAGGAGCTGAGCGTACCCATCGGCTCCGTCCTTCTGCCGGAGCTGCTGTCGGGCAGAGGACCGAAGATTCCCGTGCGTGTGCTGGCGGTGCGCACCTCTGACGCGGTGTTCCGCAGCAGCTTTGAGAGCGCGGGAATCAATCAGACAAAGCATAGTATTATAATCGACATTTATGTTGTCATCACGATTTTAACCTGGACGGGGACGCAGGAGATCGCGGTGGATTCCGCCGTGGTCGCCGCAGAGACCGTCATTGTCGGCACGGTGCCGACGACTTATTTCGGCATGGAGGAGCTGCCATGAATCCAAAAGAAGAAATCAAACAACTGACCGAACAACTGGAACGGGCGAACTATGAATACTATGTCCTCGACGCGCCGACGATGGCGGACTTTGATTATGACCGCCTCCTGCGTCGTTTGGAGGAGTTGGAGGCGCAGTACCCGGATCTCGCCTCGCCCCTCTCACCGACCAAGCGCGTCGGCGGAGAGGCGCTGAGCAAATTTGAAAAGGTGGAGCATGAGGTTCCCTTAGAGAGCTTGCAGGATGTCTTTTCCGAGGACGAGGTGCGCGAATTTGATGCCCGGCTGCGTCAGACCGTGCCGGAGGCGCAGTACAGCGTCGAGCCGAAGGTAGATGGGCTTTCTGTCGCGCTGGAATATGTGGACGGTGCCTTTGTGCGCGGCGCGACCAGAGGCGACGGGCGCGTCGGTGAGGATGTGACGGAGAATCTCAAGACGATTCGGTCTATTCCGATGCGGCTGGAGAATGCACCGCGGCGATTGATTGTGCGCGGGGAGGTGTTTATGCCGCGCACGGTCTTTGAAAAGCTGAACGAGGCGCGGGAGCAGGCGGGCAAGCCGCTGTTTGCCAATCCGCGCAATGCCGCAGCGGGCAGCCTGCGGCAGCTTGATCCTGCGATTGCTGCCGAACGAAAGCTCGATATTCTGATCTTTAATCTGCAGCTTGCCGAGGGAATCAGCTTTCTGACGCATGGGGAGAGCTTGGATTTCCTCCGCGCGCGGGGCTTTAAGGTCATTCCCTATACGCTCTGCGGTAGTGCGGACGAAGCAATCGCACGCATTCGGCAGATTGGTGAGACGCGCTACGACCTTGCCTATGACATTGACGGCGCGGTGATGAAGCTCAATGATCTTGCCGAGCGGACGAGTCTCGGCAGTACGGCAAAATTCCCGCGCTGGGCGTGCGCCTATAAATACCCGCCTGAGGTCAAGGAGACGGTCGTGCAGGATATTGTCATACAGGTCGGACGCACCGGCGTCTTGACACCAAAGGCGGTCGTTGCGCCCGTGCGTTTGGCGGGAACAACCGTGACGAACGCGACACTCCATAATCAGGATTTTATCTCCGAAAAGGATATCCGCATCGGCGATACCGTAAAGATCCGTAAGGCGGGAGAGATCATCCCCGAAATTTTGGAGGTCGTCGTTGACAAGCGCCCGCAGGGGACAAGCCCTTATCGCTTGCCTTCTGTCTGCCCTGTCTGCGGCGCAAGGGTGGAGCGCGACGAGGACGGTGCGTTTCTGCGCTGCACGGGTGCAGAGTGCCCGGCGCAGCTAACGCGCAACATTGCGCACTTCGTCTCACGCAACGCGATGGATATTGACGGCTTGGGGGACGCGATTGTGGAACAGCTCATTGCCAACGGGCACATTGCCTCTCCTGCCGATATCTATTATCTGAATCTTGACGAATTGAAATCCCTGTGGAAAAGCGGGCAGAAGGCGGCGGCGAAGCTGCTGGACGCAATCGAACGGAGTAAGCAGAACGATGTCAGCCGCCTGATCTTTGCCCTCGGCATCCGACAGGTCGGAGAAAAGGCGGCGAAGGTGCTGGCAAAGACCTTCGGCTCGCTGGATAAGCTTATGGAGGCGAGCGTCGAGGAGCTGACGCAGGTGCGGGACATCGGCGCGGTTACGGCGGAGAATATCGTCTCATGGTTTGCCGACCCGCAGTCGCAGCATATGATCCGCCGTCTGCGCGAGGCGGGCGTGAATTTCGAGAGCCATATCCGGCAGGAGGACGACCGCTTTGCAGGTATGACCTTTGTGCTGACGGGCGCGCTATCCCTCTTTACCCGCGATGAAGCAACGGAGAAGATTGAGCTTTACGGCGGCAAGGCAGCAGGCTCCGTCTCAAAAAAGACAACCTATGTGGTCGCGGGGGAAAATGCGGGCAGTAAGCTGAAAAAAGCAAACGAATTGGGCATTCCTGTGCTGTCTGAGGAAGATTTTCTGAAGATGCTTGCCTAACAGCGAAACCTGTGCTATAATACTAAGGTTGCGCAAACAGATTCTCCTCAGCGAAAGGAAGACAAACATGAGAAAACTTCTTGCAATCCTTGTTTGCAGATTGATTAAACTGATCGGCGGCTTTGTCGGGAAGGGGACAAGCCTGCCCGGAAAATACGCCCTGAAGCTCTGTCCGGACATTCTCAGCCGCATTAAAAAGCCCGAGAGAATTGTCGCAGTAACGGGCAGTAACGGCAAGACCTCCACCGTCGAGATGATCGCCTCTGTCTTAAAGGCATCCGGCAAGACCGTTGCTTACAATGCCGAAGGCTCGAATCAGATTGAGGGCGTCACGACGATGATCCTCAGCTCCTGCACGCTTTCGGGTAAAATGAAGCAGGATGTGCTGCTCATTGAGTCCGACGAGCGATATACAAAATTTATTTTTAAGTGGTTCCACCCGACGCACTATGTCATTACAAACCTTTACCGCGACCAACTCACCCGGAACGGGCACCCGGAGTGGGTCTTTGACGCAATCAAGGAGAGCATCTTCGACGATACCACGCTGATCCTCAATGCGGACGATCCGACTGTTTCCCTGTTTGGGCAGGGGAGAGACAATGTGCTTTGGTTCGGCTTAGACCGTTGCCCGACGGACAGCAAGACTTTTGTCGGTGCGTATAACGACGCACACTACTGCCCGGTCTGCGGCAAACCGATGCGGTATGACTACTATCACTTTAACCATATCGGAAGCTATCACTGCGACACCTGCGGCTTTGCCCGCCATGGGACGGACTTTACCGTGACAGATGTCGATTTGGATCACAGCCGCATCACGGTCAACGGCACGGACACCATCGAGCTGGCGTTCAAAAGCATCTACAACATTTATAATATCCTCGCCGCTTATGCCGTCTGCACCCTCTTGGGCGTGCCCGCCGCAGAGGTCTCCAAGCGTGTGAGCAATTATATCCTGAAAAACGGCCGCTATATCGAATTTACGCTCGGTGCGCACGAGGGTACCTTCCTCATCTCCAAGCATGAGAATTCAATCTCCTACGATATGTCCTTCCGCTATGCCGTCTCGCAGGGCAAGCCCTTCAGCGTGGTGATTATTGTCGATGCGGTCAGCCGAAAATATTTTACCGGTGACACCTCATGGCTGTGGGATATCAATTTTGATCTGCTGAACTGTCCGCTGCTTCAGAATGTCTATCTGTGCGGCAAATACTGCAATGATCTTGCCATGCGCTTTTCCTTTGCGCAGATCCCTTCGGAGCGGATCAGGGTGTTTGCGGACATTGACACCGCCTGCGCGGAGCTGCGTGAAAGCGGAGACGAGCAGCTCTACGCGGTGACCTGTTTCTCGGATAAGGATAAGTTCATGTCGAATGTGACGAGAAAGTGAGGGCGCTATGGAAGTAAAGCTTTTGCATCTTTATGAGGATGTGATGAATCTCTACGGCGAATATGCGAATGTGGCGATCTTGGCGCGCTACCTGACCGACTTGGGGCATACCGTCTCGGTCGATACGCTCAGCCTGTATGAGGAGAAGGATATTTCCGCTTATGATTTCTACTTCATGGGCGCGGGCACGGAGCGGCGGCAGAAGCTTGCGCTCTCGCAGCTTGGGCGTTACCGTGAGGCACTGCAGCGAGCCTGCGACGCGGGCAAGGTCATGCTCTTTACGGGAAACAGCTTTGAGCTGCTCGGCGCGCGCGTGCAGGATGCGGAGGGAAAAACCTTTGAAGGGCTGCATATCGCGGAATTCGTCAGTACGGAGGGGAAGCGCCGTATCACGGGCGACTGCCTTGCCAAATTCGACGATACAGGCGACACCCTTGTGGGCTTTATCAATAAGTGCAGCAAAACGACCGGTGTGGAAACGGCGCTGTTCACATTGGAAATGGGCTTTGGCAATGAGGCGGACAAGGGCGCGGAGGGCTTCCGCAAGAATAACTGCTTCGGCACGCACCTGACGGGACCTGTTCTTGTGAAGAATCCCGCGATGTTAAAATATGCTGCAAAGCTCCTGCTCGGTGAGGCATATTCCGATACTGTTACCTATTCTTATATGGAAAAGGGCTATGAAACTACGCTGACGGAGCTGCGCAAGCGCTTTGAACTGACAAAAAAATAAAACTACCCCGAAGGGTAATTTTTGATATAGTCCCCCTTAGAGTAGACACTCGAAATACAAAGGTTTCGAGACTGCGCTAAGGGGTTTTTCTTTGGCAAAAAAGAAGTTAAAGAACATGTGTCACGCAGTGCGGAAGCAGGTAATGGCAAGAGTTATGTGCAAAATTGATCATAGCAAAAGGATGCTTACAAAAAAATAAAAATGGTGTTGACTTCATTGCTTTATCATGGTAATATGGTAATATGCTAAAAAGTGAGAGGATACGCAGATGGGAAAGCTCGAAAACAAGGAAATGGAGCGCTTCTATGAAGCGGTGCTGACGTTGCAGACCGTAGAGGAGTGTGAAGCGTTTTTTGAGGACATATGCACGATCCGGGAGCTTATGGATATGTCGCTCCGGCTTCGGGTGGCAGCTTTGCTGAACAGCGGCAGAGCCTATCAGGAAATCTCGAAGGAGACCGGTGCAAGCACGGCAACGATATGCAGGGTGAACCGGTGCCTTGTTTACGGAGACGGCGGCTACCGAACGGTGCTGGAAAGAATGACCCATCGCGCAGAGGCGAAAACGGGAGGAACGGAAAATGATGACTGCGGATGATGTTTTGACCCTTGGAGAGCGGACGGAGCTGTCGCTCAGACGCTTATATAAAAGCTACGGCTATACACACTACAAGATGAACAAGTTCGAGGAATATGATCTGTACGCCGGCAACAAGGACTTCCTGGTTTCGGATCATGTGATCACCTTTACGGACACGGACGGCAAGCTGATGGCACTGAAGCCCGACGTTACGCTGTCCATCATCAAGAATGCGCATCCGAAGCACGCGGAGACGGAAAGACTGTTCTATGACGAAAATGTTTACCGAGTGTCGAGCGGCACCAAAATGTTCAAGGAGATCAAGCAGGCGGGACTGGAATGCCTTGGAGATATTGATGTTTTCTGCATCTCCGAGGTGCTGGACTTGGCGTCAAAGAGTTTGGCGCTGATCTCGCCAAGCCATGTGCTGGAAATATCCCACGCCGGAATTATCTCCGATGTTCTGGACGAATACGGTTTTTCCGAAAGGACGAAAAACGAAATCATTCGGTGCGTGGGGCAAAAGAATGTGCACGGGGTCTGCGAAATTTTTGAGGCTGCCGGCATTTCTCCGACAAAAATTACCGCCCTCATGAAGATGAACGGTACTGCGGAGGAATCGCTTGCACTTCTGAAGGAGAGCTTTCCCGGCAAGGCGACGGAGGAACTGGTCGGCGCGGTGGAACTTCTCTGCACGCAGACACCGATAGAGAAGATTTGCATTGATTTTTCCGTGGTGAACGATATGAATTACTATAACGGAATCGTTTTCCGCGGCTATGTCAACGGAGTGCCCTCCGGCGTGCTGTCCGGCGGGCAATATGGGAGCCTCGTCCGAAAAATGGGAAAAAGCTACGAAGCCATCGGCTTTGCGGTCTATCTGGATCTGCTGGAGGAGCTGGAGCGCGACGGCGACGGATATGATGTCGACGTGCTGGTGGTCTATGATGCGCGCTGTGATGTCTCGACGCTGAATGCGCTGTGCGCCGAACTGCGCACGGGTGGCGAAAGCGTCGTGGCGCGAAAGAACATTCCGGAAAAGCTGCGTTACCGGCGGCTTGTGCGCGTCGGCGGAGGGGAACGAAATGAATGATATGCTGAATATTGCGCTCCCGAAGGGCAGACTGGGGGAAAAAGTCTACGCGATGTTTGCCAAGGCGGGCTTCGAGTGCCCGGCTGTGCTGGAAAACAGCAGAAAACTGATCTTTGAGAACCCAGGAAAGGGCGTCCGGTATTTTTGGGTGAAGCCGTCGGATGTGGCAATCTACGTCGAACGGGGCGCTGCGGATATCGGCGTTGCCGGAAAGGACATTCTGCTGGAATATGAACCGGATGTTTATGAGCTGCTTGACCTGCAAACGGGGATATGCCGGATGGCAGTCGCGGCAAAGGAGGACTTCCGCGACAGAACCGGACGCACGCTGAAGGTGGCAACCAAGTTTTCCAACATCGCAAAGAAATATTACCTCTCTCTGGGGCGGGACATTGACATCATCCATCTGAACGGTTCCATCGAGCTTGCGCCGATTCTCGGTCTGTCGGATGTGATCGTCGACATCGTCGAGACGGGAACGACGCTTAGAGAAAATCATTTGGAAGTGGTTGAAACGATCGCCGGTATCAGCGCAAGGCTGATTGCCAACAAGGCAAGCTACCGATTCAAAAATCCGCCGATTGAAGAAATCCTGTCCAGCCTGTCGGCGCAGACGCAGCAGAAGGTATGACGGGAGATATTTCTGAAAGGAAGAAAATACATATGATCCGAATTATGAAATACGGACAGCTGCCGGACTGCGAGATCTTTTCCAGAGCCGTTCCGGAAACGGATGTAGAGAAAACCGTGTCGGACATTATCGCCAAAGTGCGCAGCGAGGGTGATGCCGCGCTGCGGGAGCTGACAAAGCGGTTTGACGGAGCAGCGCTGGACGAGCTGACCGTTACGGAGGTGGAAATTGCCGCTGCGCTGGAAACGGTGGAACCGGAATTTATCAAGGTGCTGAAGCAGGCTGCCGCCAATATTACGAAATTCCACGCAAAGCAGGTGCGCAACAGCTTTATCATCAACGACAGCGACGGAATTGTGATGGGACAAAAGATCATTCCCCTTGACCGCGCGGGTATCTATGTTCCCGGCGGAACGGCGGCTTACCCGTCCACGGTTCTGATGGACTGTATTCCCGCCAAGCTTGCAGGCTGCAAAGAGGTGGTTATGGTCACGCCGCCGGGGAAGGACGGCAAGGTAAACCCCGCCATTTTGGCGGCTGCGCGCATCGCCGGTGTGGACAGGATTTTCAAGGTCGGAGGCGCACAGGCGGTTGCGGCGCTGGCATACGGAACCGAAAGCATCCCGAAGGTCGATAAGATTGTCGGACCCGGAAACGCCTTTGTTGCCGAGGCGAAAAAGCAGGTCTTTGGCGTTGTTGCCATCGACATGATTGCAGGGCCCAGCGAAATTTTGATTATTGCCGACGGGAAATCAAATCCCCGTTTTTTGGCGGCTGATATGCTTTCCCAGGCGGAGCATGACAGGCTGGCAAGTGCGGTGTTGGTTACCGACAGTGCGGAGCTTGCCGGGAAGGTCGCCGAGGAGCTGGAAAAACAGCTTCCCGCACTGCCCAGAAGGGACATTGCCCGGGCAAGCATTGACGCGAACGGCAAGATCATCCTTGTGCAGGATCTGGACACAGCCATCGAAGTTGCCAATGCCATCGCGCCGGAGCATTTGGAGCTGTGCGTGGATGCGCCGTTTGATTATCTGGATCAGATACGGCACGCAGGGTCGGTCTTTTTGGGACGCAACTGCCCGGAGGCGCTGGGCGATTATCTCGCCGGTCCGAATCACACGCTTCCTACAAGCGGCACGGCAAGGTTTTCCAGCCCCCTTTCCGTGGACGATTTTGTGAAGAAGACCCAATATACCTATTTTACCGCTGCGGCGCTGGGGCGTGTGGCGGAAAGTGTGGCATATTTTGCCGAAAAGGAAGGACTGACCGCCCACGCCAGAAGCGCGTTGATCCGAAGCGAAAATGCAGAAGGGAACGGCAAAAAATGAGTGAATTTCTGAGCGGCAAATACAAAACGCTTGCCCCATATACGCCGGGAGAGCAGCCGCGTGATATGCGGTATCTCAAGCTGAATACCAACGAGTCGCCCTTCCCGCCCTCAGCCGCGGCGGTGGAAGCTGCGGCAAAGGCAGCCGAAGGGCTGCAGCTGTACTCCAATCCGGAGTGTACGCTCCTGACGGAGAAGCTGGCGGACACGCTGGGCTTAAACAAGAATGAGGTCATCCTGACAAACGGCTCAGACGAAATACTGAACTTTGCCTTTATGGCGTTCTGTGACGAGCACCACGGCGCGGCGTTCCCGGATGTGACCTATGGCTTTTATCCGGTCTTTGCTTCGATCAACGCGGTGCCCTATACCGAGATCCCGCTGCGGGAAGATTTTACGCTTTGCGCGGAGGATTATTTCGGACTCCACAAGACTGTCTTTCTCGCCAACCCGAATGCGCCTACAGGCATGGCGCTTCCGGTCAGCGAGATTGAGAGAATCATCCGGGCGAATCCGGACAGTGTGGTCGTAGTGGACGAGGCGTATGTGGACTTCGGCTGCGAAAGCAGCATTCCGCTGGTACGCAAGTACAAGAATTTGCTGGTAACGCAGACATTTTCCAAATCCCGCTCCATGGCGGGCGCGAGACTCGGTTTCGGCGCGGCGTGCCCGGAGCTGATTGCGGATCTTCGGAGGATGAAGTATTCCACGAATCCGTACAACGTGAACAGCATGACCATGGCGGCGGGACTCGGCGTGCTGTCCGACCCGGACTATACCGAGAAAAACTGCCGCACCATTGCGGAAAATCGGGAATATACCGCGCAAAAGCTCCGGGAAATGGGCTTTGATGTCTGCCCCTCCAAGGCGAATTTCCTGTTTGCCCGAAACGAACGCATCGCGGGCGAGCGGCTGTACCTTGCGCTGAAGGCGCGCGGCATCCTGATACGGCATTTCTCCCTGGAAAGGATAAAGGATTACAATCGCATCACCATCGGCACGAGGGAACAGATGGATGAATTTCTGAGGGCAACGGAGGAGATTCTGAAGCGATGACGGACGGAACAGAAATGGAGCGCAGCATGAGAAAAGCAGAAATCAACCGAACAACCAATGAAACGAAAATCTTTGTCAGCATTGATTTAGACGGCAGAGGCAACGGGACAATCCGAACCGGTGTCGGCTTCCTTGACCATATGCTGACCCTGCTTGCCGGACACGGCAGATTTGATTTGATGGTGCAGTGCGAGGGAGACACCTATGTGGATTTCCACCATACGGTCGAGGATGTGGGGATCTGCCTCGGCAAGGCATTTGCCCGGGCGCTCGGGGAGAAAAAAGGCATTTGCCGTTACGGATACACGGTGCTGCCCATGGACGAAGCGCTGATTCTGACGGCGGTCGATTTTTCGGGCAGAGCCTACCTTGGTTACGGGCTTGACATTCCGACGGAAAAGGTGGGAGAATTTGACACCGAATTGACGGAGGAGTTTTTCCATGCCTTTGTGCGGAGCGCGGAATGCACGCTCCACATCAAACAGCTTGCGGGCAGCAATTCGCATCATATCATCGAAGGAGCGTTCAAATCGTTCGCAAGGTCACTGCGGGCGGCGGTTGCGGCGGAGCGCGGCTTTGAAGAGGAGATCCCCTCCACCAAGGGGGTACTTTAATGGTTGCAATCATTGACTACGGCGTGGGCAACCTGTTTTCGCTGCACAGCTCGTTTGAAGCCGTGGGCGAGGAAAGCTGCGTGACATCCGATGTCCGTGTGATTGAGGACGCGGAACGTTTGGTGCTTCCCGGCGTGGGAGCGTTTGGAGACGCTGCGGAAAAGCTGAGACGACACGGGCTGGACGAAACGCTGTGCCGACAGGCGGAGAAGGGCAAACCGCTGCTGGGTATCTGCCTCGGGATGCAGTTGCTCTTTGAAAAGAGCTATGAGTACGGCGAGCACCGCGGGCTGGGGCTGATCCCCGGACAGATTCGCCCAATTTCGGAGACGATCTCCAATGGGCTGAAGATCCCCCACATCGGCTGGAACGCGCTGACCTTCCGAAAGAAAAGCCCGCTTTTTCGGGGGCTTCGGGACGGGGACTTTGTATACTTCGTCCATTCCTACCACGCCGTAAACTGCGACGAAAGCGTGAGCGCCGTGACGGAGTACGGCGGGATATTGACCGCCGCCGCCGAGCGCGGCAATGTGTTCGGCTGCCAGTTCCACCCGGAAAAAAGCGGAGAAACAGGACTGCGTATCCTGAAAGCATTCTGTGAGATAAAGTGAGGAAAGCAAAATGATCATTTTCCCGGCAATCGACCTGTACGACGGAAAGGCCGTCAGACTGTATCAGGGCGATTACAGCCGTATGACGGTATACAGTGACCGCCCACGTGATGTGGCAAAGGAGTTTTTTGCAAAGGGTGCGCGGCAGGCGCACGTCGTTGACCTGTTGGGCGCTCGTGAAGGGGGAACCCCCGATTTGGAAACGGTGAAGGAGATCATCGAGGAGCTCCCCTTTGTGGAGATCGGGGGTGGGATTCGCTCCATGGAGGCCATCGAAGCCTATCTCGATGCCGGCGCCTCCAGAGTCATTCTCGGCACAGCGGCGCTGGAAAACCGGGGGCTGCTTGCGCAGGCACTTGCGAAGTACGGTGAGAGGATCGCGGTAGGCGCGGACATTCGGGACGGGTATCTTTCGGTCAGAGGCTGGACGGAGACATCCGCAGTAACAATAGACAGCTTTTTCGCCGATATGGAGGCGCTGGGGGTCACCAACATCATCTGCACCGATATTTCAAAGGACGGCGCAATGTCCGGGACGAACCGCGCACTGTACGGCAGCTTGCGCAAGACCTATTCGGTGCGCATCACCGCATCGGGGGGCGTGTCCTCGCTGGAGGATGTGCGCGCGCTGCGTGACATGGGGCTTTACGGCGCGATCATCGGTAAGGCATACTACACCGGAGCAATCGCTCTGGAGGAAGCGATAGAGGCTGCGAAATGATTACAAAACGGATCATCCCCTGCCTCGACGTGCGAAACGGCAGGGTCGTGAAGGGTACGAATTTTCAGAACCTGCGGGACATTTCCGATCCTGTGGAGCTGGCGGAATACTACAGTAAAAGCGGTGCGGACGAGCTGGTTTTTTACGACATTACGGCATCCTTTGAGGGCAGACGACTCTTTACGGAGGTGCTGAAAAAGGTTGCCTCGGGCATTTTTATTCCGCTCACCGTCGGCGGCGGGATCCATACGCTGGACGATTTTGAAAACGCGCTGATGAACGGCGCGGATAAGGTCAGCGTAAATTCCGGCGCGATTGCAGACCCAATGCTGGTAAGCGAGGCTGCCAAGCGGTACGGCGACCAGTGCGTGGTGCTTTCCGCCGACGTCAAGCGCGTCGGAAACGAGCTCCGCGTTTTTGCAAAGGGCGGCAGAGTTGACACCGGCATGGAGGCGGTCGAATGGATCAAACGGTGCGTGCAGTCCGGCGCCGGAGAGGTCGTGGTAAACTCCATTGATACCGACGGCGTGAAAAACGGCTTTGATCTTGCAATGCTCTCACGCGTGTGCCGCGCCGTGGAGGTTCCGGTGATTGCTTCGGGCGGCGCGGGCTGCATGGAGCATTTTGTCGAGCTTTTCAAGGCGGTGCCCGCCGTTGACGCGGGTCTTGCCGCCTCGGTGTTCCACTCCGGGCAGATCCGGATCAATGCGTTAAAAGCAGAGCTGGCGAAAAACGGAATTCATGTAAGAATCTGAGGGGTGCAAAGGATTATGATTGACATCAACGAGCTGAAATTTGACGAAAAAGGACTGATCCCCGCGATTGTGGTGGACTCGGTCACAAAAAGGGTGCTGACCCTTGCCTATATGAACCGCGAAAGTCTCGAAATCTCCATGGCGGAGAAAAAGACCTGCTTCTTCAGCCGGTCGCGGCAAACACTGTGGAGAAAAGGAGAGACCAGCGGGAACTATCAGAATATTGTCTCGATCACCGCGGACTGCGACAAGGACGCGCTGACCGTCGTGGTGGAGCCGGAAGGCCCTGCGTGCCATACCGGCAGCTTTTCCTGCTTTGAAAACCCCCTGTGGCAGAATGATGCGCTGTCCGAATTCAGTATTACGGAGCTGTACCGTCTGCTGGAGGGGCGAAAGACCGAGCGTCCCGAAGGCTCCTATACCACCTACCTTTTCAACAAGGGATTGGATAAGATTTTAAAAAAGGTGGGCGAGGAATGCACGGAGGTCATCATCGCGGGAAAGGCGGAGGACAAAAAGGAAACCGTCTATGAAATCGCCGATCTTGCCTATCATGTCATGGTGCTGATGGTGCAGATGGGCATCACCGTGGAGGATGTTCATCGGGAGCTTGCCTCCCGCCACATCATTGACCACAAGGTCAAACAGGAGAAAATGACCCAATGACGCTACAGGATCTTCATGTGCATACCAATTTCTGTGACGGAAAAAACACGCCGGAGGAAATGGTACAGGCGGCGGTCAAGCTGGGGCTTGAGGGGATCGGGCTTTGCGTCCATTCGTATACGCCCTTTGACGAGAGCTATTGCGTGAAAAAGGAACGGATCGGGGAATATCTCCGCACGGTCGCGGCGCTGAAGGAGAAATATCGGGGCGTGATAAAGGTTTTGTGCGGTGTGGAGCTGGATCTTTACTCCGATATGCCGACGGACGGCTTCGATTATGTCATCGGCTCCGTGCACTATCTGAAAAACGGGGAGGACTATTGCCCAATCGACGAGAACGTCGAGACGCTCCGAAAGGCGGTGCAGCGGTATTACGGCGGGGACTGGCTCGCAATGTGCCGCGCGTACTACGAGAGCGTCGCCCGTCTTTCCTCCAAGCGCACGGACATCGTCGGTCATTTTGACCTTGTGACGAAGTTCAACCACAAAACGCCGCTCTTCGACGAGAACAGCCGGGACTATCTGTCCCTTGCCGAGGCGGCGGTCGATGCGCTGCTGCCCTTCCGGATTCCCTTTGAAATCAACACCGGGGGAATATCGAGAGGATACCGGGAGGTTCCGTATCCTGCGCCGCCGCTGCTGGCGTATATCCGGCAAAGGGGCGGAGAAGTGCTCCCGTCCAGCGACGCCCACTGCGCGGCGCATATCGGTTACGGTTTTGCGCGCTGACAGAGCATTCGCAGGTAGCAGCGGATTCGTCCGAAACCGGTATGACGGGAACAACGCTGCGTTTGCTGTAGGCTTGTCAAGGATGTGTTACATTAGATAGGTTTTAACAATGGAGTACATACCCCGCCATTTGCTTATCGCAATTCCATACACCCGGTATCCAGGTTATACGCACAACTGACGAAGTTTTTCGTGACGACATCCTTCTGTTTCAATTTGGCTTTTTCTTCCGTGGACCTCTTGAGTTGGAGGTGGGGCGCTCGATGACGCCGTTCCGGAAGTGCGCATCATCAAGCGTCTCGAAAAAACAAATAATCCGAACCTATTTCTCTCAGGGAGGAACAGGCTCGGATTATTGTGTTTTGGTCGGAGTGTCGGGATTTGAACCCGAGGCCTCTTGGTCCCGAACCAAGCGCGATACCAAACTTCGCCACACCCCGAAAGCAAAGATATTATATGCATTTATTTTTGATTTGTCAAGCCTTAAAGTATAATTTGGTAAAATCTCCATAAAATATTTTGGGGTGAGAGAAATGGTCTTTCGATGGGTGCGGAAAAAAATCTGCTTGCTCCTGCTTTTGCTTGCTTTAACGGTTGCGCTGAAGCAGGCGTATCCGGCCGTTGCCGAGCGAGTGGGTGGTTGGATTTCGGGAATGGAGGACAGCCGTGTAGCGCAGGCGATTTCCTCCATGATCTCTTCACTCTCCGACGGAGAGGGAATCAAGGAGGCTGTGGAGGTATTCCGTGAAGGAATGCAGTCTTGATATTTCGTCTGCTTTCGCGGCGTTCCTCTGCGCGTATTACTATTTTGACCCCGCACACACCTTTACACCCTTCCTTGCAGCCGTAACACTTCATGAAGCAGGGCATCTGGTTATGCTCCGGCTGTTGCGTGTGCGGGTATATAAGCTGCGGCTGGCAGTGAGCGGGGCGGTGATTGAGACGGAGCTGCTGCCTTATCGAAAGGAAATCGCAGCCGCGTTGGCAGGCCCGACGGTCAACGGGATCATGCTTCTGCTGTTTTCCCAAAGAGCGCCCTTATTTGCCCTCGTAAATTTTTGCCTGCTTGCCTACAATCTGCTGCCGTTTTATCCGCTGGATGGCGGACGAATTTTGCGTGCATTGCTGCATCTTCTTCTGAACGACCGTGCAGCGCGCGCATTGGAAAGGGGTATCGCGGCGTTTTGCCTCCTGGTGCTGATTGCATTTTCCTGCTATCTGACCTGTTTCTGGCACGCAGGTCTTTGGCCCGTGGTCGTGTGCGGATTTTTGCTGCTGCGCGTTTCGGGAACGATTTTGCCCGAAAAAAATAGATATAGGGAGTTGACAAAAGGGAAGATTCGTGCTAATATAATCAAGCTATGATTCGGAGAGATGTCCGAGCGGTTTAAGGAGCCGGTCTTGAAAACCGGTGACGCAGCAATGCGCCGTGGGTTCGAATCCCACTCTCTCCGCCATTCTCTTCTATATATCGTTTCTTGATTCGGAGTGATACCCAAGAGGCCGAAGGGGCTCCCCTGCTAAGGGAGTAGGCGTGTAAAAAGCGCGCGAGAGTTCAAATCTCTCTCACTCCGCCATATTCCAAAAATCCCGCATTCGTTTAGAGTGCGGGATTTTCGTGTTTTTTCGATGAGTTGCAGACCTCTATGAATAAAAATGATATAGCATCCTGCACTCGTTTAGATCGCCGATGACTTTGCGGAAATACGCTTTCTTCGGTAAAGCAGAGGAGCAGTGTGCCATTTATAAGTCGGTCAGGTCTGCGGCGGGAATGTCGTTTTCTAAATTGTCGCGCGCAAGATCGTTGTCAATCACCGGATAGATTGGGGAGATCGGTTTCTCGCTGTGCGGCGTGGAATGATAGACCTTCTGCGAGGGCGCTTCCGTTCCCGCGATGATCGGTCTGGCAGGCTTCTTGCTGTGCTTTGCCTTTCCTTGAAGCTCCGGTACGGGTGGGAACTCGTTTTTCTGCTTCTGACTGCTGATTTCCGGGCGCTTCATACCCTGTTTCGCCATAAAAACACCTCCGCCTTAGCTTGTCCCGTGAATCCCCGGATCTTCGCCGTGTCCAGAGATACCGGAGACCAGTTGCTGCATTTCGCGTTTCGAATGGACATGGTGCGCCTGCTCCAAAACGGATTGCTTTTCCGTTTCCGTCAGAGACTCGAACCTTTTCATAGCTGCCTCGTTTTGCGCTAAAGCCATCCCAAAGCCCAATGGCAGCTCCTTTTCTTTCATACAATCACCTCAGGGATAGTATGTGCAGAAGGGGAGAAGGCATACCGTTTTTCTGCGCTCAGCGCGGGAGCGTTACCGTGATCAGGACGGACTGTCCGTCGGGGCTTGAAGCCGTAATTTTTCCCTTATGCGCCTGTACGATTGCCCTGGCGATAGATAAGCCGAGACCGTAGCCGCCCGTCTGTGAGCTTCGGGAGCGGTCGCCTCGATAGAAACGGTCAAAAAGCTGCGATAGCTGCGCCGCGTCGATCGGTGCAGAGGAATTTTCTACGGTCAAACGGACAAGCTTTCCGCTATGCGATAAGCGCAGGATGATATGACCGCCGTCATCGGAATATTTCAGTGCGTTGTCCAGCAGGATCGTTACCAGCTGTGTCAACGCTTTTTCATCGCCGCAAACCGAGAGCATCGGCTCGACGGACAGCGCCAGAGACTTATTCTGCTGTTTTGCCCGCGCGAGGAAGGAATGCGCCGTCTCCTCGACCATGTCGGAAAACGGGAAGGTGAGCATTTGCAGGGGAGCCTGCTCTTCCATGCGAGAAAGAGAGATTAGGTCACCGGTCAGCGTTGCGAGGCGTTCCGTTTGGCGGCGGATGTCTTGCAGCCATTCGTTTTCGCCCAACGCCATCCCTAAGACCTCCGCGTCCGCGTCAATGATGGAGATGGGGGTTTTCAGCTCATGACCTGCGTCGGTAATGAATTGCTTTTGCTTTTCATAGCTGACAGAGACGGGCTTGATGATTCTGCCGGAAAACAGAAGCATCAGAAGAAAAACCGCCAAAAGTCCGAAAAGCGAAATGGCACAGCTTGCCCAAAGAAAGCTGTGAAAGGTAGAGAGATTTCTGCCGCAATCCAAAAAGATGATGCGGATACCGATTGTCTCCTTGACACAGAGATAACGATAGTCATTGACAAAACCCCTCGTTTCTCCGCTCTGATAAATCTGCTGCGCGTAGTTGATTGCCGTGTGGGAGTCGATGGCGGCGATCTTACCCGTATCGACAGAGACTGTCTGACCGTTCTCCTTTAAAAGAACGGAGAAGTAACGGGACTCATACGGAAGCTCCGGGGACATATCCCTCGGTCTTAGCGCGTCACCTTGGCGCGGCTTACCGTCAGCCTGCGGAAACCTACCGTTGTTTTCCGACAGAAGGGAAAGCGTCTCGTCAGCGGTTGCGAGAATATCCCGATAATTCAGAAGGTTGACCGTGCCCATAATAAGGAGCAAAACAAGAAACAGAGAAAACATCGACAGTGCAATAAATTTAATGCGCAGCTTTCGAATCATTTTTTTCCTCCAGAGTGTAGCCTGCGTTTCTGGTTGCCTTGATTTGCACGTTTGCTTGCAGGGCGTTTAGTTTTTTTCGAAGATACGAGATGTATACCCAAACGACGCTCAGCTCCGCGTCATTGTCATAGCCCCAGATGCGTTCGAAGAAACGCTCTGTCGAGATTAACTGCTGTGGGTCGCGCAGCATCAATTCCATCATCTGAAATTCCTTCCCGGTCAAGCGGAAGCTGCCGTAAGGGGAGGAGAGCAGGAAGTTGGCGCAGTTCAGCGTGATGTTTCCGAAGGTCAGTTCTGAGGCAGTTTGCACGGCGGGCGCGCGCGTCATGGCACGGATCCTCGCAAGCAGCTCCTTGGCGGCGAAGGGCTTGGTTAAATAGTCGTTTGCGCCGCTGTCCAGCCCCAGAACCTTATCATCTACCTCTGCTTTTGCCGTCAGAAGCAGCACGGGAGTATTGTCGCCGCGGCTGCGGAGATTCTTTAAGACCGTGATTCCGTCTGCTTTCGGCATCATAATATCAAGAATCACGCCGTCATAACGGTCGGCGCGCAGGTATTCCATCGCCTCGGCTCCGTCATAGACGGTATCGACGAGATAGTTGTTTTTTTCCAAAATAACGGTGAGCGCCTTGGAAAGTGAGCGCTCATCCTCCGCAAGCAGGAGTTTCATAATCTTCACCTCTTATTTATAATCTAAGCACCGAACATTAAACGGAGTTTAAGAGTCGTCAAGCAGAAGCGTCTGCCGTTTTAAGTTTGCCTAAGGTAGCAGTGATAGAATGAGGATACAAACAGGGAACGAAAGGCAAAACGGTGGTGCGAAAATGCAGACGGTTTTTAAACGGTATGAGTTAAAATTCCTGCTGACCCCGCAGCAGAAAAGAGCTGTGCTTGCTGCAATGCAGGGGCATATGCAGCTCGACCGGTATGGGCGGACGACCATACGAAATCTATATTTTGACACGGACAGCTATCGCCTGATTCGACGCTCGCTGGAGCGGCCTGTGTACAAGGAAAAGCTCCGGATACGAAGCTATCGACCGGCGGAGGCTGACGAGCCTGTGTTTGTTGAATTGAAGAAGAAATATCAGGATGTCGTCTACAAACGGAGAATTTTATTGCGTCAAAGCGGTGCGATTGAGTGCCTGAGCAAGGGAATCGACCTGCCGATCGAGAGTCAAATCGCAAACGAAATCAACTATTTTCGGCGGTATTATCAATCGCTTGCGCCGAAGGTATTCCTCTCCTATGAGAGGGAGGCGTTTTATACAGCGGGGGGCGGCGAGCTTCGCGTGACAATGGATGAAAACATTCTCTATCGCTGCGAAGCGCTTTCTTTAGCCGCACCGGTTTATGGTACACCGCTTTTGCCGAAGGGCGGAACGCTGATGGAGATCAAGACGCCGGAGGCCATTCCGCTTTGGCTGACGCAATGCCTCAGCAGTGAGAAAATTTTCAAGACATCATTTTCAAAATACGGCGCCGCATATACAGATATGCTGCTTCGTCAAAGGAAAGGAAGAATCAGCAATGTTGGATAAAATCTTTCAAGGACTCTTCGACACGGATATCACGAGGGTCATCTCCGTAACGGACTTTTTGCTCTGCATCGTCTGCGCGCTGGCAGCGGGTGCGCTCCTGACAGGGGCTTATCTCTACCGCACGCGCAGTACAAAGAGCTTTGCTGTTACGTTGGCACTTTTGCCAACGGTCGTCTGCGTCATTATTATGATGGTTAACGGAAATATCGGCACCGGTGTGGCGGTTGCAGGCGCGTTCGGTTTGGTGCGGTTCCGTTCCGCGCAGGGTACGGCAAGAGAAATCTGCGCGATTTTTATTGCGATGGGAGCGGGCTTGATCTGCGGAATGGGGTATCTTGCCTACGCACTGCTGTTTTCGCTCTTGATGTGTGCTGCCCTGATGCTCTGCACGCATTTCAGCTTCGGCATTCACCGTGGCTTGCACAGAACGATGCATCTTACCATCCCGGAGGATCTTGATTACACGGGCGTGTTCGACGATATTTTTGAAGAATACACGACCAAACACGAGCTGACGCAGGTTAAGACCACGAATATGGGCAGCCTGTTCCGCTTGACCTACGACATGACACTGCGGAGACCGAATTGCGAGAAGGAAATGATTGACAAGCTGCGTTGCCGCAACGGCAATCTCGAGATCAGCGTCTCCGCGCAGGAGACGACTGTTGCGGAACTGTAATGCGCATTGCAACGCTGAATGAGGTGAATTACGATGAAAAAAACAAATCTGTTGTCGCTGCTTGCGGCGCTGCTGTTGCTCGGCGGTTGTGCCGGCACGGGCGGAACGCCGCAAGCGACGGAAGCTACGCAAACACCAACCGCAGCTACACCGGAGATGCTTGCCGAGTTTTTCAGTGATCGGGATTACGAGGTCGGTTATGACGAAAATGAATGCGTGCGTATCACATTGACCGGCGACGGCGCGACGAGCAGCTCAAATGCGGTAAGCGTCGCCGGGAGCGTAGTCACGATCACCGAGGAAGGTAGCTATCTGCTCAGCGGCACTCTCAAGGACGGGAGCATCATCATTGACGCGGAGAAAACAGATAAGATACAGCTGATTTTGGACGGTGTGACGGTCACAAGCAGCAGCTCTGCGGCGCTTTATATCCGCTCGGCAGATAAGGTATTCCTTACCACGGCGGCAGGCAGCGAGAATACGCTTGAAAACGGCGGAGAATATATTGCAATCGATGAGAATAACATTGACGCGGCGATTTTCTCCAAGGATGATCTGACAATGAACGGTGAGGGAAGCCTGACTGTAAATGCGTCGGCAGGACACGGAATCGTCTCAAAGGATGAGCTGACCGTGACGAGCGGAACCTATGCTGTCACTGCCGCAAGCCATGGCTTATGCGGCAAGGACAGCGTTGCGATTGCGGGCGGCAGCTTTACCATTAACAGCGGTAAGGACGGCATTCATGCCGAGAATGCCGATGATTCCTCCTCAGGCGGCGTTTACATTGTTGACGGCAGCTTCAAAATCACGGCGCAGGGAGATGCAATGAGTGCTGCGACAGTGCTTCAAATCGAAAACGGAGATTATCAGCTGACTTCCGGCGGTGGCAGCGCAAATGCTGCGCCGAAGACAAATATGGGCTTCGGCAGATTCGGCACGCCGATGGAAAGCTCAAATACGGAGGATACTGCCAGCACGAAGGGCTTGAAAGCAGGCGGTGTGCTATGTATCCTTGGGGGAAAATTTGACATTGACGCGGCGGACGATGCGCTGCACAGCAATGGGAGTATTTCAATCTCCGGCGGCGAATTGACCTTGCAAACCGGCGACGACGGCGCGCACGCTGACGGGACTCTAATGATTTCCGACGGTACGGTTACCGTGACGCAGAGCTACGAGGGCTTGGAGGGGCAGAAGATTGAGATCTCAGGCGGCAGCATTATCGTGACCGCAAGCGATGACGGCTTGAATGCAGCAGGCGGAACGGATGAAAGCGGCTTCGGCGGCGACCGATTTGCGTCGGATCAAAATACCTATATCTCCATCAGCGGCGGCACATTGCGTATTTCTGCTTCCGGTGACGGCATTGATTCCAACGGCAGCATAACGGTCAGCGGCGGTGAGACTTATGTCTTCGGACCCAGCGACAACGGAAATGCCTCGCTGGATTATGCGGGCAATGCGACGATCACTGGCGGTGTCTTCCTTGCGGCAGGCAGTTCGGGGATGGCACAGAACTTCGGCACCGACTCAACACAGGGGGCGATTCTCCTCAGTGTCAGCGCGCAGCAAGCGGATACGACCGTCACGCTGACGGACAGCAGCGGAAAGACGATTGTGTCCTTTACCGCAGAAAAAGCTTATGACTGCGTTCTCCTCAGCACGCCGCAGTTGAAGCAGGGAGAGACCTACACGCTCACAGCGGGCAGCGCAAACATGACATTTACGATGGACTCTCTGCTCTATGGCACTACCGGTGGTATGGGCGGCTTCGGCGGACGCCCCGGCGGCATGGGCGGGGGAAACGGAGGGGGTCGCGGCGGTATGGGCGGACGTCCCGATATCAATGGTGAAGTACCCAGCGGTATGGGTGGACGTCCAGATGAAAATGGTGAACCACCCGACGGCATCGATGAACAACCCACAGACCCGAGCGTGAATTCGGAAGATATGGACGGGGAGCCGGACGATATTATCTAAGTAATCTTTGAACCCGCAACAGATTTGTAACATTTAAAAGTTATATATCATCGTCCGTAGGGCGCGACGACCTCGGCGCGCCGGTGCAGGAACTACCGATTGCGTACGGATTTGTTCGTCTGCACCGGCTGCCGCTTCGCGAACGGCACGCCGAGTCGTCGTGCCCTACGAGCTACATGGAGATTTCAGTGTTACAAACCACTATTTATACTCAAGAATCAGTATTACAATGCGGTAACGGAATGCACGGTATAGTCCTCCGCCTCTACGGTGCTTTTGAGAAGTTCGTCGTCAATTGGGGCGCTTAGAGTGACTATCGCCGTCCCTTTTTGATAGTCTGCGACGGCGGATTCGACCTGCGGCAAGGCTTCCAAGGCTTTTTTGACGGCTGCCTCACAGTGACCGCACATCATGCCTTCGATTTGAAGCTGCTTGCGTGCGCCTGTGTTCCGGTTTAACAAGGCGGCATCTAACGAAACGGGTGCGATACGCCGATGCTGCCTTGCATCGTGCAAGTGAAAGAAATTCAACCGCAGCGCATTCGTTACCACGCAGAAGCTCGATAAGCTCATGGCGGCTGCGCCGAACATCGGATTCAGCTTCCAACCGAACAGGGGATACCATACGCCCGCCGCCAAAGGGATACCAATGACATTATAGAAAAATGCCCAAAACAGATTTTCGTGAATGTTTCGCAGGGCTGCGCGGCTCAGACGAATCGCGGCGGGTACATCACGGAGCGTGCTTTTCATCAGCACGACATCGGCGGCGTCAATGGCGACATCCGTGCCTGCACCGATGGCGATACCGATATCGGCGCGCGTCAAAGCGGGTGCGTCGTTGATGCCGTCGCCGACCATTGCGACCTTGCAGTAGCCTTGCAGCGTGCGAATGACTGCCTCCTTGCCGTCGGGAAGCACGCCTGCGATCACCGCGTCGACGCCAACTTCCGCCCCGATGGCGTTTGCGGTTTTCTCATTGTCTCCCGTCAGCATGACAACACGGATTCCCATGTCCTGAAGCTCCTTGACGGCTTGGGGGCTATCCTCTTTGATGGTATCTGCGACCGCGATGATGCCGAGCAGGCGTGTGTCTCGGGCAAACAGGAGCGGCGTTTTGCCCTGCGCTGCCAGCCGCTCCGCCTGTAAACGCACCGCCTCCGATATGGAGACGCGGCTGCCGATAAAGCGGAGGCTTCCGCCGAGTAAGGGAGCGCCATCCAGACTTGCGGTAAGACCGTTTCCGGGCAATGCATGAAAGTCTGTGACCTTTTCGGGTGAGAGCTTTCGCTCCGTCGCCGCCTGCACAATCGCTTTGGCAAGCGGATGCTCGCTTTTTTGCTCCAAGGCAAAGGCGACAGAGAGCAGCTCCTCCGCGGTGCTGCCATCTGCAGGTAAAAGCTCCGTTACATTCGGTTCGCCGCGCGTGATTGTTCCGGTCTTGTCCAGGGCGACGATCTGCACCTTGCCGGTCGTCTCCAGCGAGACGGCAGTTTTGAATAGAATCCCGTTCTTTGCACCGACACCGTTGCCGACCATGATTGCAACGGGGGTTGCAAGTCCGAGCGCACAGGGACAGCTGATGACCAGAACGGAGATGCCCCGTGCCAGCGCAAAGCTGAACTCTTTACCGACCAAAAGCCAGACGAGGGTCGTAATGAGGGCGATACCGATCACGACGGGGACAAAAATGCCGGAGACCTTGTCAGCAACTTTTGCAATCGGCGCTTTTGTCGCTGCCGCATCGCTGACCATTTTGATGATCTGTGAGAGGGTCGTATCCTCTCCGACGCGGGTTGCCTCACATTCCAGATAACCGGACTGATTGACCGTCGCGGCGGAAACAGGGTCACCCTCAGCCTTGTCTACAGGGAGGCTTTCGCCTGTCAGTGCCGCTTCGTTGACCGCGCTGCTGCCGTGCAGCACAATGCCGTCTACGGGAATGCTCTCACCGGGACGGACAACATACCGATCGCCCTTGCGCACCTGCTCGATGGGAACGGTGACTTCTTTCCCGTCCTTCAGGATTACGGCGGTTTTCGGCGCAAGCTTCATCAGACTTTTCAGCGCGTCCGTTGTTTTGCCCTTCGCGCGCGCTTCCAGCAGCTTGCCGACGGTGATAAGTGTGAGAATCATGGCGGCGGACTCAAAATAGAACTCGTCCATGTAGCTCATTTCCGCCATCATATCACCCCGAGCCTGTGCCGCTGTCATGGCAAAGAGGGCATACACGCTCCACAGGAAGGACGCCATCGAACCGAGAGCAACCAAGGTATCCATATTCGGCGCGCGATGCCATAGGCTTTTAAAACCGCTGATAAAAAATCGCTGATTAATGACCATGATGATGCCGGACAGAAGAAGCTGCACCAGCCCAACAGCAACATGATTCTCTTCAAAAAAGCGCGGCAAGGGCAGCCCGAACATATGCCCCATTGAGAAATACATCAGCACGAGAAGGAAACCTACCGAGGCAATCAGACGACGCTTTAGCAGGGGACTCTCCCGATCCTTTAGCGCATCCGCCTCCTGCGGCGCTGCTTTTTCGGTTCCCTTACGGGAAGCGCCGTAACCCGCAGCCTCCACCGCTGCAATGATTGCTTGCTCAGAGGCGGTGCCCTCCACGCCCATGGAGTTTGTCAGCAGACTGACGGAGCAATCTGTCACACCCTCGACCGCACGGACCGCTTTTTCCACACGGGTACTGCACGCGGCGCAGTTCATGCCTGTGACAGCGTATTGTTGCATATTCTGACCTCCTCTATTTCATTAGCTTTTGCAGCGTTGCAACCAGCTCATCGATGACTTCGTCCTTGCCTGCACGAACATCATCGACAACACAGGTGCGAATATGATTTGCAAGCAATTCCCGATTAAAAGCGTTAAGCGCTGCGCTGATTGCGGAGGATTGCACGAGAATGTCCGTGCAATAGGCGTTTCGCTCCAGCATTCCTTTCATGCCGCGCACCTGCCCTTCAATACGATTCAAACGGTGGATCAAGCTGCGATATTCCTCCGGTGAGCGCTCTTTGGTCTTTGCGCAGCAGCAAGCTTCTTTCTCCATAGCGTTTACCTTCCTTTCTTCTCTTATTCATCCTTATTATATACCCCTATGGGGTATGTGTCAAGCAGAAAAGTATAGGGGTATGTGTCAAGCAGAAAAGTATAGGAAAGAAATGGACGCGCGGCTTGCTTTTTCAGTGTTGATTTGCTATGATAATAACACTGCAAACGGCACGGAATCTGAGCAAGGAGGTCGTCCCATGTTTGAACTGCGTGAACTGACGCTGCTTTCCGTTTTTGTAAGAATTCTCACTGCAATCGTTCTCGGCGGCGCAATCGGCATGGAGCGGGGAATGAAAAATCGCCCGGCGGGACTGCGTACCTATATGCTGGTCTGCATCGGTGCATGCATCGTGATGATTACGAATCAATACGCCGTTCAGGTGTTCGGCGTTGGCGATCCGGTGCGCATGGCGGCGCAGGTCGTCAGCGGCATCGGCTTTCTCGGAGCGGGGACAATCATTGTTACATCAAGGAATCGGATCAAGGGCTTGACAACTGCGGCAGGACTGTGGGCTTCCGCATGTGTCGGTTTAGCGATCGGTATCGGTTTCTATGAGGTCGCGCTGATCGGCGCAGTGTCAATTTTTGTGATATTGACGCTTTTGCATATGTGGGACCGTTACATGCGCAGTCATATGCGCGTGATTGAATTGTACATCGAATTGGAGCAAGCTGTCTCCTTGGGAGAATTCCTGCAAGCCGCCCGCGAAGCTGAGCTGACGGTCACAAATTTGCAGCTTGAGCGGGAGACAAATCCAAACGGTGCATGCCTCAGCTTCCTTGCGACGTTCGGCGGCAGAAAGGGAATGACGCATGAAGATTTGACCGCCTGCGTTCGTTCTCTTCCCTGCGTCCATATCTCGGAGACACTGTCGTAAGCAGGTAATTTGTAGCCCCCATGCGCAAGCGCCCTGCCAATGCCTTGCGACCGCGTGAGCGGAAAATAAAAAAATGAGATTTTTTAAAAATAGTTGTTGCATTTTTGAAAAGAGTCTGCTATAATACCCTTGCACTTGAGTGCAGGACAATTTGTTTGGGGGTATAGCTCAGCTGGGAGAGCGCTTGAATGGCATTCAAGAGGTCAGCG
>JBJFGB010000056.1:0-4168 GCA_051892295.1 Faecousia sp. | reverse complement strand
GCTTGAATGGGGTTCAAGAGGCCGCTGGTTCGAATCCAGTCACTCGGACCAAAAAAGTCTCTTTTCTTTCGGGAAAAGAGACTTTTTGTTTTCATTGGCGCAGTATATTCTCATCTCGTGTGTTTCCATTCGGGCACTGATTGTCTCGTCAGGTCGTTCTTACAGAGCCGCCGCCTTTGGCGAGCTTTTGGGTGGTTTCCAAATCATGATGTAACGCCAAAGATAGAAAAACATATTTGAGAGGTGCGACTCATGAAGCACTTACTTATTCTTCTCTGTTTCCTGCTTCCCTTACAGGCGTTTGCGGCGGATAACGATGAGATCAAGGAATACTTCCCGGTCGAGGATCAGAAGCAAGTGATCCTTGACGCCTTATATGAGGCAGACATTACCTCAATTCGTGAGGCAATTGATCTTGGTCTAATCACCTGCCGGGAATTGACGGAATACTATCTTGAGCGCATTGAAGCTTATGAAGATACCTTTCATTGCTTTATTACGCTTTGTGATAATGCGCTCGAAGAAGCTGACAAACGTGACGCTGCTATCGCAAACGGAACGGCAGAGGGGGCGCTCTTTGGTATCCCGATTGTTGTGAAGGATAATATTGACTACGCAGGCTATCCGACCACGAACGGATATTCCTATTATAACGCAGTGCCCTCCGAAAGCGCCACTGTCGTGCAGTACTTGCTTAATGAAGGGGCGGTTATTCTCGGAAAGACGAATATGTCTGCCGGCGCACAGGATGCAATCTGCTCCCTAAGCGATTTTGGGATAGAAACCTTCAACGCTTATAATCCGGAGCTTGCCTCCGGCGGCTCTTCCGGCGGCAGCGCGGTAGCCGTTTCGCTGAATCTTTGCGTTGCGGGACTCGGCACCGATACAAATGTGTCTCTGCGATATCCTTCCGCGCTGAACGGATGTCTCTCCCTGCGACCGACCGTCGGGCTTCTCGACCGCGAGGGTTGTGAGATTCTGAATTACTCGCGGGATACGCCCGGTGCGATCACGCGTAATGTAACCGACCAGGCAATTATGCTGGATGTGATGTCCGGCGGAGAAACAAACTATCGCGAGAATTTGAATGCAACTGCTCTGGAGGGCATGCGAATCGGTGTTCTGGTGGAGCTGTCTTATCCGATTGAAGGCTCATATGACCGTAATGCTTCCGAGCTTGATGACGAAATCGAGCTTGCTTTTGAAAACGCAATTTCCGAGCTGACTGCGTGCGGCGCGGAGGTTGTTCCCGTCTCGATGCCGGAGGTTTTTAATTACTCGGCTTACGACACCGGCGGTACTTATCTGCGTGAGCAGCTCTATGCCAGGCTGGAAGCGTTGCTGGAAGAAAACGAAATCTCCGCGCTGATCTTTCCGTCCTATCTCCATACCCCCGATTATAATGTGACCGAGCGTCCCGCCTGGGTGGAGGGATATGCGTATATCTGCAACTGCGCAAAGCTCTCCTCTATCAGCGGTGCGCCGGAGCTCGTTCTCCAAATCGGCACACATTCTCGCGGCGCGGGTATCGGCATGGAGATTCTCTCCCTGCGTTACAACGAACAGCTGTTGCTGGATATCGCCTATTCCTACACCTCGCAATATAATCACCGGCAGGCACCCGAAACGGCGCCGAGTTTATATGATTCAGGTCAAGAGATTACACTTTCTGCGTACATTGCGCAATATCGTCAGAAGCAGACGCAGGCGCAGGAACTTGAAGTTATGGCAATTGCAGACCTCTCCGCTGACCCGGAGAGCAGCGAAGCCGAGCTGCTGGATCAGGGAAGCACCGTGTTAGATTTTGCTTCTATCCCGGCATCAACAGACACGAATGACGGCGGCGCTCCTTACCTGTGGATTATATTACCGCTTCTTGCAATCGGTCTGCTTATCGCTTTCTTGCTGCAACGCCGCAGAGAGTAAGCTGTGCAAGGTGCGAAAAAAGACTCGTTCTTAAAGGGAGCGGGAATATATCCGTAATAAGAAGTTTTGATTCAGCGCTTTTATATTGATATTGTTTTTCTCTGAAACAATTGCTATAATGGACTCAGAAAACAAAAAAGAAAAGGAGCGGAAGCTATGAATGTCATTGTCATCGGCGGCGTGGCTGCCGGCACAAAGGTCGCAGCAAAGCTAAAACGGCAGGATCGCAGCGCAAAAGTCACTGTTTACACCAAAAGCAAGGATATCTCCTACGCCGGTTGCGGTCTTCCCTACTATGTCGGCGGAAGCATCGAGACGCGCGAGGAATTGATCGTGAACACGCCCGAAAAATACGCAGGTCTGACCGGCGTGGAGGTTCGAACCGAAATGGAGGCTGTCGGCATCAACGCTGCCGCAAAAACCGTCCGCTTTGCCAACGGCGAGACTGTTACATATGACAAGCTCGTCATTGCCACTGGCGCTGTTCCCTTTGTTCCCAATGTCGCAGGCACCGCGCTGCGCGGCGTATTCACTATGCGCACGCCGGACGACGCGATTGGCTTGCGTTCCTACATCGACGAAGCGCACTGCCGCAGCGCCGTTGTGGTCGGCGGCGGCTTTATCGGCTTGGAAATTGCCGAGAATCTGATGGCAAAGGGACTGAAGGTCACCGTCGTCGACATGGCGGATCAAATCATGCCCAATCTGTTTGACGCAGAGCTGGCAGGCTATCTCCGCCGACAGCTGCAACGAAGAGGGCTGCGCATTGTCACGGGCGCGGGTTTAGAGGAAGTGTTAGGCAGCGAAAGCGCCACCGGCATCCGCACCAGTGTCGGCACCTTTGAAGGGGACTTGGTGGTGCTTGCCATCGGTGTCCGCCCCGCCACCGCGTTTTTGGCAGACTCTGGTATGGAAATGAATCGCGGCACCATCGTTGTAGACAAGCATCAGCAGACGAGCTTAACCGATGTTTACGCCGTCGGCGATTGTGCGCAGGTCTATAACCGCATCACGGGCAAAGCGCAATGGTCCGCCATGGGCTCTACGGCGAACATCACCGGCCGGTGCCTTGCCAAGAATCTGACCGGCGAGGACGCGGTCTACGGCGGCTGTTTGGGCACCGGCGTTGTCAAGCTGGCAAGGGATCTGAACGCAGGTCGTACCGGTCTGACGGAAGCGCAGGCAAAGGACGCAGGCTTTGACGCCGTTACCGTGACCTGTGTGACGGATGACAAGGCGCACTATTATCCCGACTCCGCCACCTTTGTGACGAAGCTGATTGCCGACCGCAGCTCACATAAGCTGCTGGGCATTCAGGTCGTGGGCGCGGGCGCGGTTGACAAGATGGTAGACATCGCGGTTACGGGAATTGCCATGGGTGCCAAGGTGGAGGATTTTGATACGCTGGACTTTTCCTACGCCCCTCCCTTCTCCACTGCCATTCATCCCTTCGTGCAGGCGTGCTATATTTTGGAAAACAAAATGTCCGGCGCGTTTGAGACCTTCACGCCCGCCGAATACGCTGCCGGAAAGGCACGAAGCTACCGCGTACTTGACGCCCATCCCGCACCCTCCATTCCCGGCGCAAAGTGGGTGGAACTGAGCAAGGTCAATGCGCCCCTTGACGGCATCGGTAAGGAGGACAAGCTTCTGCTGGTCTGCGCCAAGGGCAAGCGCGGCTATTTCCTGCAAAACCGTTTGAAAGCCCTCGGCTATACCAACACCCGCGTGTTAGAGGGCGGCGCATTCGTCAACGAAGTCAAGGTACAGTTCCAAGGCGGCACGCTGCCTCCCGAGGAGATCAAGCGTGTCAAGGCACTGGGCTGCTTGCAGGATAAGCGCTATCCCGATGTGTTCAATGTCCGCGTGATCACCCGCAACGGCAAGATCACCGCCGCAGAGCATCGCACCATCGCCGAGGCCTCCGAGCGCTTCGGCTCCGGCGCAGTCACCATGACGACCCGCCTGACGCTGGAGATTCAGGGCGTCAAGCATGAGAATATCCAACCGCTGATTGACTTCCTGAACGAGCGCGGGCTGTCCACCGGCGGCACCGGCTCCTTGGTGCGTCCTGTCGTCTCCTGTAAGGGCACAACCTGTCAGTACGGTTTGGCGGACACCTACGGTCTGTCCGAGAAGCTGCACGAGCGCTTCTACGTTGGCTATCACGGCGTGACGTTACCCCATAAGTTCAAGATCGCCGTCGGCGGCTGCCCCAACAACTGCGTCAAGCCCGATCTGA
>JBJFGB010000055.1:0-17539 GCA_051892295.1 Faecousia sp. | reverse complement strand
GGACAAAGGCGGTCGCGCTGCTGCCCGGAATCAGGACGGCGCGGCGCACACAGATGAGCGCCTGTTCACGGTCAACTTCAATGGCGGCTTTCAAGAAGCCCTCCCGCTCACCGCGGTTGATTGCCAAAACCTGATGCCCCTGTAATTTGGAAAGCGGCTGAGAAAAGTCATAGTAGAGCTGATAGACGGAGGTCTCCTCCTCTTTTCCCTTGGCGGCGGTCGTGCGCATGAGCGCCATCCGCTGCATGAGTGAGCGCAGCGCCTTGCGGATGGCGGCATCATCCGAAATCATCTCCGCGACGATGTCTGACGCGCCTGCGAGTGCTTCCTCGATGGTATTCACGCCAAGCTCTGAGTTTACATAATATTGAGCCAATTCATCCGGCGCGGGCAGCTCGCGTTCCTGTGCGAAGAGCTTCAACGCCAGCGGCTCCAAGCCCTTTTCCTTTGCCACGGTCGCACGGGTGCGGCGCTTGGGCTTATAGGGACGGTAGAGATCCTCCAATTCCGAAAGGGTTGCGGCGCCGTCAATGGCGGCGGAAAGCTCGTCTGTCAGCTTATCCTGCGCGGCGATGGACTTGCGAATTTCCTCACGGCGCTGCGCGAGATTGCGCAGGTATTGCAGACGGTCTGCGAGGGTGCGCAGGGTGGTGTCGTCCATCGCCCCGTGCAGCTCCTTACGGTAGCGGGCGATGAATGGAATGGTGTTGCCCTCATCAAGCAGCTCCACGACATTTTTGACATGTTGCAGCGGCTGATTCAGCTCAGCCGCGAGAGTTTGCAGCAGTTCTTCCATAGTGCCTCCGTGATTGTTATCAGATAAGTCGGAATATAGTATACCACAATTTCCCGGGAAAGAAAAGAAAAAACTTGCATGGATGCGTGCAGGCTGGTATCATATGCACAGGAGGGATGCAATATGGAGATCGTACCGGGAAAATATCGCCATTTTAAGGGCAATGAATATGAGGTGCTGTATACCGCGCGGCATTCGGAGACGCTGGAGGAGATGGTCGTCTACCGCGCGCTCTACGGCGAACGGGGGATTTGGGTGCGTCCCGCATCCATGTGGAATGAGCTGGTGGAACGCGACGGCAAGACCTACCGGCGCTTTACGAAGATCGAATAATCCAAACGCCGGAGCGCCATGTAGGGCGGGGACATGTCCCCTAAGACCGCAAAGCGGCAGACGATATGTGCCGCCGGGCTCGTATACAGTCGGCAGTTCCTACAAGAGATTGCCACGTCGCTGCGCTCCTCGCAATGACAAATGAGGGTAGCCTTCCCCGTGTCATTGCGAGGAGCGCAGCGACGTGGCAATCTACTGCTTGATTTTCGCTACTTTGTACGCAGCCCGTAACTTCCTGCATCTGCGGAGATATGTTCCCGCCCCACAATAAATGAGACCTGACGGCAAAACACCGTCAGGTCGTTTTTTACATTCTTCGTAAAAAGATCTCTCCGCAGCGGCGGCAGACGACCTTGGTCTGCCCGTGGCTAACGGGGATCGACTGCACCGCTTTGCATGCGGGACAGCGGACATAGCGCTTTTGTGAGCCGTAACGCAGGCGGTTGCCGATCCGCTCGCGGCGTTCCACCCAGAACTCCAAAAAACGCCGTCTCATGTGTTCTCCCGCGGCTCCTTTGCGCGGGCATCACGCAGGATCCTTGTGAAATAGATAAAATACTTGACAAAGGACAGCAGAACGAGCGCCGAGATCACGATTGCGTCGATCAGAACAAACAGCGAGGGAACCTCCCAAAGAATGAGAATGCCCATGGAAAGGTAAATCACGACGGTGCAGAGCTTGCCGTACCAGCCGGCACTGTAGACCTTGCGCGTACGGTGCAGCGCCAAAAGCGACAGCAGCCCAATGGTAACCTCCTTGAAGACCAAAATGCCGACGACCCACCAGTATTTCATCGGCATCAGGCATAAAAGCACCGCAATCTGTGTCAGCTTGTCAGCAACGGGGTCAATTGCCTTGCCGAAATCGGAGACAAGGTGGAAGGTGCGGGCAATCCAGCCGTCAATCACATCCGTCGCGCCGGACAGGACGAGAACGCCGAACGCGCCCCAATACTGCCCGCGGTCGTAGAGAAAGACAATGACAGGAATCAACAAAAGGCGCAAAAAGCTCAGCATATTCGGCAGCGTGAAGATACGGTCGGTATCCGCATGCTGCGCCTTTTCTATTTTTTCTCTTTCTTCTTCACTCATTTTGTGCAACCTCCTCTATGTTTATGTCCGCTACGGGGGCGAAATACTCCGCCATTTTGGAGCGGTGCTTTCTCTTCTGCTGGAAAAAACCGCCGACGCTGAACACCAAAGCGCCAATCATATTGACGATTAGATCCTCCATGGTATCATACAGCCCGATGTCGAGGTAGCCGCCCAAACCGAGACTCTCACCGTTGACGACGGTGTCCGTAATGCCGGAGATCGTGATCGGAATGTTGCTCCGCGTGGGGTCAAGCGTGACAGAGGTGATATGCTGTATCACGGTATCCTTCTGCATATCCTTCATCAGAAGATTATCCACCGAGAATTCAAAGATTTCCCATAGCGCGCCGATGGTCATGGAGAAGCAAAACGCCACCACGGCGAGAAAGGCGGGGGAGAGGCGGAAGCTGGTGCGCTTATCGCGGTTGAGAATGTCCGCCATCGAGTAGCCGACCGCCGCATAGATAAAGCCGCTGATTGTATGCAGCGCCTTGTCCCAAAACGGAACGGTGACATAGAAGCACGCAATCTCGCCCAAAATCTCGGAGGCAAAGATGAATACAACGACCGTGATCTCCAGCGCAGTGGGCAGATGCATTTCAAGCTTTCGCTCGACAATCGAGGGGAGATAGAGCAAAAGCAGAGAGAGCAGACAGGTGAAGACGTTTTCCGTCCTGCCCGCAAACAGCGAGCGCGCCATCACTGCGAGAATCAGCACGCGAATGACTGCGTAGGTGATCAGTGTGGCGCGGCTCTTGCGTTTGAGCCGCCGCTGAAGGTCTTGTTTTCGAAGCGCCCGCTTTTCTTTGCGCGTGCGTTTTTCTTTCATCTGCATCACCTACACCGATTCTTTCTCTTTTACCTAAAGTATAGTCATGAATTATCAACTCAATATCAACGGGACAATAAATTTTCGTTGATTTTTCCTTTCCATCCGCGCGATGCTATGGTATACTGAAGAGCAGAGGTGAAAACACAATGTTCAAGATTTTGGTCGCGGAGGATGACGCGGAGCTGCAGCAGCTTTTTTGCCGCGTGCTGACAAGAAACGGCTTTCATGCCATCGGCGTGTCCGACGGCGCAGAGGCACTTGAGGCGCTCGAGCATGAGTATATCGACCTGGTCATTTCGGACATCATGATGCCGCGGATGGATGGCTATGCGCTCGTGCGTTCCCTGCGGGATGCGGGGAATCAGCTCCCTGTGCTGATGATTACCGCAAAGGACAGCTTTCAGGATATGCAATTCGGCTTTATTGCCGGTGCGGACGATTATATGGTCAAGCCGATCAATGTCAATGAGCTTGTCCTGCGCGTCCATGCCCTTCTCCGCAGAGCGCAGATTGTCGCGGAGCGGCGGCAGAGCATCGGCGGCACGACCTTTGAATATGACTCCTTCTCCGTCCGCAGCGGGCGTGCGGAGACCATTCTGCCGCAGAAGGAATTCCTGCTTTTATATAAGCTCATCTCGTCGCCCAACCATATTTTTACGCGCCAGCAGCTTATGGACGACATTTGGGGCGTGGAGTCGCAGACCGAGGCGCGCACGGTTGACGTGCATATCAACCGCCTGCGCGACCGCTTCCGGGACAATCCGGATTTCGAAATTGTCACCGTGCGCGGCATCGGCTATAAGGCGGTGAAGCGGCATGAATGAGAAGCTCTCGCCGCGTATGCGGACGTATTATTATCTGATTATCTTCATTATCATTCTTTTTTCCGCCGGCATGGTCGCAGGCGTGCTGTTTCTGCTCGACGCGCTTGGTGTAGTCTATCAACTCAGCTTTTCTATGCTTGTTTCCCTGTTTGTCGTGGCGGCGGTCGCGGCGGCGCTGATGAGCTATTTTATCGGCAGACGCATCCTTGCGCCGATGGTAAAGCTCAGTAAAGCATCAAAGGAAGTTGCCCGCGGGAATTTTAATATCACCGTCAGCGATTCAAGCAAATTGGAGGAAGTGCAGACGACCTTCCGCAATTTTAATGCGATGGTACGCGAGCTGAACAGCATTTCTACGCTGAGCAACGACTTTGTGGCGAATGTTTCGCACGAATTCAAGACACCGCTGACTGCCATTGAGGGCTATGCCATGCTTTTGCAGGAGCCGACGCTCACGGCGGAGGAGCGCGGAGAGTATTTGGATAAGATCCTCTTTAACACGCACCGTCTGAGCGATCTGGTCGGAAACATCCTCATGCTTTCCAAGATCGAGAGTAAATCGCTGGCGGAGCAGTATAAGGACTTCCGTTTGGACGAGCAGCTCCGGCAGTCCGTCGTATCGCTTGAATCCGCGTGGGTGGAGAAGGACATTGTCTTCAATGTCAATCTGGACGAGGTTACACTGAACGGCTGCGAGGCACTGCTGATGCACGTCTGGACAAATCTGATTTCGAACGCCGTCAAGTTCAGCGAACGCGGGCAGTCCATTGAGATCCGCCTGCTTGACCAAAAGGAGTGCGTTGTTGTCAGCATTACCGACCACGGCTGCGGCATGACGCAGGAGGTGCAGGAGCGCATCTTCGAAAAATTCTATCAGGGCGACGCGTCCCATAAGGCACTTGGCAACGGCCTGGGCTTAGCCCTGGTCAAACGCATTGTCGAGCTTTCCGACGGACTGATCGAGGTCGTCAGTAAGCCAAATAAAGGCTCGACCTTCCGCGTCATCCTGCCGAAATAAAAGCCACCCTGCCCGCATCCCGGGGCAGGGTGGAGAAAAAAGTCGGAAATTTTGAAAAAAAGAGTTGACAGACGGGATATCCCTTGCTATAATATCAGAGCTGTCGGAAATGCTGCTATAGCTCAGCAGGTAGAGCGCATCCTTGGTAAGGATGAGGTCTCCAGTTCGAATCTGGATAGCAGCTCCAACATTTAGCACTCAGACTTAACGGTTTGAGTGCTTTTTCCATATATTTCACAACATTTTTCAGCAAAACAAAAACTCAAGAAAATCTTGATTTGCCGTTAGTCGCAACATGGCTTGAAAAAAACCGGGTAGGGGTGTGAAATGATCCCCCGGAAGTTGACTTTGGCTATTTCCGTGGTCTACTTTAGGGGAATCATATCAAAGGTTCCGGTCTCTAATACTGTTTATTATGCTTTTGATGCGTAGATTGACGTTTTGCTATATAGTTGGTATGCGTATGGCGATTAGCGGTAAGGGGAAATTTAAGACAATTTCTGAATGAGAGAATGATCTCCTTGAATAAGGAACATCAATTTTTTTGCTGTCGGTGTCGGCGTGCTCTTTCCACTCTCCCACGCCTCAACGGTGCGGCACGATACACCAAGTATCTCGGCAAACGCCTTTTGTGTCATATTAAGGGATGTGCGTATTTCTGCGACATTGACAGTAGGCAAAGATCTCTTTCTTGCAAAAGTATCAGCCGCAGCTTTCCCCTTGGTATATGCAAGAGCCTCCTGCAAGCCGTCCATAATGCCGGAAAAGAAGTCTACATCTTTGAAATTGTTCTCGATTTCCTCCATTGAGAGGGAAGATTCAAAGCGCAGTTCAGACATACAATCACTCCTTCCGAATAGCTTCGATCATCTTTCGAATGGCCTTTTTCTGGTCAGGGGTAAGATTCTCCTGTACATTTTTAGGATATGCAAAGAGCAGATACAAATTCTCCTGTTCAAAAACATCCAGATAAATCACTCTGCCTCCGCCGCTTTTACCGCGCCCCTCCAGTTGAATACGCATCTTTCTTGCCCCGCCGGTTCCTTCAATTACATCACCAAGCTGCGGATTTTCAAGAAGCGCTGCCTCCAACATAAGCAAGTCATTATCACCCAAACCCATTGCTTTCCAGCAGCGCCGAAATGGCTCCGTGTAAATAAACGTTCTTGTCATAGGATTGCTTCTGTCTCTTCTACGATTTTATCGTACTTACATAATATACGATTTTACCGTAGTTGTCAATAGAGCTTTCCCAAATTCTTTGAAATTTTGCCGCCGTGCAAATTTGTGTCACGGGGACGGGTTCCTTGACACATTTTGTATGTGAGCAGACCGTTCCTGCACCGGCGCGCCGGGGTCGGCGCGTCCTACAGCAAGGATGCGTTTCATGGTTGTAGGGCACGACGACTCGGCGTGCCGTCCGTGTAAGCGGCTGACGGTACGGACGAACACATTTGTACATATTCGGTAGTTCCTACACCGGCGGGGACATGTCCCCGGTCTACAGGTGGTTTTGTCAAATGAGAGGTAGGCGGCGGAGTTGACGGTGGAGCGGGTTTGTGTTAAAATGGGGGCAATGGGGAATGGCATGGCATGCCATCTTTGTGAGAAAGAGAGGAGTGCTTGGAATGCGAGGGATTAAGACGACAAAGTCCAGATTGCGGAGCAGGATCTTTACCGAGGTCGCGCGGCTTGCCTTTGAGGGGTGGGACGCGAAGAAGTTTGAGAATCTGCCTTATAAGATTATCCCCGGGGAGATGGCGCAGTACCGCGACAGCGTGTTTGTCGAGCGGGAGGTCGTTGCGGAGCGGCTGCGCGCGGCGATGGGGTTGTCTTTGCGGAAGTTTTGCAGTTACTCCTCCGTCCGTCACGGGATTGACGCGAGCTTGATCGATGAAAAATACTACGAGCCGCCGCTGATTGACATTATTAAATTCGCCTGCAACCGCTGCGACGAGAACAGAGTTTTTGTGACCAACGCCTGTCAGAACTGCTTGGAGCATCCCTGCATGGAGGTCTGCCCGAAAAAGGCGGTGAGTATTCGCCAGGGCGGCGCATGCATTGACGAGGAGAAATGCGTGAAGTGCGGTCTTTGTGTGAATGCCTGCGATTATCACGCCATTGTCAAGCATGAGCGCCCCTGCGCGAAGGTCTGCGGTATGAACGCCATTCGTTCCGACGAGTATGGCAGGGCGGAAATCGACCATGACAAATGCGTTTCCTGCGGTATGTGCCTTGTGAGCTGCCCCTTCGGCGCAATCATCGACAAAAGTCAGATTTTTCAGACGATCACAGCGCTCAAGAGCGACACGCCGGTTTATGCCGCCATTGCGCCGGCGTTTGCGGGACAATTCGGCAATGTGACCACGGGGCAGATTCGCACGGCGTTCCGGGAACTGGGCTTTGCCGATGTCGTGGAGGTCGCCGTCGGCGCGGATCTCTGCACGATCGAGGAAGCGAAGGATTTCTTGGAAAAGGTGCCGTCGGAGCAGCCGTTTATGGCGACCTCCTGCTGCCCGGCATGGTCAGTGATGGCGAAAAAGCTGTTCCCGGAGTTTGCGCCCTATATCTCCATGGCGCTGACGCCGATGGTGCTGACAGGGAGACTTATCAAAAAGCAGCATCCCGACTGCAAGGTGGTCTTTGTCGGGCCCTGCGCGGCGAAAAAGTTAGAAGCAAGCCGCCACTCCGTCCGCAGCGATGTGGACTTTGTTCTGACCTTTGAGGAATTTGCCTCGATTTTGGAGGCGAAGGAGCTTGTGATCTCGGAATGCGCCGAAGGCGAGCCGCTTTGCACGGCGAGCGGGGACGGGCTGCGCTTTGCCGTCAGCGGCGGCGTTGCCGGTGCGGTTGAGAACGCGATCCGTGCGATCGAGCCGGAACGGACGGTCATGACCGCGCGTGCGGAGGGACTTCCGAATTGTAAAAAGATGTTACAGCTTGCAAAGGCGGGGAAGTATGACGGCTTCCTTTTGGAGGGCATGGCTTGCCCCGGCGGTTGCGTGGCTGGCGCGGGTGTGATCGCGCCGATTCGAAAATCGACGGACGCGGTCGGGAAGCTTGCACAGGCTGCGCCCTTGCAGCGTGCAAGCGAATCGCCGTTCTGCGGGGTGCTGGACAGCTTGGAGAAAAGCGTTTAAGGAGCGGAAACGATGAAGCTTTTGGTTGTAATCGATATGCAGAATGAGTTTGTCACAGGCATCCTCGGCACGAAGGAGGCGCAGGAGATTCTGCCGCTTGTGAATGAGAAGATTGCGCAGGCGCAGCGGGTGATCTATACCCTGGACACCCATGGGGAGGACTATCTCTCCACGCAGGAGGGACGGAGGCTGCCTGTTGTACATTGTGTGAAGGGAACCTGGGGACATACGCTTGCCGACGGTCTGCTCGTCAAGGACGGAAGCGTGAAGATTGAGAAACCGACCTTTGGTTCTGTCACGCTCGGCGAAACGGTGCGCGGGATGTTTGAACGCGGCGAGATTGACAGCGTGGAGCTGGTGGGGGTTTGTACAGATATTTGCGTGATCTCCAACGCGATGCTGCTCAAGGCGTATTGCACGGAGCTGCCCGTCTCGGTGGACGCAAGCTGCTGTGCGGGCGTCACGCCACAGAGCCATGAAACAGCGCTGAACGCCATGTGCGCTTGCCAGATATCCATTGAATCATAAGCAACGCCCCGCCGACGGCGGGGCGTTGCTAATTTGGAGGTATTGAGAGCACTTGCGGGGCGGGGATAGTCATAAGCGGGGACAGAAACCACCAACTGCGTACAAACCTTCAGCCGGAGATTGCCACGTCGCTGCGCTCCTCGCAATGACATGGAAAGGCTGCCCTCTCTGTCATTGCGAGACCCCAACGGGGGCGTGGCAATCTCGTGCAGGAACTACCGACTGCGTACAAATTTGTTCACCTTTCCTGTCTGCCGCTTCGCGGTCTTAGGGGAAATGTCCCCGCCCTACAAAGGTGTTAATGGGTTAGGTTGCGAAATCGTAGGGTGTGGTCTGGTAGACGAAGTAGTTCAGCCAGTTGGAGAAAAGGAGATTCGCGTGGCCGCGCCAGGTGACCAGCGGGGGCTGCGTGTCGTCGTCGTTCGGAAAATAGTTTTTCGGCACGGCGATGGGCAGACCGAGCGCCTTGTCCCGCTCGTATTCGCGCTTGAGTGTGTCGGGGTCGTACTCGGAGTGTCCGGTTAGGAACACCTGCCGCCCGCCTGCGGTGAAGACGGCATAAATGCCCGCCTCCTCGGAGCTTGCGATGATCTTCAGCTCCGGCACGCGCTCGATATCCTCACGGAGAATCGTGGTATGCCGCGAGTGCGGCACCATGAATACATCGTCAAAGCCGCGCAGTAAGATGGGGTGCTTGTATTCCACGCGGTGCGGGAAAACACCAAACAGCTTTTGCGGCAGGGGATATTTGGGAATCCCGTAGTGGTAGTAAAGTCCTGCCTGGGCGCCCCAGCAGATGTGCAGGGTGCTGTGGACATTGGTTTTGCTCCACTCCATGATCTGGCAAAGCTCGTCCCAGTACTCGACCTCCTCAAAGGGCATCAGCTCGACGGGCGCGCCGGTGATGACCATGCCGTCGTAGCGGCGGTCCCTGATCTCGTCAAAGGTCTTATAAAAGGTGAACAGATGCTCCGCTGAGACATGCTTTGCGATATGCGACTTTGTGTGCAGAAATTCCAAATGCACCTGAAGGGGAGTATTGCCCAAAAGACGCGCGAACTGCGTTTCGGTGTCAATCTTCGTCGGCATGAGGTTGAGAATCAGGATTTCCAATGGACGGATGTCCTGCGTGACGGCGCGGGTCTCCGTCATGACGAAGATGTTTTCGCTTTGCAGTGTCGCGGTGGCGGGCAAATCGTTGGGTATCTTGATGGGCATTTCGAAATGCTCCTTTGCGTGATATTATACGGCTTCCAGCGCCTGCGCGATGTCGGCGATCAGGTCGTCGGCGTTCTCCAAGCCGCAGCTCAGGCGCACCAGATCGGGAGAGACACCTGCGGCAGCAAGCTCCTGATCGTTCATCTGGCGGTGGGTCGTGCCTGCCGGATGCAGGCAGCAGGTGCGCGCGTCGGCAACGTGGGTCTCGATAGCGGCAAGCTGCAAGTGCTCCATGAAGCGCGCGGCTGCCTCGCGTCCGCCCTTCACGCCGAAGGAAATCACGCCGCAGGAGCCGTTGGGCATATATTTTTTCGCGCGCTCGTAGTATTTGTCGCCGGGCAGACCGCAATAGCTGACCCACGAAATTTTTTCGTGCCCTTGCAGGTATTCCGCGACCTTCTGCGCGGTTTGGCAGTGCCGGAGCATCCGCACGGGCAGGCTCTCCAAGCCGAGGTTGGTCAAAAAAGCGTTTTGCGGAGACTGCACGGAGCCGAAGTCGCGCATGAGCTGTGCGGTCGCCTTGGTGATGAACGCGCCCTCCTTGCCGAAACGCTCGACATAGACGACACCGTGATAGCTGTCATCCGGCGTGCACAGACCCGGGAATTTTTCGGGATACTGCGCCCAGTCGAACTTGCCGCCGTCCACGATGCACCCGCCGAGGGCGGCGGCGTGGCCGTCGATGTATTTTGTGGTGGAATGGGTCACGATATCCGCGCCCCATTCAAGCGGGCGGCAGTTGACGGGCGTGGCGAAGGTGTTGTCCACGATTAAGGGGACACCGTGGGCGTGGGCGGCTTTGGCAAATTTTTCGATGTCCAGCACCGTCAATGCGGGATTGGCGATCGTCTCGCCGAAAACCGCCTTGGTGTTCGGGCGGAAGGCGGCGTTCAGCTCCTCCTCGGAGCAGTCGGGGTCGACAAAGGTGAAGTCCACGCCCATGCGTTTCATGGTGACGGCGAAGAGGTTATAGCTGCCGCCGTAGATGGCGGAGGAGCTGACCACATGGTCGCCGTTGCCCGCGATATTAAAGACCGCGAAGAAGGTCGCCGCCTGACCGGAGCCTGTGAGCATTGCCGCCGTGCCGCCCTCCAAGGCGGCGATTTTTGCCGCAACAGCGTCGCAGGTCGGGTTGCTCAGGCGGGAGTAAAAATAGCCGTCGGATTCCAAATCGAAGAGCTTTGCCATTTCGCTTGCGCTCTCATAACGGAAGGTCGTGCTTTGAATGATGGGGATCTGGCGCGGCTCGCCGTTTTTCGGCTGATAGCCTGCCTGAATACACAGTGTTTCGGGATGCAGGTTTTTATTCATAATTACACCTCATATGGTAAAAATAAAAAGAGGGCAGCACGAAGCCGCCCGTCCGATTCGCAAAAAATGCTATCGAAGGGCGCAAAGCGGCATAGAGACGGCGCAGCGGCTCAAAATCGCCGTATGCGTCATGCCGATCACGCCCCTTTCGTTGATATGCTGCTATTATAATGTGATTGGAACGGAAAGTCAACCTTGGGGATAACAAACTGTGTCGGTTTTATGAATTTTTGAAAATTCCCGCCCCGTGACTTGCTTTTTCGGGAAAATTGCAGTATCATATGGATAATCGGGAGAATTTGGGTTCTTCCTTTCGGAGGGCGAGAGGCAATGCCGAAAAAGGTGTTTCGCGTGATGTACGCGCTCAACTATATCACGCAGGCGGCGTTCTGCCTAATCTGCCCGGCAGGACTGCTGATCCTCGGCGGCTGGTTCCTGACGAACCGCTGCGGCGTGGGGAAATGGGCGATGATCGTTTCGATTGTGCTCGGCGTCCTGTTCGGACTTTACAGTATGTTCAGTTTTATCCTGAAAACGATGGATCATATCGACCCGACGCAGGACAAAGGAGGCGGGAAGCGTGAATGAATCGAATCCAACCGCGCAGACCTTCCGCGATATCCTGCCGGTGATGCTCGGGGAGCTGCTGCTGACGGGCATTATGCTCGGTGTCTATGCCCTGATTGGGAGGTTTTCTGCCAAGGTGCTTTGGGGCGCGCTGCTCGGCGCGGGCGCGGTGCTGCTCAACTTCTCCGTGATGATCTTTGCGCTGCTGAAGGCGGAAAAGCGCGGCAGCCCGGAAAAAGGGCAGCTCTATGTCAAGGCGACCTACGCACTGCGGATGTTCCTATTGGCAGTTGTTCTGATTGTCGCACTCAAGACAAAAGTGTTTGACCCGCTGGCAACGGCGCTGCCGCTGTGCTTCCAGCCCATTGCCGTGTGGCTGTATGAGCTTTTTCGTAAGAAAGGAGAGAATGCACAATGATTGAAGTGACCGGTCCGAAAATTTTATTCTCCTTCTCGTTTTTCGGGCTGTTCGATGTGACGATTACGGAGACGGTACTCTCCTCCTTCCTCGTGATGCTGACACTCGTGATTCTGAGCATATGGCTCGGCAGAAACCTGAAAAAGCGCCCCGGGAAGAAACAGGTGCTGACGGAAAAGGTCGTCGGAATGCTCTATAACATGGTGCGCGACACGATGGGGGAGCATAATCTTCGCTTTGCGCCGTACATCGGCGCGCTGTTCTGCTCGTCTTTGCTCGGTACACTGATCAGCATGCTCGGCTTCTTCCGCAGCGCGACGGCGGATATCAGCACGACGATTACTTGGGCGCTGATGACCTCGGTGCTTGTGTGGTTCTATAACATCAAGAACAACGGCTTTTTCGGCTGGCTCAAGGGCTTTACCGAGCCAATCGTTGTCATGACGCCGATGAATATCGTCAGCGAAATTGCTCAGCCGATTTCCATGGCGTTCCGTCATTTCGGCAATGTCGCGGGCGGCAGCGTTCTGACGATGCTGATCTATAACGCCCTTGCTGCGGCGAGTGCGATGATTCTCGGTTGGATCCCCAACGCGTTTATCAGCTCGATCCCCATTTTACAGGTGGGTATTCCGGCTGTGCTCTCGCTCTATTTTGATTTGTTCTCCGGCTTTATTCAGGCGTTGGTGTTCTCCATGCTCACCATGGTCTATGTAGGCGCTGCCTGCCCGCCCCCTGCGGAGAAGGAAGCGAAGTAAGGAAAATGCCTGTAGTCAGGGGAGATGTCCCCGGCGACCGCGTAAGCGGCAGACGGCACAGACGAACAAGCTTGTAAGCAGCCTGTGGTTCCTACACGAGATTGCCACACCCACTGCGCAGCCGTTTGCGACGAAGGAGCATTACGGATGCGGCGTACCCCTTGCGGGTAGTGTGCGCACTGGGTTCGCAATGACATGGGAGGGAAGCTTGTGCGGAGTTGGTAGCTCCTGCACCGGCGGGGACATGTCCCCGCCCTACAGAGTAGTTAGTAGTCCATTTGCAAAAGCAAACAAAATATAGGAGGTTTCTTTTATGGAATTCGGAAGTGCATTGATTGAAGCGGCAAAGGTGATCGGTGCCGGTCTTTGTATGGGTATCGGCGCAATCGGCCCCGCCATCGGCGAAGGCAATGCGGTCGGCAAAGCGCTCGAAGGTATGGCACGTCAGCCTGAGGTCGCGGGCAACCTGCGTACCAACATGATCCTTGGCTGCGCGATCACGGAGACGACCGGCATTTACTCGCTGGTTATCGCGCTGCTCATTCTCTTTATGTAATCGTACCGCGCAACATCCTTTACGAAAGGGGAGATGAGGTTTGCTCTTTTTGGCAAGTGAACCCTTTATCAGCCTCAATATTTGGACATCTATTTTCACGCTGTGCAATCTTCTGATTGTATTTTTCGTCATGAAGAAGTTCCTGTTCAAGCCCGTGAAGAAAATGATTGACGACCGCCAGAAGGAGATCGACGATCAGTACGCCGACGCGGAGAAGTCCAAGACGGATGCCGCCGCGCTGAAATCGCAGTATGAGACGCGTCTTGCCGAGGCGAACGCCGAAAAAGAGGCAATCTTGAAGGAGGCGTACCGCAAGGCGCAGCTCCGTGACGAGCAGATGCTCCGCGAGGCACAGGAGAAAGCGGCTGCAACCCTCCGCAGAGCCGACGAGCAGATCGCGATGGAGAAAAAGCGCGCGATGAACGAAATTAAGGATGAGGTCTCCGTCATGGCGGTGGATATCGCCTCGGCGGTGCTTGCCCGGGATATCAAGGCGAGCGAGCATACGGAGCTGATCGATTCGTTTATCGACCGTTTGGGTGACGACAATGATTGACGCCGCTGCTTACGGAAAAGCGCTGTTTGAGCTGTCGCAGGAGGCGGGTGAGGACAAGCGCGTGCGCGAGGAGCTGGAACTGATTCGCAAGGCGTTGGAGGAACAGCCGCAGTATGTTACGCTGCTGGACACTCCCGCCGTGCAGACCGAGGAAAAGCTTGGACTTTTGAAGCAGGCGTTCGGTACGGTGCAGCCGCTGCTGCTCAACTTCCTGTGCCTGCTGTGCGAGAAACGCGCATATTATCAGTTTGCCGCCTGCGCCGACGCGTATGACGCGTGCTACGACGAGGCGCATGATCTCCTGCGCGCGACGGCAATCACTGCCGTGCCGATGCAGGAGCGGCAGAAGACCGCTCTGTGCGAAAAGTTAGCGCATATTACGGGAAAGACTGTTTTGCTGACGAACCGCACCGATTCTACGCTGGTGGGCGGTATCACGCTCCGCTACGGCGGTGTGCAGCTGGATGACAGCATCCGCGCAAGACTCGACAAGCTGCGCCGCAGTTTGTCTGAAACGATAGTATAAGGTTGGTGAGACCGTGAACCTGAAAATCGAAGATATCAGTAAGATCATCAAGGATCAAATCAAAAATTATGCCTCCAAGACGCAGCAGGACGAGATCGGCTATGTCATCCAGGTCGGCGACGGCATTGCGAAGGTACATGGGCTGGAAAAGTGCAAGGCAAATGAGCTTCTGCGCTTTGAAAACGACTCCTACGGTATGGCGCTGAACCTGGAGGAGAGCTGCGTCAGCGTTGTTATGCTCGGCACCGACGTCGGCATCAGCGAGGGCAGCTTGGTTAAGCGCACCGGGCAGGTCGTCTCCGTGCCCGTCGGCGAGGCGCTGATTGGCAGAGTCGTCGATGCCCTCGGGCAGCCCATCGACGGTAAGGGACCCATTGCCGCAAAGGAAATGCGCCCCATCGAGCGCAATGCCCCCGGCATCATTGAGCGCAAATCCGTCTCCGTGCCGCTGCAAACCGGCATCAAGGCCATCGACTCGATGATCCCCATCGGCAGAGGTCAACGTGAACTGATCATCGGCGACCGCCAGACGGGCAAGACCGTCATCGCGACCGACACCATCATCAATCAGAAGGGCAAGGGTGTCACCTGTATCTATGTCGCCATCGGGCAGAAGCGCTCGACGGTCGCGCAGCTGGTAGATACGCTGGAGAAAAACGGCGCAATGGAGTATACCATCGTCGTCTCCGCGACGGCGTCCGAGCTTGCGCCGCTGCAATATATCGCGCCCTATTCCGGCTGCACGATGGGCGAGTATTTCATGGACCAGGGCAAGGACGCGCTGATTATTTATGACGACCTTTCCAAGCACGCGGTCGCTTACCGTGCGCTGTCCCTGCTTATTCGCCGCCCGCCCGGACGCGAGGCGTTCCCCGGCGATGTGTTCTATCTCCATTCGAGACTGTTAGAGCGCGCCGCGCGCGTCGCTCCGGAATACGGCGGCGGCTCCCTGACCGCACTGCCCATCATCGAGACGCAGGCGGGCGATGTCTCGGCATATATCCCGACGAATGTCATTTCCATCACGGACGGACAGATTTATCTGGAGTCCGAGCTGTTCCACGCGGGCATCCGTCCCGCCATCAATCCCGGCATCTCTGTTTCCCGTGTCGGCGGCAGCGCGCAGATCAAGGCGATGAAGAAGGTCGCAGGCTCCTTGAAGCTGATGTACTCGCAGTACCGCGAGCTGCAATCCTTCGCCCAGTTCGGCTCCGACCTTGACGCGGATACCAAGTCCCGCTTGGAGCAGGGCGCGCGCGTTGTCGAAATTCTGAAGCAGGATCGCAATTCTCCCGTGGATGTTGCTTTGCAGGTCTGCATCATTTATGCGGTCACAAAGGATATGCTTTCCGATGTGCCCGTTGAGCGCATCCATGATTTTGAGACGGCGCTGTTTGACTATCTGACCGTCCAGCGCCCGGCAATCTTGGAGAGCATCCGCGAGACGAAGGAACTGACCAAGGACAATGAAGCCGCGCTGCGTGAGGCAATCGAAGCCTGCAAGATGCAGTTTGTTCCGAAGGAGTAAGCCATGTCCGGAGCGTCGATGAAACAAATCAAGACGCGCATCAAGAGCGTCGAAAGCACCCGCCAGATCACAAAAGCGATGGAGCTTGTGGCGACCTCGAAGCTGCGTAAGGCAAAGCAGCGGGTCGAAAATGCCCGCCCGTACCATGAGGTTTTGCTGGAAGCCATCTCCGGCTTGCAGGCGGGCGCGGCGGAAAGCCCGACCGTCTTTGCGCAGGAGCGCGAGGTAAAAAAGACCTGCTATGTTGTGATTGCGGGTGACCGCGGCTTGGCGGGCGGCTATAATGCCAACCTCTTCCGCATGGTCAAGCGCATGACGGACGGTACGGACTTTTGCGTCCTGCCCATCGGCAAGAAATCGCTGGAGCATTTTAGCCATATGGGCTGTGAGCTTGTCAGCACCTACTTCGGCGTGACCGGTACGGTCGGCATTGGCGACTGTATGCAGATAGCGAAGCTTCTGTGTGAGAGCTTTGCGGAAGAGAAATTCGACCGCGTGGTCGTGGCGTATACGAAGTTTCAGTCCATGCTCTCGCAGGTGCCCGCGTGCGATCCGCTTTTGCCTATTACCCTGCGGGAGAACGAGAGCCGCTATTCCGGCGCCCTCGTCGAGGGAGAGGCGGAGGAGCTTGTGGCGAAGATTGTGCCGCAATATGTCTCGGGTATTTTGTACTCCACCCTCTGCGAGGCTGCCGCTTCGGAGCATGGCGCGCGCCGCACCGCGATGAACGCGGCGAATAAAAACGCGGGCGAGATCATCGACAGCTTGGTCTTGCACTATAACCGCGCGCGGCAGGCAGTCATTACGCAGGAAATCACGGAAATCGTTTCCGGCGCGGAAGCGCTGTAAGCTATAAAAGGAGAAATCCGTATGCAAGAAAAAAACATCGGTCGTGTTGTGCAGGTCATTGGGCCGGTTCTGGACATTCGTTTTCCGAACGGTCATTTGCCCAATCTGCTCAATGCCATTGAAATTGAACGCGAGGACGGCATACTCGTCTGCGAGGTCGCGCAGCAGCTCGGTGACGATGTGGTGCGCTGCATTGCCATGAGCTCCACCGACGGCATGATGCGCGGCATGGAGGCGGTCGATACCGGCACGGGCATCAAGGTTCCTGTCGGCAAGGAAACCCTCGGCAGAGTCTTTAACCTCCTTGGCAAAGCCATTGACAACAAGCCCCAGCCCGTCACCTGTGAAAAGTGGAGCATCCACCGCGACCCGCCCGCCTATGACGAGCAGGAGAGCACCACGGAAATGCTCGAAACGGGCATTAAGGTCGTCGACCTGATCGCGCCCTACGCAAAGGGCGGCAAGATTGGTCTGTTCGGCGGCGCGGGTGTCGGCAAGACTGTCCTCATTATGGAACTCATTAATAACGTTGCAAAGCAGCACGGCGGTATCTCCGTGTTTGCGGGCGTCGGCGAGCGTACCCGTGAGGGCAACGACCTGTATAATGAAATGCAGGAATCCGGCGTTATCAACAAGACCGCCTTGGTCTACGGTCAGATGAACGAGCCGCCCGGAGCAAGAATGCG
>JBJFGB010000054.1:0-4242 GCA_051892295.1 Faecousia sp. | reverse complement strand
CCTATAGAAGTGTTTCTTACTCCTATAAAACCTGACTATATCATACAAGGAGGTAACCAATATGGCTGCGAACAAGCCCCTGCATGGTAGCATTCTCGATCTTCCCAACGCCCCGGGCGCATTCTTCAAGGGCGCGACGAAGAAGGTTGTCTTTGGTCCGACCCGCTTCTGGGAGGACTACGTCATGCGCGCATGGATTCTGGAGCCGGACGCCGGCGAGGATCATACCCATCATCACGACTGGCCGCATTGGGTGGTCTGCATCGACGGCGAGTGTGGCAACGTGATCGACGACGAGACCTTCGACATGGGCCCGGGCGACTGGGAGTTCATCCCTGGCGGCGCGGAGCACCGCTTCTGGAACAAGTCCCATACCCAAACCTGTACTGTACTGTGCATCGTTCCGCCGGAGGGCGATATCGCGATCGGCGGATATGGCTGCTGAGCTGTAGGAATGACGGGAGGACATATGGCATCGTACAAGATTCCGGAGGATTGCCTGTATACGAAGGGGGATACCTGGATTCGCCGGGATGCGGACGGCGTCATCCGGATGGGAATTACCGATTACGCACAGCAGAAGCTCAGAAAAATCGAATACCTGAGCCTTCCCGAGGAGGGCGAGACGGTTGAACAGTTCGAAGCGCTGGGTGAAATCGAGTCGATGAAATCCCTGTCGGAGCTGATGGCGCCAGTGACGGGATCGGTGGCTTTGGTCAATGAAGAAGCCGCTGACCAACCGGGTGTCATCAATGAAGATCCGTATGGCAGGGGATGGATTCTCGCGCTCAACTGCGACCGGTTTGACGAACAATCGGCAGAGTTGCTTAACGCACAAGCCTACCGTGCCTATCGGGGAATTGAACAGAGCGTTCTTTGATCGGCGGAAGCAGAACCATGATCTGCTGTACACCCGGAGCGATGCCAATCTCTCCGGGTGTATGCTTATCAATCCGGAACGGACAGAAAAGGGATGAATTGCGATGTATGATCTGATTGTGATCGGTGCCGGCCCCGGCGGCTATGAGGCTGCGCTGCGAGCCAGTGAACTGGGCATGAGGACGGCGCTTGTCGAACGCCGGGAAATCGGCGGGACCTGCCTTAATCGCGGCTGCATACCGACCAAGGCGCTTTTGCATACAGCCCAAACAGTTCATGACGCCCGAAGTGCAGCTCGGCTAGGTGTGCGGATTGAGCGCATGGCCGTCGATATGGCCCGGGTTTTGGCATGGAAGACGGAGGTTGTCGGAACGCTGCGCGGCCAGGTGGAGGATATGCTGAGGACGGCGGGCGTGGAGCTGTTTTTCGGAAACGGAAGGCTCTTGCATGGAAACCGTGTGCGTGTGGAGCGTCCGGAGGGCATGGAGCTCCTTGAGGGAAGGAATATTCTGATTGCGACCGGCTCCAAACCGGCTGTCCCGCCAATTCAGGGCCTTGACAGCCCCGGCGTCGTGACCTCGGACGAGCTTCTTGAGGGGCTCGAGCATGTGCCTGAGTCCGTTGTCATCATCGGCGGCGGGGTGATCGGCGTTGAGTTCGCATCGTTCTTTGGCCAGATGGGCAGCAGCGTTTGCATTCTGGAGGGACAGAGCCGGCTCCTGCCGCAGATGGATAGGGATTTGGGGCAGGGCATTGCGCAAAGCCTGAAGAAAAACGGCATGATGATCGTGACCGACGCCATGGTCTCGCAGGTCAAGGCGGAAGGCGGCATGCTGACGGTAGCGTATACAAGGAAGGGAAAGGAGGCGGAGCAAACGGCGGAACTGGTGCTCTGCGCTGTCGGCAGAACGCCTGTGACAGACGGACTGCTGGATGAGGGCCTTTCCCTGGAGATGAACAGAAGAAGCATCGCGGTGAACGGACGATATGAAACCTCGCTTCCGGGGGTTTTTGCTATCGGCGACGTCTCCTCGCGGGTTCAGCTGGTTCATGTGGCCGCAGCGCAGGGAATCCGTTGCGTCGAGACGATAGCCGGTATGGAGCCTGCGTACGATATGACGGCTATACCGAGCTGCATCTTTGCGACGCCGCAGATCGGGGCTACAGGCATGACGCTTGAGGAGGCTGCCGCGCAGGGAGTGGACGCTGTGGAAGTCCGCGCAGTGGTCACCGGAAATGGCAGGAATCTCATTCTGGGTGGGGAACGTGCGATGATCAAGCTGGTTGCGGAGAGAAAGACGCACAGGCTGATCGGCGCGCACATCATGTGCCCGGAGGCAACGGAGATGATTTCCCAGTTTACAGAGGCGATCGTTCACCGCATGACCGTGGAGCAGCTGATGATGGTTGTTCATCCCCATCCGACCTTTGAGGAGGGGGTATTGAGCGCGCTGCGTGCGCTGAAGCAGAGACTCTTCGAGGCGAAGACATGATCGAGCGTTTGCGTTATGTGCTTGCCGAAGGCACGGATCCACGCGCCAATCTGGCGCTGGAGGAACGGTTGCTGAACGACGTGGACAGCGGCGAAGCCATCATCTATCTCTGGCAGAACGAGCGGACAGTTGTCATCGGGAGAAACCAGAATGCCCATGCGGAATGCAATCTGAGGGTGTTGCGCGAGGACGGCGGACATCTGGTCAGACGCCTATCCGGCGGCGGAGGGGTCTATCACGACCTGGGGAATCTCAATTTCACGTTTCTGTCGCTGGAGGAGGACGAGAGCATCGAACGCAATCTCGCTATTATCGCGCGGGCGTTGCAGGCGTTCGGGCTGACGCCGCAAAGAACTGGGCGGAACGATCTGTGTCTGAATGGAAGAAAGTTCTCCGGGAATGCGTTCTGCACGCGCCGGGGACACAGCTATCACCATGGAACGATGATGCTGAATGTGGACTGCGCACAGATGGCGCGTTATCTGTCCGTTTCCGGAGCAAAGCTGGAGAAAAACTGTGTTCGCTCTGTCAGGTCGCGGGTGGTCAATCTTGCTGAACTGGCTCCATCGATTACTACGGAGAAGCTGAAGGTGCAGCTCCTTGAGGCTGCTGAATCGGAGTATCATCTTCCGGCGGAGAAGCTTGAAGTCAAGTGGGATGCTGACTTCGGGCAGCTCTGCGAAAAGTATGCGTCGGAGGCATGGAACACAGGTGCATGCTGCAGCCTGCCGCTTTGCGCTCATGGTTCGTTTTCATGGGGACAGGTAACCCTCCATTACGACGTGCAGGACGGCGAATGCCGAAGCGCTGTGCTCTATTCCGACATGATGGACCCTGTCCTGCCGGAAAGGATTACCGGGCAGATTGTCCGCTGTCCATGGCGGATGGAGAGTCTTCAACAGCGGCTGATCCCAATCGGCGCGACGCCGGAGCAGCATATGATGCTTGCGGATGTTTTGAGCTTGCTGACAGGGGAAATGCCCTGAAGGTAGATATGGTCGGGCCCTCCGGAACCTGCCGTTCCGGAGGGCTCATTATATCTTGGAGATGTCAGAACAAGGGTTTATGGCGGAATCAGGCGAGAGATTGATGGAATATCATCCTGACAACAGCCTGGAGATTGCAGCCCAGATATGGCAACCCGGCCGGTGTCTTCCTGATTGATGCAGTTGATCGGCTTTTTCTATCCGTGGATAAATCCTCCCGCCTCAGCGTTTATCCGAAAAATTGCACAGCTGCATCGCAACGCCATCCGGCATGGCCTGAAATCCAAACCGCTCATAGAAAGAAGCGTTTTTGCTCTCCTCCGGCATGATCTCGATATAGAGATAGTTCCTGTACTTCTCTTTCACCATCCCGATCATGGTGCCGGCGATCCCGCGGCCGTGATAGGCCGGGTCCACCAGAACATAGTGCATATAGGCCACCAGCTCACTGTCGTCGATCAGCCGTACCAGGCCCACAAGGCGGTTTCCATCCCACGCTGTGATGACGGTAGAAGAATGCATCAGCGCCTTGTAAAGTCTGGAAGGGTACTGACCAGACACCCAGCCCACCGACAAAAACAGCCGCTGTACCTCGTCCTGTGTGAACTTCTTTTCCTCGGTATATGTAATTTCCATTATGCTTTCCAAAGGCTGTGCAGGTTGCAGTAGGCATAGACGGCCTCGACCTCATCGCCCTCGCAGAGTGCAAAGCAGACCTCCGGCTTGTCACCGGGATGCAGGCCCTTGCGCTGGTTGCCCTGCTTGGTCTGCAAGGAGACCCACTCGATGTAATGCTCCGGGAGCATGGGATGTTCTGTAGAGCCGACCCTGACGGTTACAAGATTACCTTCTACCTGATAGACAGGAATGTGCTTCTCTGTGGC
>JBJFGB010000053.1:0-18708 GCA_051892295.1 Faecousia sp. | reverse complement strand
ATTTTCACTTGGTTTTTGAAAAAGGGAAATTGCCAATATTTACTTGACACATACGGTGAAGGCTTTTTATAAGAAACCAATTGCAAAACCTCTCAGCTTCTGCTATAATAGTTGAGTTTCTATCAAATTCACCGCAAAGGGGTTTTATTATTTGCTGAATTTATTTCTCCACGCTGAAACGGTGGGAGACGGCGGCTTTTGGCACACGGTCGGCTCCGCCGCTTTGGACGGGCTGAAGGACGGGCTTTGGAGCATTCCGGTTTTATTCCTCGCCTACCTGCTCATGGAGGCGCTTGAACGCAGCCGCCGCTTCAACGAGGGGCTGCTGCACGGCTATTCCCGCAAAGCCGGACCCGCCCTCGGCGGTCTGCTCGGTATCGTCCCGCAGTGCGGTATCTCCGGCGCCGCCGCGACGCTCTTTTCCACCGGCTCCATCACCGTCGGCACGATGCTCGCGGTCTTCTTCGCCACCTCGGATGAGATGCTGCCCATCATGCTATCCTCCCTCTCGGACGGTGTCGGACTCGGCATAAAGCGTATCGTTCTCATCGTTCTGACCAAGGCAGCGCTCGGCATTGCCCTCGGCTATCTCGCAGACCTGCTGCTGCGCCGCTTTATCCGCACGGAAAAGGACATTCACAGCTTCTGTGCGCGCGAGCACTGCGCCTGTGACGACGAGGAGGGCAGCGTATTTCTCTCCGCCCTGAAGCACACGCTGAAAATCGCCGTCATGCTGATCCTCGTCAATTTTGCGCTCAATCTCTTGTTCTCCTTCATCGGCGTAGAAAAGCTCTCCGGCACAATCCTGAGCCGTCCCGTGATTGGGGAGGTCATTCTTGCGCTGTTCGGTCTGATTCCGAATTGTTCCGTCTCCGTGGTCGTGACGCAGACCTATTTAAGCGGGGTAATCGGTCTCGGCGGTCTCTTTGCCGCCCTGCTCTCCAACGCCGGCATCGGTCTTTTGGTGCTGGTGCGCACAAATAAGAATCAGAAGGAAAACCTTGTCATCATCGCCACGCTCTATCTTTTAAGCGTCCTCGCAGGCATCGTTGTCGGTCTGCTTTCAGGGCTGTTCTAATGCACATTACAAAATCCGCCGCAGGAATCTGCGGCGGCTGCGTTTTTTATAAGCTTATTCCAATTCAAATGCGCCGGTGTAGAGACAGTAATAGGTTCCCTTTTCGGCAATCAGCTTTTCATGACTGCCGCGTTCGATGATACGGCAGTCAGCCCGACATTTGCAACGCCTAAAACAGGTTGTTGACAGCCAAAACAGGCTGAAATCAAATGCTGTCAGAGGAAAAGTATGCTCCGAAGATGGTCCAACGATAAGCTCACGCGAAATACGCTTTTTGATTTCTTAGAAAAAAAGAGGAATCTGAAAAATATAGCTTGCTTTTTTTCAAAAATGTGCTATAATAAACGCCGTAAGCTCCGCAGAACAAGATATGGAGGCTTAGCTCAGCTGGTTAGAGCGCCTGCTTCACACGCAGGAGGTCGATGGTTCGAGTCCATTAGTCTCCACCACTTTTTAAGACTTAAAACATTTTGTTTTAAGTCTTTTTTCTTTGTATTTCAGACTTTTTCAGAAATAGCAATCCCGGAAGAAGATTGCTTACATCGTTTTCTCCTTTTTCTCTTCCTTCGCTTCTTTCGCCTGCAACTCTTTCTCCTTCTGCTCGCGTTCTTTCCGTCTTCGAGCGAGCATCTCCAGCTCGTGCTGATCCGCCCATTCCTCTGCTTCCAGGTATCTCTTCGCCCAATTCGAGAGTTCCATAGTAGTCCTCCTGTCCTGTGATTTCCAAATATACATCCGTCGGTGCGTTTTTGTAAGCATATACCGGATTCGGAAGAACAATTCTACCAAGTCTTCCGTCTTTGCTGAGTCTTATTTGAAATTGCGTCTAAAACGTCTGAAAAACCGCGATAGCACTCTTGACATAATCCGAAACCTGTGATAGATTTGCCTCGATACCAAGATGCTCAGCGGCGGCGGTAATTGATTTTAACGTCTTACCAACGCTTCCCTGCGTTGCGGGGCTCCCAGACAACGGAGAAGTCGCTGACCTCTTGGTATTGTTTTTCTTATCAAACATCACGTCGCCGGTCTCGGCGGCGTTTTTATTTTGCGCGTCCACCGCCATGCCTCGCTCCACGCCTTCCCCCTGTCCTCCTGCGCCCGCGTCTCGATCTCCGTGCCGTAGCGCTCCGTGTAAGCGGAAACAGCAGGCTTGTCCTTGCGAGATCGCTTCAGCCCGTCTCGTGCTCCCTGTTGATCCTCTCCGCTTCTGCTAAGATCTGATCTTCCGTTGCGTCCCGGTGCTCGTTCAGATACCTGCACATCTCCAACATTTGAATGTCGTCTTTTAGCGTCAGGAATGTAATCACTCTCGCGCGCTCCTGTATCTGAAAGTTTTGCAAGCAATCGATCAATAGCCTTCCAATTTCTGTTAGTGCCATGTTGCCCTCCAAATAATCAAGCATTCGCTGTTGCTCATTCCATGCAGCGCTCCCTCCAACAGCGTATAGGATCGTCACTTCTGAACCATCTCCGATCCCATACAGAGCAAAAACGCTGTTGCCCTTTTCTGTAGCATAAAGGTATTTCGTGTTTTTGTCAACAAAATTTTCTGGGCTTTCAATCTCTCTTTCTGCTGTTCTGTAGGCAAGGTCTCGTTCAGTCTTCGTCCATCGGAACTTCTCGTATCCCTTCCTCGACCGTTTCACGTCGCCGGTCTCGGCGGCGTTTTTATTTTGCGCCGTCGCCCTGTCCTCCTGCGCCTGCGTCTCGATTTCAGTACCGTAGCGCTCTGTGTAAGCGGAAACGGCAGGCTTGTCCTTTATTGACTTTTTTCGTTTGCATTGTTGTTTTCTTCTTTATTTCCTGATATAATCGATGTAGGAACTTCGGCAGACCCGCTTTCGGGCGTTGCATTAGGGCTAATAGCATTTTGTCTATTAGCATTGATGAGCTGCTGGGTTCCGTTTTTATACCCTGTTTTGCCAATGAAAGCTCCCAGAAAAAACAACCAGTGCTCTATTGACAGATTCAGAAATGCGTGGTAGACTTAACTCGATACCAAGATTGCTTGCGACGGTGCCCTTAGACTTAATTGTCCGGACTTCACCCTCAGTAGTTTCTGAGCTCCCAGACAACGGAGGATTGCTCTCAATTTTGGTATTGTTTTTCTTATTGAACATCACGTCGCCGGTCTCGGCGGCGTTTTTATTTTGCGTCTCTGCCTTCATCGCCGCTGACAAGGCTTTCTGCATTTTCCTGACAGCATTCTCCGCAGTCTCGATGTCCGTGATGAACTGCTCCTGCACCCGCTGCAACAAAGCCGCCGTCGCGGTGTCGGTCTGCTTCACGCCCTTGTCGCGCAGAATGCCGGTGATCTTTCGCCACGCCGCAACAACGCCACACACATCAACAAAAAGAAATAGCCGCCCCCCTACCCAGCGAGAAGCGGCAATTCCACCCATCCTGAGTTGACCGCGTTCCCGCTGTTACCGGGAGAGCTGCCAAACTCTTGTTTATATTCTACCACGGAAGCAGCAGAAAGTCAATCGCATATCGTCAGCCGTTGATAAATAGCAATAGAGAACATCCGAAGATTCAGCAACTCACTTGCTTCAACATGATTCACCTTTGAGTGATATTGCACATTTTGGGCATACTGTACGGGAGGTGATACGGAATGTGGGATGTACTCATTCTCGGCGGCGGTCCTGCGGGGATGACGGCGGCGCTTTATTGCGCGAGGGCGGGACTTAACGTTGCCGTTTTGGAAAAGGCGCTCGTCGGCGGGCAGATGGCGCTCGCGGAGAAGATTGAAAACTACCCTGCCGCGCGGCAGGACGGGATTGCGCTTTCCCTCGCGATGCAGAAGCAGGCAGAGGATTTCGGCGCAAGCTTCTTATATACCGAGATTGTCTCCGCAGACCTGACAGCGCAGCCGAAGGTGCTCCGCAGTGCGAAAGAATGCTGCGAAGCACCCTGTGTGATTCTCGCCACAGGCGCAGCGCCGATGCGGCTCGGGCTGCCGAATGAAGCGCAATATGTCGGGCATGGGCTCAGCTACTGCGCAACCTGTGACGGCCGCTTCTTTCGGGGAAAATGCGTTGCGGTGGTCGGCGGAGGCAACTCTGCGGTCTCGGAAGCGCTCTACCTTTCCGACCTTGGCGCGCAGGTGCATCTGTTGCACCGCAGAAACGAGCTTCGCGCGGAGGAGACGCTGCAAAAGCGGCTGTTCCGCTCCCCTGTGATCTTTCATCCAAGCTGTTCCGTACAGGCGCTTTTGGGCAAGGAAAAGCTGCAAAGCATCATAACGGAGACAGACGGGCAGCGCGAAGAGCTTCCTGTTGACGGGCTGTTTGTCGCAATCGGACGAAAGCCGGAAAGTGAATTATTCCTCGAAAGTCTCTGCACCGACGAACGCGGCTATCTGCTTGCCTCGGAGGACACGAAAACAACGATTCCCGGAGTATTTGCCGCAGGCGATGTGCGAAAAAAGCCGCTGCGGCAGATTGTCACAGCGGTTTCCGACGGCGCCGTTGCAGCGCAGCAGGCTTTGGAATTTTTGCGTCATTTCGCATAGGCAGGCGGAATATCCTGCGTCCGGAACACGAACAGCTCCATCTGCCGCAGCTCCGGGAGATAATACGGAAACTCCGCGTCCTGCGTTTTTCGGAGCCTTGGCAGAACAGCCTCTTCCGTGACGGGGATATCACTCGTATTGTAGAAACGGAAAAAAGAAAGCGCGTCATCCATGGAACGGAACGGCTGCCCCAATTCAAGCGAAAGGCGTTCCGATACAAACGGAATATGCTCCGCCAGCAGGAGTTCCCGCGTCATATCGCGGCGATGCAGCGGCTGTTCGACATACCCCATGGAGAAGCGGTGCGCTGCGCAATCGCGCTTGACGAGCAGAACGCGTCCCACGCACTGCCGTTTTGCGATGCGCAAAATCTCATCCGTCCTGCCGAAGTAACAGAACACCATCGCGTCATAGGGCGTTTTCGGCTGCATGGTAAAAATGTCGGCGCAGACCGCGTGCAGATTTTTGTCAGACGAATTCTGCCGGAGCGTGTCAATTGCGGTCTGCGAAATATCGACTGCGGTGACTTCGCGGCAGGACTGCGCCAGTGCGGCGGAAAGCGCGCCGATGCCGCAGCCCGCGTCGCAGATATGTCCCTCGGCAGGGAGATACTTCAGAAGCACCACAGCGAGCCGCTCGGCATAATGGCAATATGTAATCGCATCGCGCATAAAGGCGGCTGCGTCCGCGTTCCAAATCTGCATCATCGGCTTTCCGCGCGGCATTGGATCATTTCTGCCGCAATGCTGACAGCGATTTCGGCAGGCGTCTCCGCCAAGATTGGCAGACCGATGGGCGAATGCACCGAGGCGATTGCCTCCTCCGTAATCCCCGCCTCACGCAAGAGCTGCTGCGTCCGCGCAATCTTGTGACGGCTTCCGATGCAGCCGACATAGCGCGTTTTTCTGCGGAGCACCTGCGAAAGCAAGGCAAAATCCCCCTGATGCCCCGGCGTCATGATGACAACATAGTCGTTCTCCGTGGGCGTCACCGTGATAGCGTCATAGGGGCCGCAGACAATTTCCTCCGCCTGCGGGAAATGCGCCTGATCCGCCAGCTCCGGACGGTTATCGTAAAGTGTGACGCGGAAGCCCACGCTTGCAAGCACCGGAACCAGTGCCTGCCCCACATGCCCGCCGCCGAACACATACACGCGCCCCGCGCGCACAAGCGGCTCGGCATAGATCAGCGGTTCGCCATTTTGCAGCACGGCGCGATTGGTAAACAGCTCTGGCTTCTCCTTTGCCGCCTCTTCTCCCAAAATTTCAAATTCCTCGACCGCACCGTCCGCAATTTTCAGATACAGCCAACTGTTTGCGTCAGTATTCAGCGCAGCCAGCATCTTATGAAGCTTTGGCAGCTCCTGCGCGGTTAAAAGCTGATAGTAGATTGTCACGTTTCCGCCGCAAATCATGCCGATGGATGCCACCTGCTCCGGCGCAAGGCAAAAAGCTCGCACCCGTGTCTTCGCGCCCTGCAAAACCTCCAAAGCCTCCTGCGCGGCAAGCAGTTCAACCTTGCCGCCGCCGACCGTGCCGAGGGTAGAGCCGTCCGCAAAAACAGCCATTCTCGCACCCGCACCGCGCGGGGACGAGCCGGAGCTTGCGAGGATTGTGCAAAGCACAGCACGTTCCCCGTTTTCCAGCGCCGCAATCAGGCGCTCAGTCAATGCTTTCATGGAAATCGCCTCCGAAATATCTATTCGTAATACATTCTACAGCATCGCGGTAAAAAATGCAATAAAAAGCTCCCTGCTTTCGCAAGGAGCTTCGATTGCAAGAAAATGGGGAATCAATAGCCTCTTCTCTTGTTTTTACGAGCAGCTTCGGACTTCTGCTTCCGCTTGAGACTCGGGCTGACATAATGCTCTCTCTTCTTGACCTCGGCGATGACGCCGTCCTTCTGGCAGCTTCTCTTGAAGCGCTTCAGAGCACTCTCCAAAGACTCGTTCTCTTTGACACGGATTTCAGACATTGATTTCCCTCCCTCCGACGCATCCGGCTAAATCCAATGATGCTTTCAGGGCCGCGCAACACGGCATGAATTATTATAGTGACAGCAAGTCAAAATGTCAAGCAATATTCGCAAAATTTTTTGTTTTTTTGAGATATTCTGCTTTCTTTTCCTACCTCGTACACACCGCCCGCCCCTTCCTGCCGCACCACCTGTAGGGCGGGGGACATGTCCGCGCCGCGTGCAGGAACTACCAAGTACGTACAAACTCGTTTGTCTGTACCGTCTGCCGCTTCGCGGTCGGCGGGGACATGTTCCCGCCCTACAAAGGGCTGCCCTCATTTGTCATTGCGAGGAGCGCAGCGACGTGGCAATCTATTTCTCCAAAATGATGTAGGAGGCTGACGATTGGTTAGCCTCCTACACGATTTCGATATAGCGGTTATTTCACAATCAAGTTAACCAGCTTATTCTTGACGACGATGGTCTTGACAATGCTGCCGCCGAGGCGGTTCAGGAAGGCTGCGACCTTTTCGTCTGCGGTTGCAGCGGCGACAACGCTGTCGTTGTCGAGGTCTGCCGCGACATGGATTGTGCCGCGCAGCTTGCCGTTGACCTGCACCGCCATGTCAATCTCAGAATCCTTGCACTTTGCCTCATCATAGGTCGGCCATGCGGAGACCGAGCAGATGCCCTCAAAGCCGTGCTGCTCCCAAATTTCATCGCAGATGTGCGGCGCAAACGGGCTGAGGAGCTGCAAGAGCGTTTTCAGCTCCGCCGCGTTGCAGCCATTATCCGACAAGGTGCTGCAAAGGGTCATCAGGGCGGCGAGGGCGGTGTTGCCCTTCAACGCGTCAATATCAGAGCTGACCTTCTTGATGGTCTTATGCAGAATCGCCTCGTTCTTTGCGCTGTACGATGTTTCATGGTCGGTCACGGTCTCGGCAAGATTCCAAACCTTATCCAAGAAGCGCTTGCAGCCCTTGACCGCATTGGACGACCACGAGGCAGCCTTTTCAAAGTCGCCGATGAAGATGATGTAGGTGCGCATCGTGTCCGCGCCGAACTCCGCAATCACATCGGTGGGGTTAATGACATTGCCGCGGGATTTCGACATCTTGATGCCGCCCTCGCCTAAAATCATGCCGTGACTCGTGCGTTTCGCGTAAGGCTCCTTCGTCGGCACAACGCCGATATCATAGAGGAACTTATGCCAGAAACGGCTGTAGAGCAGATGGAGCGTGGTATGCTCCATGCCGCCGTTATACCAATCGACGGGGCTCCAATATTCCAGCGCCTCTTTCGACGCAAGCGCCTGATCGTTGTGCGGATCCATATAGCGCAGATAGTACCACGACGAGCCTGCCCACTGGGGCATGGTGTCCGTCTCGCGCTTGGCGGCGCCGCCGCAGCACGGGCAGGTCGTGTTGACCCAGTCGGTCATCTTGGCAAGGGGAGACTGCCCGTCATCCGTTGGCTCGTAGCTGTCCACCTGGGGCAGGAGCAGCGGCAAATCCTTTTCATCCAGCGGGACGGTGCCGCACTTCGGGCAATGGACAATGGGAATCGGCTCGCCCCAATAGCGCTGGCGGGAGAACACCCAGTCGCGGAGCTTGAAGTTGACCTTCGCCTCGCCGATGCCCTTCTCGGTCAGATACGCAATCATCGCCTTTTTTGCCTCCTCAACGCTCATGCCGTTGAGGAAATCCGAATTGACCATCGCGCCCGTGGCGCAGTCGGTGAAGGGGGCTTCTTCCACATTGCCGCCCTTGACGACCTCGATGATCTCGCAGCCGAACTTCTTCGCGAAATCCCAGTCACGGTCGTCATGCGCGGGGACCGCCATGATCGCGCCCGTGCCGTAGGTGGAAAGGACATAGTCGGAGATAAAGATTGGAATCTGCTTGCCGTTCACCGGATTGATGCCCATCACGCCCGCCAGCTTCACGCCGGTCTTTTCCTTGGAAAGCTCCGTGCGCTCAAAGTCGGACTTTGCGGCAGCCGCCGCCTGATATGCCTTGACCTCGTCGGCATTTTCGAGCTTGTCCATCCACTTTTCCACAAGCGCGTGCTCCGGCGAAAGCACCATATAGGTCGCGCCGAACAGGGTATCCGGGCGGGTGGTATAGACGGTGATATCGTCGCCGAGCGTGCTGGCAAAGCGCACCTCCGCGCCCGTGGAGCGTCCGATCCAGTTACGCTGCTGGAGCTTGACGCGGTCAATAAAATCCACATCCTCAAGGTCGTCGAGCAGGCGCTGGGCGTACTTCGTGATGCGGAGCATCCACTGGCTCTGTTCCTTGCGGATAACCGGGCTGCCGCAGCGCTCGCAGACATTTTCCACGACCTCCTCATTGGCAAGCACGCACTTGCAGGAGGTGCACCAGTTGACGGGCATCTTCGTCTTATAGGCAAGCCCGTTCTTATAGAGCTGGAGGAAAATCCACTGCGTCCATTTAAAATAGCTCGGGTCGGTTGTGTTGATCTCTCTGTCCCAATCGAAGCTGTAGCCGAGCGCCTTGAGCTGGGAGCGGAAGGTTTCAATGTTGTTCTTCGTGACGATGGCAGGATGGATATGGTTCTTGATGGCGTAGTTCTCCGTGGGGAGTCCGAACGCGTCATAGCCCATCGGGAACAGGACGTTTTCTCCCTGCATACGGTGCTTTCTGGCAATCACATCCATTGCGGTATAGGGGCGGGCGTGTCCCACATGCAGACCGACACCCGAAGGATACGGGAACTCGATGAGGGCATAGAACTTTTTCTTATCCGCCCCCGTCTCCGCCCTGTAGAGCTTCTGTTCCTCCCAGATTTTGTGCCACTTCTGCTCGATTGCGGTAAAATCGTATTTCATGCTATCCCTCTTTTTTATTCTTCAAATGTCAGCGGAACTTCCTTTGCGTCGTTCCAAAGGCGCTCCAAATCGTAAAACTCACGCGTTTCGTTCGTGAAAACATGGACGACCAGACAGCCGAAGTCCAGCAGCACCCATGTTCCGCCGCGATGCCCCTCGCGATGGAGCAGCTTCTCTCCCATCTCGTCGGCGACTGCCTCTTCCACGCTGTCGCAGAGCGTCTTAACGTGGGTATTCGAGGTACCGGTGCAGATCAGGAAGTAATCTGCGATACTGGTCACATCCGTGACCTCCAGCAGCTTGATACCCAAGCCCTTCCGCTCATCAAGGATTTTCGCGGCATACATTGCAATTTCTCTCGGTGTGTTCATAGTATCTTCTCCGTTCTGCCGTCTCCGGCTGCATTGGTTTTTGTTTGCTTTACGGTTCTTCGGGTGTCACAGGCGGCTCCGTAGGCGGATCCGTCTCAGGAGGCGCATCGGTCGGTGCCTCCGTTGCATCCGTAGAATCCGAGGAATCTGTGGAATCGGTTGAATCCGTCGCGTCAGTCGAATCTGTCGGGTCGGTGGGATCGGGTCCCTCCGTCGGCGCGTCGGTGTCTTCGGTGGAATCCTCGGTCGGCTCCTCCGTTTCCTCAGAGCTATTCGAAGTATTGCCGCCAAAACCATAGGGGTCGTATTCTCCGCTGCCGCTGTCGCCCGTCTCCTGACGGAAGTTGACATCATAGACCGTCAAATCAGCCTTGAGCGGATTAAAATGCGCGTTCAAAAGCTCGATTGCCGCTTCAGGATCGACCTCATAATAGCTGACACCGTCGATTTCTATCTCTCCGCCGGGCAGGGCGCGGCTGAACACGGCAGTTGTATCCACATTTTGAAGCAGATAAGCAAGATACGCGATATTTTCCGCCGTCAAATCGGTGTCCGACACCTCGGCAAGCGTCTGCGCGTTTTGCTCATAGGCGTCCGGCTTCTTCAGCAGCTCATCCAACAGCGCAAGCATAAAATCGCGCTGCACGGCGGCAGGCTCGGTTTCAACATCCGTATAGCCGTCGCGATAGGAGAAAAGCTGCATTGCCTTTTTCCCGTCAATCGTCTGTTTTCCGGCGGAGAGCTCGGAATAGTCGGGCGAATCCGGGACGGTGAAGTCCACCCCGCCGACCATATCGGTCATAGCCGTCAGGGAAGCCTCATCCAGCACGAAATAGTAATCAAGCTCGAAGCCGACCATGCTCTTGACCATCTCAAGCGTCGCCTTCACGCCGCGACCCTTTCCGTCATCCGCCTCGCCGTAGACGCGGTTGATCTTGGGAACCTCATAATTGCCCGCAATATAGGTATCCCGCGGGATACTCAGCAGCGCAAGCTCGCCTGTTTTCAGCTGCACAGAGGCAATCATAAGCGTATCCGTCTGCGCATTTGTTTCATCCCAACTCATCAGCAGGATATTCACTGTCTCCGAGTAATTACGGCTGACGGGTGCCTCATAATCCACAGGGACTTCGACCGACGAGGGCTGTACGGAGTTGACAACATAGGAAAGCTCCTTTGCTTCCTGCTCAGACGGAATCTCCAATGCCTCCGCGCTTTTGGAAATCAGCGTAAGGCACATCACCGTTGCGCAAAGAAAGATACAGATCGCAGCCGCCAAAAGGAGCTTCGCCTTGGTTCTTCCGCTGAGACCGCTGCTCTCCTCCTCCGTTTCCGGTTCCGGCACCTGCGCTTCCTCTTCCCTCTGCGAAGGCGCTTCCGTCTGCCGCCACAGCTCCTCAACACTCTGCCGGGGCTCCTCCGTCTGCCGTCTCAGCTCCCTGTCCTTCTGCTGAGGCTCCGCTGCCTGATGCTGCGGCTTCTGAGAATTCGGGCGCCGTTTTTTATTGCCATATAATTTCATTGCGTTTGCATCCTTTCTTTCAGAAAGCGCAGGGCTGCAAGGGAGTTTTTGTCTATCTTGCGCCCTCTGTCGTTCAACTGCGCGATTGACAGCTCCAGCCCACGCCGCAGTCCGAGGTCGAGGCTTTGCGCCGTCAGCGTCCGCAGCTCCTCAACGCCGGGAAAGTCACGGTTCGGCTCGATATAGTCCGCAAGATAGATAATCTTCTCCAAAACGGACATATCCGCCTTCCCGGTCGTATGCCAGTAGATTGCCTCATAGATCGCGTCATTTTCTCCGAAGATCTGTTTTGCAATCACCGCGCCGGTTTTCGCGTGCAGTAATTTTGGATTCTCCCTTTCAAAATTATCTAATACTATAGCATATCTGTCGCACAATTTCAACTGTTCTTCCCCGTTCAGCGCTTTTGTAATATCATGCAGGATCCCCGCGCGGGCGGCGTCGGTAACATCCGCGCCGTATTGCAGCGCGAGCTGCTTTGCGGTCCTGCTGCAGCCTGCCGCGTGCGCTACGCGGGCTGCCTTATGAAGGCTCAGACTGACCTCTGCAAGGCGCGCAAACGGGAGCTCCTTTAAGTTCTCTCCGCAATAGTAGAGCCGATTTTCGCGGATGTAGGCAAGCACCTGCGCGGGCAGATAGCTCTCCGCGCAGTCAAACGCCAGCATGGCGCGCACGGAGGTCGAGGAATGGGGAAGATACCGGTTCTCAACAAACACCGTTCTCGCCCCGAAGCGCTCTTGCAGCTGTTCTGCGCAGGCTCGAAGCTGCTGCCCGTCGTCCTTATCCCGATGCGCTACGGCAAGCGTCACTTCCTTTGCGATTCGCTGCGGTTGATACCATGCGTCGAAGGAGAAAAACATATCCGTTCCCATCAGCAAAAACAGCTCATCGTGGGGATACTCCCTGCGCAGCGCCTCCACGGTATCTGCGGTATAGCTCTCCCCTTCGCGCTCCAGCTCCAGCGAAAGCACCCGCGTATCGGGAAGCTCCTGCGCAGCGAGGCGGGTCATTTCCAGCCGATGCTGCGCCGAAGGAGAATTTTCCGTCAGCTTCTTGTGCGGCGGTACGGCGGCAGGGATCATCAGCACAAGATCAAGCGCAAGCTCCCTCTGAAACTCCCGCACCGCCAACAAATGCCCCAAATGCGGCGGGTTAAAGCTCCCGCCGAAAATACCGATCCTTGCCATTTTCTATGCCTTCTCTCTTATTTTTTACCGGTTCTGCGGTCGATTGCCGCTTGGATCGCCGCCTGACGGAAATATTCATTCCGCTTTTCGCGCGCCTCCTTCGCCTGACGGCGGCGCTCCTGCGCGCCGCGACGGACGGGATTGGCATTCTTTTTTTGCAGGGAACGGGCTTGACGCGCCGCCTCCTGCGCCTTTTTCTCAGACTTCTTATAAATAACGAATTTCGAGCCGACACATTGAATGCCGTCCGCGTGCAGCGCCTCACACAGTGCGTCGCTCACCTCTCTTGCCGTTAAAAGAGCGGCTTCCAGTACACGGCCCTTGACAAGCTCGCGCGCTTCGAGCTGCGTGGCGGCTTCCGCAATCACTTGCTCCGTAATGCCGCCCTTGCCGACCATCAGTGTCGTCTCTAAGGTATTTGCCTCAGCGCGAAGCTCCGCTCTCTGTTTACTTGTCAGCATCTTCCTGCTCCTTCCTGACCTGCTGCGCAAAGGCGGCAAGCGCTCTTGCGCGGTGGGATATCCGATTCTTTTGCTCTGCGGGGAGCTGGGCAAAGGTGCAGCCCGCCTCCGCCACATAAAACACGGGATCATAGCCGAAGCCGTTCTCCCCCTTCGGCTCGTGCAGGATCGTGCCGGGGCATTCCCCTCTTGCGACGATCTTTTTGCCCTCCGGCGTTAACAGGGTAATCACGCTGACAAACCTTGCGGTGCGGCGCTCCTCCGGAACGGTCTGCATCTGCTCCAAGAGGTATTCCAAACGGTCGCGGTCGGTCTTACACCGTTCTCCGCCGAACCGCGCGGAATAGACGCCGGGCGCGCCGTCCAAAGCATCCACCATCAGACCCGAATCGTCCGCAATCGTCGGAAGACCGCAGCAGTCCATAATGGTTTTTGCCTTAATATATGAGTTTTCCTCGAAGGTGGTGCCGTTTTCGTTCGGCTCCACGGTAATGCCCATGTCCCGCTGCGCCACAACCTCCATGCCGAGGGTCGTCAAAATCGCGCGCAGCTCCTGCAGCTTATGCGCATTGTTGCTTGCAAGTACAATTTTCATTCCAAAGCCCCCAAACAGCGGCGCTGCATCTGTGTCAGCAGCGCGTTGCCCTTTCTGCAAAGCGCGACCAGCTTGCGCTGCTCCTCAACGGAGAAGGGTCTGCCCTCGCCCGTCGCCTGTAATTCGATGATGTCGCCCTCCGCCGTCATGACGCAGTTGAGATCGACCAGCGCCCGGGAATCCTCCTCATAGCACAGGTCGAGCATCGCCTCATTGCGCACGATACCGGCGGAAACGCCTGCAACATAGGTGCGCACGGGCATTGTCTTTATCTTGCCCTCAGAGAGCAGCTTGCGGCACGCCAGCGTCAGGGCGATAAAGCCGCCGGTGACCGAGGCGGTTCTTGTGCCGCCGTCGCCTTGGAGTACGTCGCAGTCCACGGTGATGGTATAGCCCTCAAGCGCCTGCAAATCAACTGCGCTGCGCAGACTTCTGCCAATCAGCCGCTGAATCTCCGCGCTGCGCGGGGAGAGCTTTAATTTGGCAATATCGCGCTTGCTGCGCTCGCGGTTTGCGCGGGGCAGCATGGAATATTCCGCCGTAATCCAGCCGCCCGAGGTCACATGGGGCGGCACGCGGTCCTCCACCGACGCGTTGCAAAGCACCATCGTGTCTCCCACTTCGATCAGGCAGCTTCCCTCGGCAAATTTCGTAAAGCCGAGCGTCGCCTTGACCTTGCGCATTTCATCTGCGGCTCTGCCGTCGTTTCTCATAGGAAAGACCTCCTTAAATCAGCGCATCCACAAAGCTGCGCGCGTCAAAGGGCATCAGGTCGTCAATCTGCTCGCCCACGCCGATATACTTCACGGGAATTTGCAGCTCGTCCGCAACGGCAATGACGATACCGCCCTTTGCCGTACCGTCGAGCTTCGTCAGCGCAATCGCCGTCACGCCCGCAATCTCCTTAAACTGCTTTGCCTGCAGCAGCCCGTTCTGTCCCGTCGTGCCGTCGAGAACGAGCAGAACCTCTTTATCCGCGTCGGGCAGCTCACGGTCGATGATGCGGGAAATTTTGCCCAGCTCATTCATCAGGTTTGCCTTGTTGTGGAGTCTGCCTGCCGTGTCGCAGAGGATCACGTCCGTGCCGCGCGCCTTTGCCGCGGAGATCGCGTCAAAGACGACGGAGGCGGGATCCGCACCCTCATGCTGGCGCACAATCTGCGTGCCGGAGCGGTTTGCCCAGATTTCGAGCTGATCCGCCGCCGCCGCGCGGAAGGTGTCGCCCGCGCAGAGCAGCACGCGCTTGCCCTGGGCGCTGAGGCTGTGCGCCAGCTTGCCGATGGTCGTCGTCTTGCCGACACCGTTGACGCCGATGACGAGAATCACCGACGGCTTCGTGCCGATGTGCAGAGCGGTATCGCCGACATTCAGCGTCTCAACAAGGATGTCCTTGAGGGCGTTATGAATCTCCTCCGCACCCCGCAGCTTCTGCTCCTTCACACGCTGCCGAAGCTGCTCGACCACCTTTGTGGAGGTCTCCACGCCGATATCCGCGAGGATCATGCTCTCCTCAAGTTCTTCGTAAAATTCCTCGTTTGCCCCGGTGAAGGAGTCAAACAGCCCACCAAGAGTCGCCGCAATCGCGGTTCTGGTCTTTTTCAAGCCGTTTTTAATCTTGTCAAGAAATCCCATATCGTTCTCCTATTTTTTCTATGTTCGGAAGGTTATTCCGTAATAATATCCAACTGCTGCTCCATTTGATTCAAATCCAAATGCAGAATCTTCGAAATGCCCTGCTCCTGCATCGTTACGCCGTAGAGCATATCCGCCGCCTCCATTGTGCCGCGGCGGTGGGTAATCACGATGAACTGCGTTTTTTGGCTGAAGCCGTGCATATAACTCGCAAAGCGCTCAACATTCCGGTCATCCAGCGCCGCGTCGATCTCGTCGAGCATGCAGAAGGGCGTCGGGCGCACCTTCAATATCGCGAAGTACAGCGCAATGGCGACAAACGCCTTTTCGCCGCCGGAGAGCAGCGTAATGGTCTTGACCTGCTTTCCGGGCGGCTGAACGCGAATCTCAATGCCGCAGGTCAGCGGCTCATTCGGATCCTCCAGCTCCAGCGACGCCTTGCCGCCGCCGAACATCTCCGTAAAGGTCTGCCCGAAGTAGGTATTGATCTTCGTAAACTCCGTGACGAAGATCTCGGTCATCTGCTTGGTAATGTCGCCGATAATGCCCTCCAAATCTCGTTTGGAGGTCAGCACGTCGTCCCGCTGCCCGGTCAGATATTCATAGCGCTCATTCACGCGGGCAAATTCCTCGATTGCGCCGAGGTTGGGTGTTCCCAAAGAGGAAATCTTGCGTTTCAGCTCCGCGACGCGCTTCTGCGCCGCTGCAACACTCTCAATCTCCGCAGCCGCCTGGGGCGCGGTGGAGCGCGTCAGCTCGTAGGACTCCCAGAGCTTGTCGATGATCTGCTTTTCCTCCATCTCGGCAGCGGTCTTCTTTGCCTCGAGGCGGGCACTCTCGCGCTCCATATTGAGGATATCACGGCTCTTGTTCTGCGCTTCCTTCTCGGTTGCGGTCTTGCGCGCCTCAACGGTCATGCGCTCCTCCAGCGCTGCTTTCAAGCCCTCACGCTGCCGCTGCCCCTCGTCCAACTGCTTTTGCAGCTCCTCCTCCCGCAGGGCAATCTGCGACAGGAGCGCTTCGTTTTCTTTGGTATAAGTCTCAATCAGCGCAAGCTTCTGCGCACGGTCGCCGCGCATGGCAAGCTCCAAGCCGCGCAGGTGACTGATGGAATCGGTCGCCGTCGCCCGCTCCGCCTCCAACGCGGCGGAGTCCATACGGATGGCAGTCATGCGTTCGCTCAGGCGATTGCTCTGCTCCGCCGCGACGCTCTGCCCGTCCGAGACGACGGAAAGCTCCTGCTCCGTCTCGGTGATTTGACGCTCTAATTGCGCAATCTGTTCCGTCAAAGCCTTCTTCCGCGCGGAATCCGTCTTTTTCCGCTCCTCCAACGCGCGCAGCTCGCTCTCTGAAGACGCAACGGCGTCGCCGATGGCGCCGGAGAGGGCGGCATACTGCTTTTCCTCGCCGGAAAGCCGCAAGGCGTTATCCTCCGCCGTGCGCAGCTTCTCCACCTCGGTGGAAAGCTCAAACTCGACCTGCTGCGCAAGCCGCTCCGCTTCGGTCAGCGCCGCTTTGAGGGAGGAAAGCTCCTCCTGCGTATCCTTTTGCAGCTTTTTCAGTCTCTCGACCTCATTTGCGCGGGAGAGGATACCGGCGTTCTTGGACACCGAGCCGCCCGTCATGGAGCCGCCGGTGTTGATAACCTGTCCGTCCAGCGTGACGATACGGAAACGATGCCCAAACCGATCCGCCATAGCGATGGCGGAATCCATATCCTCGGCGAGGACGGTTTTGCCCAATAGATAAGAAAGAATCGGGCGGTACAGCGCGTCGCACTGCACCAAAGTGTCCGCAACGCCGACAAAGCCGCGGCAGCTCTCCACGCCGCGTTCGTTCAGCTCCTTGCCGCGCATGACGGAAAGCGGCAGGCAGGTCGCGCGCCCCGCATCGTTGCGTTTGAGATATTGAAGGGCAGCCTTCGCCGCCTGCTCGTCCGCCACGATGATCTGCTGCATGGCGCTGCCGAGCGCAATTTCAATGGCGACGGTGTAGCGGTCGTCGGTGCGAATCAGCTTGGAGACCGGTCCGTAGATGCCCCGCAGGAAGCCCTTCGCGCTCTGCTGCATCACAACGCGCACCGCCTTGGAAAAGCCCTCATATTCGTGCTCCATCTCCTCAAAGAGCTTTAAGCGCGAAATTGTGGTTTGCAGCGCGACAGTCTTTTCCGTGACCTGCTTTTGCAGGCTGTCGCGTTTTTCCGTCCGCGCCTTGCTGCGCAGACGGTAGCCTTGAATGGTATTGTTGCAGGCGGTAATCTCCTCCCGCGCCTCGTCAAGGGCTTTTCTCGCGATTGCAAGGCGCGTCTCCGCGTCGCTTCTGCGGGCGGCGGCTGCTGCGCAATCCGAAGTCACCTGCGCACGGCGTTCTTCGCTTTGGGAAAGAGAATTCACAACTGCCGTTAAATCGGCATTTCTTGCGGAAAGCTCGCTTCGCAGGCTCTCCTGCCGGTTGCGCAGCTCGAGATAACGCTTCGTCATGCCGTCTGCCGAGTCAGCCAGGCATTTCCCCTCAGCTTCCGCGCTTTGGAGCTTTTCGGAAAGCTTCTGCGTCTCCTGCACGATCTCCTCAACCCGCTGTTCCAATGCGGCGATCTGCTCCGTGATACCGCCGCTTCTCGTGTCCTGCTCGTCAAGCTCCGCTTTGACGCGGGCGATATTGGCAAGGCAGTTTTCACTGTTTGTGCGCAGCACGGCGAGCGCGCTCTGCACCGCCTGCGTCTGCGCATCCGCCTGCGCAATCTGTTCGCGCAGGACGTCAATCTGCGCATCGCGGTTGTGCAGGTCAAAGGTCAGCGTCTCGGCAGTCACATAGAGCTGATCCAAGGCGGTATGCTCCTGCTGAAGGATAAACGCGGCGGAATGGTAGTCCTCCTCCGCCTTGCGCGCCGTTGCGCTCAGCTTTTCCAGCGTGTGCAGCCACAGCGCCACCTCAAAGCCCTTCAGCTCATCGCGGTAAGCAAGGAACTTCTTTGCCTTTTCCGACTGCTCGCGCAGCGGCTCGACCTGTAATTCCAGCTCGGAAATTTTATCTCCGATGCGGAGCAAATTATCCTCGGTGTTGGCAAGGCGGCGCTCTGTCTCCTCCTTGCGATGGCGGTATTTCGAAATGCCCGCCGCCTCCTCAAAGATTTCGCGGCGATCCGTGCTTTTGACAGACAGAATCTCGTCGATACGTCCCTGACTGATATTCGAGTAGCCCTCCCGTCCGAGGCCTGTATCCATAAATAATTCGTTAATGTCGCGCAGACGGGCGGACTGCTTATTGATGTAGTATTCGCTTTCGCCGGAGCGATAATACCTGCGGGTAATCATCAGCTCATCCGCGTCATATCGGATGGCGCGGTCGGAGTTATCCAAAACCAGCGTTGCCTCCGCAAAGCCGACCTGCGCGCGCTTTTCCGTACCGCCGAAGATGACGTCCTCCATCTTCTGCCCGCGCAGAGATCGTGAACTCTGCTCTCCCATGACCCAGCGGATTGCGTCGGAGATATTCGATTTTCCGCTGCCGTTCGGTCCGACGATCACGGTAATAT
>JBJFGB010000052.1:0-18892 GCA_051892295.1 Faecousia sp. | reverse complement strand
GATTTTCACTTGGTTTTTGAAAAAGGAAGATTGCCAATATTTACTTGACACATACTGCATACCGGCGATGCTTGCATTTGACAAAAAGTTTCGCTATAATGAGAGATAAAAAGGCTCGCCGAGAAGTGCGGGCTGAAAAAGGGGAGATCATATATGAAGCTGGACTATAAGCGCACAATCTTTGTCGGCTTTGCCTTTTTCCTGATCTGCGCCTTTTGGCAGGCGTATGACAACACGATTCCGCTGATTTTGACGAACAAATTCGGCTTGTCGCAGACCGCCTCCGGGGCGGTTATGGCGCTGGATAATGTTTTAGCGCTGTTTTTGCTGCCCATGTTCGGCGCAATCTCCGACCGCTGCCACAGTAAGCTCGGTAAGCGCACGCCGTTTATTCTGATCGGTACGATTGCGGCGGCGGTGATCTTTGTCGGGCTGTCCTTTGCCGACGGCGCGCAGCTGAAAAATATCTCCGCCGTCTCGCAGATTGACGATCCTGCGGCGATGCAGGTGATCTATACGCAGGAGTCTGCGGCGGAGCTTCAAACGCCTGATGGCACGGCATATCGGCTTTCGGCGCTCTTTACCGAGGAGGAATTCGTCACGATTCCCTCGCAGCTTGTTGTGACGGACGGCACGATCAAGACAGCGGACGGAATGCCCTATGCGCTGGCAGACCGCTTCACCGAGGCGGAACGTGTGGACATTGACAAACACGACGACGGCAAGGCGTTTACGAATCCCCATTATACGGACTATGTGGTTCCCGCGCGGCAGGCATATGCGTGGAATCAAACCTCCTCAAATCCGACGGCGCTGATCGTGTTTATCGCCCTGCTGCTGATGGTGCTGCTCTCCATGGCGACCTTCCGCTCACCCGCTGTTGCGCTGATGCCCGATGTGACGATCAAGCCGCTGCGCTCCAAGGGAAATGCCGTGATCAATTTGATGGGCAGCGCGGGCGGCATCCTGATCCTTGGAATGGGCATGGTATTTGCAACCGGTGACGTGAAGAATTCCATGATGTCCTTTACGCCGTATTATATTGTGATTGCCCTCGTGATGCTGACGGCTTTGGCGCTGTTTTTGTGGCAGGTACGCGAGCCGAAGCTCGTTGCGCAGATGCAGGAGGAGAGCAGACGCTACGGTATTGCGGAGGACGATCAGGAGGAGAGCAGCGGTAAGCTCGGCAAGGGAGAGCGCCGCTCCATGTGCTTCCTTTTAGCGTCCATCGTGCTTTGGTTCATGGGCTATAACGCGGTGACCTCGAAATACTCCGTCTATGCAAGCAGCGTTCTGAACAAGGACTATAATTTCACGCTGATCATTGCACAGGCGGCGGCGATTATTTCTTATCTTCCCATCGGTATGCTCTCCTCAAAGCTCGGCAGAAAGAAGACGATCCTCGCGGGCATCGTGATGCTGACGACCTCATTCACCGTCGCCTGCTTCCTGCGCGAGAGCAGCCCGACCATTCTGATGAACGCAATGTTTGCCCTCGCCGGCATCGGCTGGGCGACAATCAATGTCAACTCCTTCCCAATGGTCGTGGAGATGTGCAAGGGCGGAAGCGTCGGCAAATACACCGGCATCTATTACACCGCGAGTATGGCGGCGCAGACCGTCACGCCGCTGCTCTCCGGTTACCTGATGGACAAGCTCGGCTTGACCGCCCTGTTCCCCTATGCGGCGGTGTTTGTTGCGCTGGCGTTTGTGACGATGCTGTTCGTTATGCATGGTGACAATAAGCCGACGGCGAAGCGCGGCTTGGAAGCGCTGGACGTTGAGGACTGAGTATGAAGACGGTTTTGATTGTTATCATCGCAATCGCGCTGCTGCTGGCGCTCTGGGTGCTGAGCCTGCGCGGAAAGCGGAAAAAGGCGGGCTTTTTCGGACTTGCCGCGTATCAATACGCCCATCGCGGACTGCATGGCGAAGGTGTGCCGGAGAATTCTCTGCAAGCGTTCCGTTTGGCTGTGGAAAACGGCTACGGCGCGGAGCTGGATGTACATCTGAGCAAGGACGGGCGACTTGTTGTCATGCACGACGAGAGCCTAATGCGCACGGCAGGGTTGGAACGAAACCTTGCCGACTGCACCGCTGCGGAGCTGAACGGGCTGCGCTTGGAGGGAACGGCGCAAAAGATTCCCTATTTAGAAGAAGTTCTTCCCGTTTTTGCGGGCAAGACGCCGCTTGTGATTGAGCTGAAGCCTGTGAACGGGAACCATGCCAAGCTGTGCGAAAAGGTCTGCGCAATGCTCAAGGAATATCCGACGCTGCAATTTTGCATTGAGTCCTTTGACCCTCGCGTTCTGCTGTGGCTGAAACGGCACGCGCCGGAGATTGTGCGCGGGCAGCTCTCTTGCAACTTCCTGCGCGAGAGAAACGGACTGGTTCTGCCGCTGGCGCTGCTTCTGACGGAGCTTTCCTTGAACTTTTTGACCGTGCCGCACTTTGTGGCTTACAAATTTGCCGACCGCAAGCGGCTTTCTCTGCGCGTGTGCAAAAAGCTTTGGGGCGTGCAGGAGTTTTCATGGACAATCCGCAGCTTGGAGGAGGCGAAGACCGCTTCTGACGAAGGCGCGCTTCTCATTTTTGAACATTGCCGCCCGTAACGGCGAGTGATATTATTGATTTTTGTAAAAGAGGCAAGGCAAAATGTATGACAAACTAACCAGAAAGGATATTGCATTGATGGAGGCGGAGCTGGAGGACAGAAGGCTCAACCAGCGCCCGAAGATTATGGAGGAGGTCAAGCGCACCCGTGAGTTCGGCGACCTCAGCGAAAATTACGAATACAAGGCGGCAAAGCAGGCGCAGCGCCGCAACGACAGCCGTATGCGCTATCTGCAAAACATGATTAAGACCGCGCAGATCATCGACGAGGACGAGGCGGATACGGGCAAGGTCAAGCTCTATGATAAGGTGACGGTCTATCTGCCCGAGGACGAGGAGACGATGGTCTTGCAGGTTGTCTCAACCGTGCGCATTGAGCCGGACAAGGGCTTTATCAGCATGGAGTCTCCGCTGGGCAAAGCAATCCTCGGCGCGGGCATCGGGGAGCATCGCATGGTAAAGGTCAGCGACGACTACAGCTATGAGGTTGTTATCCAAAGCATCGAAGACGCCGAGGACGACGGCTCCGCGCCGCTGCTGCCGTATTGACTTTTTCTACTGTAGGGTGGGGACATGTCCCCACCGGTGCAGGAACTACCAAGTGCGTACAAGTTTGTTTCTCTGTACCGTCTGCCGCTTCGCGGAACGGCGGGGACATGTCCCCAAAATACAGACGCAGCACATAACGAAAAACCGCAGCTTTCTGTTTGAAAACTGCGGTTTTTCGTATTATGCATCCTCGGCGCTTGTGAGTGCGTGTCTGCGGAAGAGCAGTGAGATGCACCAAAGTCCTGCAAGACCGACCAGCGTGTAGATGATGCGGCTGACCGTCGCGGTCTGACCGCCGAACAGCCACGCGACCAGATCGAAGCGGAAAATACCGACAAGTCCCCAGTTGAGCGCACCGATAATGCTTAAAATCAGCGCAAAAGTGTCCATTTTCGTCCCTCCTGTTTGAGTTACACTCGAAGTGCTGCTCATAGTATGGACGGCTTTTTTGGGCACTATACGCAAAATTCCTGCCGAAATTTGTAAAAATCGACAAGTATTCATTTTGCAAAACCCCCTTTCCAAATGTGGGATTTTGCGCTATAATTATTTTACGAGACTGTGCGGTATGCCGTGCAGAATAACGAATAATGAACGAAAGGCTGATAGAATTATGAACGCATTTTTACCGGCTGACATTCTCTTCCCGCAGGTAGATTCCATGGAAAAGTGGGCGGTCATTGCCTGCGACCAGTTCACCTCCGATCCCGCCTATTGGGAGCGGGTGCGCAAGAATGCCGAGGGTTCGCCCTCAACCATTAACCTGATTCTCCCCGAGGCGGAGCTTGGCACGGAGAAGGAGGCGGAGCATACAGCTCTCATCAACGCGACGATGGCGGAGTATCTGAAAAACGATGTTTTCAAGACGCTGAAAAACGCCTTTGTTTATGTCGAGCGCACCTTGGAGAACGGCACGGTTCGCAAGGGACTGGTCGGCATGGTCGATCTCGACGCTTACGACTATTCCACCGGCTCAACCTCTGCCATCCGCGCGACGGAACGCACCGTTGTTGAGCGTATTCCGCCCCGTATGCGTGTGCGCCGCGACGCGCCAATTGAGCTGCCGCATATCCTCATGCTGTGCGACGACCATGACAAGGTGCTGATCGAGCCGATTGCGGAAAAGAAGAACGAACTCACAAAGCTCTATGATTTTGAGCTGATGGAGGGTGGCAACCGCATCGCGGGCTGGCTGGTGGCAGGCGACGAGGTCGAGAAATTCAATGCACGGCTGACGGACTACACCGCCAATGTCGGCAAGAAGTATGAAGGGCTCAAGGGCGTACCGATGGTCTTTGCCGTCGGCGACGGAAACCACTCCCTCGCGACTGCAAAGTCCTGCTATGAGGAATTGAAGGCGCAGAACCCCGGCAAGGATCTTTCCAATCATCCCGCCCGTTTCGCCCTCGTGGAGTTGGAGAACATTCACGACGAGGCGCAGGTCTTTGAGCCAATCCACCGCGTGATTACAAAGTGCGACCCGAAAGCCCTGCTTGCCGCCTTGGAAAAGGAAGCCTGCGCAGAGGGCGGCTTTGCGGTCAAGTGGTATATCGGCGAGGAATCTGGTACGGTATATCTCGACAAGGCAAAGAGCCAGCTCGCAGTCGGTGTTTTGCAGGGCTTCTTGGACGGCTATCTCAAGGAGCATGAGGGCGAAATCGACTATATCCATGACGACGACGCGCTGATCTCCCTTGCCAAGCAGGACAACGCCATCGGCTTCCTCCTGCCCGCAATGGAAAAGAGCCAGCTCTTCCGCGGCGTCATTGCCGACGGCATTCTTCCCCGTAAGACCTTCTCGATGGGTCACAGCCGCGAGAAGCGTTATTATCTCGAAGGAAGAAAGATTAAATGATTAGATTGACCGAAGGCGCGTTTGCAAAAGTGAATCTGACGCTGGACGTGCTGAATCGCCGCGAGGATGGCTATCACGATATATCCTCCATCATGCAGGCAATCTCCTTGCGCGATGATATCGAGATTGACCTCGACACGGGAAAGCCGTGGAAGCTGACCTGCGACAAGGAGAATGTCCCGACGGATGAGCGCAATTTGGCGTGGAAGGCGGCGCGGGTGTTCTTTGACGCCCTCGGCGGTGAGCCGGACGGCATTGAGATTCGCATTACAAAGCGCATTCCCTCGGAGGCGGGACTCGGCGGCGGCAGCGCGGACGCGGCGGCTGTCCTGCGGGCGCTCAATCGGCACAGAGGTTATCCGCTCTCCGTCTACGCGCTTTGTGAGTTGGGCGCGCAGGTCGGCTCCGATGTGCCGTTCTGCGTCTTAGGCGGCACGGCGCTCTGCGAGGGCAGGGGAGAACGGCTGACAAAACTGCCCGACGCGCCGGAGATGATTTTCGTCGTCTGCAAGCCCGACCTCGCATTCTCCACGCCGGAGCTTTACCATAAGCTCGACACGGTGACCATTGCCAAGCGCCCGGAGACGACCGCGATGCGCGCCGCTTTACAGAGAGGCGATTTGGAGGAGATCGGAAAGAATCTGTGCAATGTCTTTGAGCAGGTGACGATTGGGGAGCATTTGGAGCTGAACTATATCAAGTCCATCCTCATGACCTACGGCGCTTACGCCGCGCTGATGACGGGCAGCGGCTCCGCAGTCTATGGCATTTTTGACTCGTTCGAATACGCCGCCGTCGCCTGTACGATGCTCAAGGACAACTATCCGCAGGTGTTTATTGCCAAGACGATATAATACGGAAGAACAACGGTTCCGAATCCGTAACTGTATCTCGAGGACATGTCCCCGCCCTACAGAGGTTTTTCTCGAAGAACAGTATAAAATACAATAACACCGTCCATAATGTGAGTACTTCTTACATATGGACGGTGTTATTCTATGAAATTCAGAATTGTTTTATGGGTCGTGCTTGTGGTACTGACGGCGTATGGATTGTTTGCAGCAGAGAGCTTTTTTATGCAGCAGAGCTTGGCGGAAAAAACGGTGCGGCTGCATGTGGTTGCGAATTCCGACAGTGAAGCCGATCAGGCACAGAAGCTCCGCGTGCGCGACGCGGTCTTACGGGAGGTTACGGCACTGACAAAGGACTGCACAGACGCCGCACAGGCGCGGACAGTCATCGGGCAGAATCTCGATATGATTGAGGCCTCCGCGCAGCGCGTTTTGAGGGAGGAGGGGAGTAGCTATCCTATAAGCGTCAGCCTCGGCACGGAGGACTTTGACACGCGGTATTACGAAACCTTTACGCTCCCTGCCGGGAAATATCCCGCGCTGCGTGTCAGAATCGGCGCGGCGGAGGGACAAAACTGGTGGTGCGTGGTCTTCCCGTCCCTTTGCACGGCGGCGACGACCGACGCGGTAGAGGAATACGCCGCAGTCGGCGGCTTTGACGAAACGGAGACAGACTTCATCACCGGCGGCGAAGAAAAATACGAGTTCCGCTTCAAGACCCTCGAATGGTTAAAGGAGCTTTTTTCGTGGATGTCATAAGCGCATTCCTCGGAAAGATTCTTCTGCTGTTCCGGCAGGGCGGGAACATGTCCATGCCGTGTGTAGGGACGACCGACTGCGTATAAGGATGGAACATGGACGTGTAGGAACTCCCTTCTAAGCCGTAGCCCGCGGCTTCTTTGACGCGCCTCATGCGGGAACTACGAACTGCGCGCGGATTCGTTCATTCGCACCGCTGCCGCTTCGCGATCTTTGGGGACGTGTCCCCGCCCTACAAGGGGTAAAAATGACGAAATTATTTGTCGGATGTCCTATTTTTTGGACAGGGGTTGTGATATGATGGGTGTAAGAGGTGAAGGATATGCTACAGCTTTGGTTATCTACGGACAGAAAGAAGAACACACGGCGGATGATGGAGGAGATTGCTGCCCGCGCAGGGCGGGGGGAGACGGGGATGCTCCTTATTGTGCCGGAGCAATTTTCACACACGACGGAGCGGCAGCTTTGCGCGTTTGGCGGGGACGGTATCAGCAGGTATGCCGAGGTGCTTGGGTTTTCCAGGCTTGCGACGCGGGTTTTCTGCGAGGTCGGCGGCTGTGCGGAGACGGAGACAGATCCTGCGGGCAGGGTGCTTGCCATGTCGCTTGCCGCCCGTCAGGTGCGCGCGCGGTTAAAGGTCTACGCGAGCTGCGCGGACAAGCCGGAGTCCCTTTTGCAGATGCTGGACGCCTTTGACGAGTTCCGCGCCTTCTGCGTTACGCCGACGCGCCTGCGTGAGGCATCGGCGTCATTAAGCGGCGCGCTTGCCGTCAAGACGGAGGAGCTTGCGCTGCTGATGGAGAGCTATGACGCGGTATGCGCCAATATGGGGCAGAATCCGCAGACCAAGCTGACGCGTCTGCTGGATGCGTTGGAGAGCAGCGGCTTTTCGCGGACGATCTATTTTGACGGCTTTACCGATTTTAACGGTGTGGAGCGGGAGATCATTGCGCAGCTCCTGCAAAACGGCGCGCAGATCAGCGTGAATCTGCAATGCGACGGGGTGCAGCACGGCGCGCAGCAATATGAGACGGCGCGCAGGACCGCAAGGCTTTTGACCGCCCTTGCGCAAAAGCAGCAGCTTTCCGTTGGAATCAAGGAGCTTCCGCAGGACGAAGCAGAAACCGCGCTTGCCTTTTTACGGGCGCGGCTGTTTGCGGGGGAGGAGATGCCCTATCCGCAGGAGCAGGATCAAATCGCTTTGCTTCAGGGCGCGGATTGCGTTGCGGAGTGCCGCACGGCGGTGGGGGAGATCCTGCGCCTTGCGGCGGAGGGGGTGCGCTGGCGGGATATCTCCATCGCCTGCGCCGACTTTTCCACCTACCGCCCGATCTTGGAATCGCTGCTGCGCCGCGCGGAGGTGCCTGCTTATTACGCGGGCGACACCGATATCCTCCGCCAACCGATTGCGGCGATGCTCCTGTCCGCATTGGAGGCGGCGACGGATGAGATGGAGCAGGAGACGGTGCTGGCGTACATCAAATCCGGCTTTTTGCCGCTCTCGCGTGACCGCTGCGACCGCTTGGAAAACTACGCGCTGCTCTGGGGACTTTCCGGAGCGCGATGGAAAGACAAGTGGACGATGAACCCGGCGGGCGTCGAGGGACGTATGGACGAGGCGGCGCTTGCGCAATTAAACGAGGATCGGAAGCGGGTCATTGCGCCCCTGTGCCGTTTGCGCGAGAAGCTGAGAACGGCGAAAAACACAGGCGAAATGGTGCTTGCGCTGAACGATTTTACTGAGGAGATTACCCTTGCGGAGCAGGCGGAGAGCTTTGCAAAGCGCTGCGCGGAAAGCGGCGACTTGCAGCGGGCGCAGGAGTATGCACAGGTCTACCGGCTCCTGACTACGGTAATGGAGCAGATGTACGGCGTGCTGGGCGAGAGTGTACACACGCCGGAGGAGTTCTACCGCATCTTCCGCACCGCGCTCTCTCAATGCGCCATCGGCACGATTCCGGCGAAGCTCGACTGCGTGACGGTGGGCAGCCTGATGTCCCAGCGGCGCTGCGATACGGCGTATGTATTTTTACTCGGCGCGAATGAGGGGGCGTTCCCTTCGGCGCAGACGGAGCGTAGTCTTTTGACCGACGGCGAGCGGCTGCACCTTCTGCGCCTCGGCATTGAGCTTGCGCCGACAGGTGCGGAGCGGCTGGATTTGGAGCTTGCCGCCATGGACAGCGTGCTGAACGCGCCGGAAAAACGGCTGTATCTCGGCGCGGTTTCGGAACGGGAGGCGTATTTGCGCAAAAGGGCGCGCAAGCTGTTTCCCGATGCGCGGTGTATCTCGGAGGATACGGAGCTGCTCCGCCGCGCGGAACGGGAGTATCTCTCCTATCTCAGCCGCGCGCCGGAGCACATCGACCGCCTTGCAGAGGAGGCACCTCTGCTTGCAAAGCGCGCGCGGGAGTTCGCGGAGGCGAGCGCTTACCGCCCGGGTGCGCTGCGGGAGGAGACGGTGCGCAGCCTTTACGGGCAGACGCTGCGCCTCTCCTCCACAAAGATTGACCGCTTGGCGGGCTGCCGATTTGCGTACTTTTTGGAATACGGCTTGCGCGCGGAGGAGCGGAAGCCCGCAACGCTCAGCCCCACGCTTTACGGCACCTTTGTGCACGATGTGCTGGAGCATACAACCAAGCAGGTAATGCAGGAGGGGGGCTTCTCTGCCGTGCCGCTTTCACGGGTGCTTACCATCGCGGAGGCGCGCATGGAGTGGTACGCACAGACGCACTTGACGGATGTTTTACAGACGGCACGGACGGAATACCTGTTTCACCGCAGCTTTTCAGAGGTGCGTATGGTCGTAACGGAGCTGTATCGGGAGCTGTCCGTTTCCCAATTCGAGCCGCAGTGGTTCGAGCTGAACTTTGCCGACGGCGGGGCGCTGCCTGCGGTGCGGATCGTCGGGGAAAGGATGCAGGCGGAGCTGCACGGGTTCGTTGACCGCGCAGATATTTGGCGCAGCGGAGATCGCGTCTATGTGCGCGTCATTGACTATAAAACGGGAAAGAAAAGCTTTGATTTTTCCCATGTGTTTTACGGCTTGGGCTTGCAGATGCTGCTGTACCTCTTTGCGCTGGAACAGACGGGAGACTGCCTGATGAACACGCCGCTGAAGCCTGCGGGTGTGCTGTATTTTCCTGCCCGGGTGGAGCGCGTCTCCGTTGACGATAAGCGCGCCGAAGCCAAAATCGAGGAAAAGCAGCGCAAGGCGCAGAAGCGAAGCGGCCTGCTGCTCAACGCCGTGCCGGTGCTTCAGGCGATGGAGCCCTGCGAAGGTGAGCCGCGCTATTTGCCCTACACGATCAACAAGGAGGGTGAGCGGGAGGGCTATCTTGCTTCGGAGGAACAGCTTGCAAGGCTGGAACGCTTTGTGTTCCGCAAGGTGGCTTCCCTCGGAGACTCGCTTTACAGCGGGGAGATCGACCCGAACCCCTATTATTTTGACATGAGGGACAATGCCTGCATGTATTGCCCGTATCAGACGGTTTGCCGCGAGCTGCCCGAAAAGCGGTGGCTGTTCGGACCGAAGGACGCACAGACATTTTGGCAGAGATTGGAGGAGAACGATGGCTGATATCAAGCTGACCCCGCAGCAGCAGGCGGTGGTTGACAATCGAGGCGGCGCGCTGCTTGTCTCCGCCGCTGCCGGCTCGGGAAAGACAAAGGTGCTGATCGACCGTGTATTTCAGCGGGTGACGGAGGAGCAGGCGAATTTGGACGATTTCCTGCTCATCACCTTCACCCAGGCGGCGGCTTCGGAGCTGCGCGGAAAGCTGGTCAAGGAGCTGGGCGCGCAGCTTGCCGTCCATCCGAATGACCGCCATCTGCAAAAACAGATGAATCGGGTCTATCTTGCGCAGATTTCCACCGTCCATGCCTTCTGCGGCACGCTGCTGCGGGAATATGCGCACCGACTCGACCTGCCTGCGGATTTTCACACCTGCGACGATCCGGAGTCGCGGATGCTGCAGGAGCAGGCGATGCAGCAGACCCTTGAGGAGGCGTATCGGACGGAGGATGCGCAGACGCTTGCCGCGCTGGATATGCTCGGCGCGGGCAGGACGGACGCGCAGCTTCCGGAGTTGATTCGGAAGGTCTATGCCGACCTGCAATGCGCTGCCGACCCGCAGAAACGCTTGCAGGAGCTGCGCCAAGCGCTGGAGCTTTCCGACTGCAAGGATGCCGGTGAGACCTGCTGGGGCGCTTATCTGCTGCAGGAGCTGCGCTGCGGTCTGGAAAACTGCATCGAGCTGCTTTCACAGGCGCAGACGCTGATTGCGCATGACGCGAGTCTCGCACCCTATATGGCGAACTTCAACGAGGATATCGCCCTGCTGCGCCGCCTGAGCGCCGTGCAGTCGTGGGAGGAGGCAAGAATGGCGGAGCGCACCTTCGGGCGGCTGAAGACCGTAAAGAAGTGCGAGGACGAGATGCTGAAGGAGCGCGCGAAAAAGCTCCGCGACCGCGCGAAGGATACGGTAAAGAAGCTCTTTCAGCGCTTTGCGATCCCCTCTGAGGAGGCGCTGCAGGACCTCTCCGCCGGTGCAGACGCACTGCTCGGTCTGTTGAAGCTGACGGAGCGCTATGCCGAGGCGTACCGTGCGCTGAAGCTGCGTCGGCACGCGCTGGACTTTAATGATTTGGAGCATGATACCCTGCGCCTGCTGACGGATTCTTCGGGTGCACCCACCGCTGCGGCAAGGGAGATCGCGGAGCGCTTTACGGAGATCATGGTGGATGAATATCAGGATACCAACGCCGTGCAGGACAGTATCTTCCGCGCGATCTCCAAGCAGGAGCAGAATCTCTTTTATGTCGGCGATGTGAAGCAGTCCATTTACCGCTTCCGCCGCGCCGATCCGACGATTTTTCTGAAAAAGTACCATGCGTTTTCCGATTATCGCGTAGCGCATGACGGTGAACCGAGAAAAATTTTACTCTCGGTCAACTTCCGTTCGGAGCCTGCCATTTTGGAGGCGGCAAACGATGTCTTCCGCCTGACGATGAACGAGCGCGTCGGCGGTCTGCGCTATGGTGACGACGAGGCGCTGCGCACCTTAGCCGAAAAGACACCGCAGCGGGGAAAGCCTGCGGTCGAGCTGCACTGCATTGATACGGAGGGCGTGCCTTCGCAGCCAAAGGTGCGGCGCGAGGAGATCGAGGCAGAGTTTGTCGCCAAACGGATTGACCGTATGCTGCGCGGCGGCGAGACGTTGCCCGAGGGCGACGGCGTGCGCCCGATTCGCCCGGGGGACATCACCATTCTCCTACGCTCCCTGACCGGCAAAGCCGAAATTTATGTGCGCGCACTGCAGCGGTACGGGATCCGCTGCGTCTGCGGCAGTGATAACATCTTTCAAACGGAGGAGATTCGTCTGGTTACGGCGCTGCTGCAGATCGTGGACAATCCCCATCAGGATATCCCGCTTCTGACCGTGCTGCTCTCGCCGATTTTCCGCGTTTCTGCCGATTTGGCGGCAAGGCTTCGCGCGCAGAAGCGAAGCGGAGATGTCTATGACACGGTCTGCGCCTCGGAGGAGACGGCGGATTTTGTGCGGCAGCTGAAGGAGCTGCGGGACTTAGCCCGGAGCGGCACGCTGCGGGAGCTGCTCGACGCAATGGACGAGCGGCTGTTCCTGCGCCAGATTTTCAGCGCGATGGAGGGCGGCGCGCAGCGCATCAGCAACTTGGACGCGTTCTTTTCCATCGCCGACGGTTTTGAGACGGAGCAGCGCCACGGCTTGTCCGCGTTCCTGCGGTATTTGGAGGTGGTGCGGGAGAAGGGGTACAGCACCGAGGCGGAGGCTTCCTCGGACGCGGTGCAGCTCATGAGCATTCATAAGTCCAAGGGCTTGGAATTCCCCGTGGTATTCCTCGCGGATCTGGGAAAGCAGTTTAACGACGAGGACAGCAAGGCAATGGTTCTGACCGATCCCGTGCTGGGGATTGCGGCGAAGGTCTTTGAGACGGAACGCAGCCTGCTTTACCCGACGGTGGCGCAGCAGGCAATCAGTGACCGCATGCGAAAGGAAGACCTTTCCGAGGAGATGCGCTTGCTCTATGTTGCCATGACGCGCCCGAAAAACCGCCTTGTGATGACCTACTGCGGCGGCAAGCTGCAATCCCTCCTCAGCAAGCTCTCGACGAGCCTGACAATTCCGCCGGCGCAGTCCACGGTGGAGGAGGTGCGGCACATGGGCGACTGGGTTTTGATGGCTGCCCTTGCCCGCACCGAGGCGGGGGAGCTGTTCGCCGTCGGCGGGAATCCCGGGTGCGCCTCTGTCTCCGCCTACCCGTGGAGCATTACTTATTGCAGCGGCACGGATTATCTGCCCATGCAGCGGGCGCAGACCTCGGAGCGCGATGCAGAACAGGTGCCGCTTCTGCGTCCTGATTTTTTGCAGTATCCGTATGCGGCGGCAACGCAGGCACCCAGCAAGCTGACTGCCACGCAGCTCAAGGGACGGAGCCTCGACGAGGAGATTTCCGAACAGACGGTGCGGCTTCCGGAAATCATTTTTTCCAAGCCGCAATTCAGCTTGCAGCAGCGTCCGCTCACGCCGACGGAACGGGGCACGGCGATCCACCTTGCCATGCAGTATCTCCGTTATGAGGCTTGTACAACCCCGGAAGGGGTCGAGGCGGAGCTGAAGCGCTTGGTAGAGGAAAAATTCCTGACGCAGCAGCAGGCGGACGCGGTACCGCCGAAAAAGCTCTTTGCGTTCTTCGACGCGCCCCTCGGCAAGCGTGTACTTTCAGCAAAGCAGCTCGTGCGGGAATTTAAATTCTCCGTGCTGCAGGACGCGTCGATCCTGAGCGGAGCGCTGCGGGGAGAGCAGGTGCTTCTGCAGGGCGTGACGGACTGCTGTATCGTGGAGGAGGACGGGCTGACCATCCTTGACTTTAAGTCCGACCGCGTTGCACCGGGGAAGGAAGCCGAGCGCGGAGAATATTACCGCGGGCAGCTCGATGCCTACAGCGCCGCCCTCGCGCGCATTTTTGCCCTGGCCGTGAAGGAGCGCATTCTCTATTTCTTCGCAACCGACACCGCTGTTACGGTCTGAGCGCGTAACGCCAAAGCATAAAGCTGCATAGCCTGATCTTGAAATGAGGTGATCAGACGATGCAGCTTTTGCAAGCGCAAGCAAAGGTAAAGGGCGGGAAGAAGCATCCGAATTTGCACGGAACCGTCAGATTTACGGCGCGGGGGAACGGTACCTTGGTCGCTGCCGAAATCTGCGGTCTGCCGGAATCGGAGACAGGCTTTTTTGCGTTCCATATCCATGAGGGCGAGGACTGCGGCGGGGAGGGCTTTTCCGACACGAAAGGGCATATGAATCCCTGTAACCGAGCGCATCCATGCCACGCGGGTGATCTGCCGCCGCTGCTTTCGTGCAACGGAAGGGCGGAGATGACGGTTTTCACGGAGCGTTTTTCCGTCTGCGATATTCTCGGGAAAACCGTAGTGATTCACGCGGAGCCGGATGATTTTCACACGCAGCCCTCGGGAAATGCCGGAACGAAAATTGCCTGCGGCGTGATCCGCGCCCGATAACTGAGAAGAAAAACAATTTGCAAACACCTCCGGTTGTGATATACTATATAGAAAACCGAGAGGAGTAGGAATATGCTGACGACGGTATTGTTTGATTTGGACGGGACGCTGCTGCCGATGGTGCAGGAGGACTTTGTACGCGCCTATTTCGCGAAATTAGCAAGCTTTGCCGCGCCCTATGGCTATGAGGCAAAGCCGCTGGTGGATACGCTTTGGAAGGGCACGGCGGCGATGGTGCAAAACGACGGCGCAAAGACGAACCGAGAGGTCTTTTGGGATACCTTTGCCTCCACCTTCGGCGAGCAGGCGCGGGCGCATGAGGCGGCATTTGAAAAATTCTATGCGACGGATTTCAATCTTGCACAAAACGCCTGCGGGTTTGCGCCGGAGGCGGCAGAGACGGTCGAATTTCTGAAAGCAAAGGGCATTCGCCGCGTTTTGGCGACGAATCCGATCTTTCCGGCAGTTGCAACGCAGGCGCGCATCCGCTGGGCGGGACTGCACGCGGAGGATTTTGCATTGATTACGACCTATGAGAACTCCTGCCATACAAAGCCGAATCCTGCGTATTTTGCGGACATTTTGGAACAGATCGGCTGTAAGGCGGAGGAGTGCCTGATGGTCGGCAACGACGCGGTGGAGGATCTGGCAGCGCGTGAAGTCGGTATTCCCGTTTTCCTGCTCACACCCTGCCTGATTAACCCCAAGGAACGCGACCTCAGCGATGTTCCCCACGGAGACTTTATGGCATTGAAGCAAGAACTGAAGGACAGAATTCAGAAAAAATAATTTGCGATTTGCGCGTCGTGTGATATAATGTAGATAGGAAGTATTCGACGAAGGAGGTAATTTCCATGAAGCGAATCATCACCATCAGCCGTGAATTCGGCAGCGGCGGACGGAGCGTCGGCAAGCTGGTCGCGGAAAAACTCGGTTACCGCTTCTATGACCGCGAGCTGGTCAACAAGGTCGCCGAGCGCAGCGGTTTTTCCCCGGAGTTTATCGAGGAGAGCGGCGAATACGCCAGCGCCCGCAGCAGCCTTTTGTTTGCCCTTGCCACGGCGAGCCAGTATTCCGCCGACGGGCTTTCCATGCACGACCGCCTTTACATCGAGCAGACGAAGATCATTGAAGAGCTTGCCGAGGAGGGTAACTGCGTAATTGTCGGGCGTTGCGCCGACTATATTCTGCGGGATCGGAAGGATTGCCTGCATGTCTTTATCCACGCGGATATGGAAAGCCGCGCAAAACGGATCGTCGAGCGCTACGGCGCGTGTGATAAATCGCCCGAAAAACGACTCGCGGAGAAGGATCAAAAGCGCAAGGTCTATTATAAGAACTACACGGGGCGCAACTGGGGACAGGCGCAGAACTATGACCTCTGCCTCAACAGCGGCGTTCTCGGCATCGAAGCCTGCGCAGAACTGATTGTGCAGGCCTGCAAGGAATAAAGTACGTTTATAAAACACCTCTCGGAGTGCCCCGAGAGGTGTTTATTTGACCAAATATGAACCTTCAGGATTAAAATGGCGTACAGATGCAACCGATTACGAAAAAGTGCAAGTAGATGGATGAAGGGTCCCTTACAAAAGAAGCAGGAGTTGAAAAGATGAAAGACCAAGAAATCGTTGCACTGTATTTTCACCGTTCAGATCAGGCAATTACAGAGACGAGTCGGAAATACGGCGCTTATTGCCGTAGTATTGCGGGCAATATTCTGCAAAACGACGCGGATGCCGAAGAATGTGTAAATGATACCTATCTCGGCGCGTGGAACAGTATCCCACCTAACAGCCCGGAAAATCTTGCAACCTACCTCGGCAAGCTGACACGGCGTATATCCTTACAGCGTTGGAGAGCTAATCGAAGTCTCAAACGCGGTGGGGGCGAAACCGCTTTGGCGCTGGACGAGCTGGAGGAGTGTATTCCGTCTTATTCCACGGTGGAGAAGGCATTGGAGCAAAAAGAGCTTGCTGCAGCAATCAACCGTTTCGTCGCCTCGCTGGAGGAGACAGAACGTGCAGTATTTCTATGCCGTTATTGGTATATTGCATCCATCGACCAAATTGCTGTGGCGTTTCGTTTCAGCTCCGCAAAAGTAAAATCTATGCTATACAGGACACGACAAAAGCTGCAGCGCTATTTGCATGAGGAGGAACAAGGATGAATAAGGATATGCTCATAGATGCACTTGAGAATATAGACAGCGCTTACATTTTGCAGGCAGGAAAGTCCGGCGGTATGCTATCCGAGACGAAGCAAAAGCGCAAAAAGAAAGCGCTGCTTCGAGGTTTGCTCATAGCGGCGATTATCGCAGCGCTGCTCGTCGGCGGCACGTTTGCTGCCTATCAAATGGGTGTGTTCGACGACCTATGGCTGCAAAAGCCATCGTCCGATCCGGTTGAGGTCGTTCGAAGTGCGATTGAGAACCAAATAGATAAAGCCTATACGATATCTGTTCGCGTGGATAACATTTATGCGGATATGGAGGAAACTGCCCGTGCCGCAGCAATCTATCACAATAGTGAAATTGCCGACCGGAACGGGTGGTCGGAGGAGTACCTTGAGAAACACTTTATTGCTGTGTATGCTGCTTACACCGTGGAGTATGACCACACAAAGACCTTTATGCGCGATGGAGCAGTATTCCAATATTTTTATTTGGTGCAGAAAGAAGACGGCAGTTGGGTCATTTGGGATAACTCTGCGGATTACGAGCTGACTGTGCCGACGGAGAGCCTGACGGACAAGAAAACGGAGGAATCTGAGCAGGAGGAGCAATTAGAGACGGAAGAATCGCGGAAGGCGGAGTTCACCGCAGCAGAACAAGCTGCGGCTGCCGCGATCAAGGGGTGGGAGGACTTTGAAGATGTCCGTACAATTCAGATCTACGAGGTAAAGACGGATGTGGAGAAGACAGAGACGGCGCTTACGCTTCTCTGCGGAAGTGCTTTTGCCGCGCAGCGCGGCTGGACGGAGGAGTATCTTCAAGATCATATGCTCGCGGTGCATGCAATCTATCTGATCGAATATGAAAGCCTTGAGGGAATCCCCGCTGTTCCGCCGGAACGCGTCGAGGAGGACTACTATCTGCTGCAGGACTCGAGCACAGGAGAATGGAAATTCTCTGAAATCACAGGCTTTATGATGGAACAGGACAACTGATGCTGATATAAAGGCTGCGTTGATTATGTAAGATTTGCAATTGTGTGCTGATGCCCCCTTTTTTTCGCGGAAGCTCGCTTTGTTAATTGCTAACGTTGCGGAACGAATCTACAACGATATTGAATGTCAATCATTTCCTCTTTTGAAAACCTACTTATATTTTTATCGAAATACGATAAAAATATATTGACAATCAATGAAAATAGTGCTATACTTGGGACAACTTGGAAAAAGGAGCGAATGCTATGAAAAAGCTGTCTGTCACACTAAAGCTTTCAATTGGCGGTATGGCGCTGTGCGGTTTGGTGCTGTACTTTGGCGCGATCCCGATTTTTGCAGTCTCAATGCGCAGCGCCTATCCGGAATTTGCAAACCGCTTTTGGCCGTGGCTCGCGTTTCTCTGGGGCAGCGCGCTGCCTTGCTACGGCGTTTTATTCTATGGCTGGAGGGTTGCGGGCGAAATCGGACGGGGCAATGCGTTCAGCGGAGAAAATGCCGCCTCGCTGCGTGCCGTTGCGCGATTGGCGGTGCTTGACACGGTCTACTTTGCCCTTGGAAACATCCTCCTATTCCTGCTTAGCATGAGTCATCCGGGCATTGCCCTCGGATTGATGGCGGTTTGCGTCGTTGGCGTGATTGTTGCTGCGGTTGCCGACACGCTTTCGAAGCTCATTGCGGAGGCTGCGCGCCTGCGGGAAGAGCAGGACTTGACGATTTGAGGTGAGGGTATGATCGTTGTGAATTTGGATGTCATGCTCGCGAAACGGAAAATGACCCTGACGGAGCTTTCCGAACGCGTCGGCATTACGATGGCGAATCTCTCAATTCTGAAAACAGGAAAAGCGAGGGCAATTCGCTTTGAGACCCTTGATAAGCTCTGCGCCGCTTTGGACTGCCAGCCGATGGAGCTTTTGGAATGGAGGAAAGAGGTATGAAAAAAAGGTTGACTGCGCTGCTCCTGCTGATATGTATCGCATTACAGGTGAGCGGATGCGTGTTCGTGCACGATGAGGCAATTCCACGGGGATATCTGCGCACTGAGGAGTATCATGACTCAGATGGAATGCAGGATTCGATTGATTATTGCAAATACTTCTATGGGTCTGACGGAAGAGAAAAGCTTTTGGCAAGCGGAAAGTATCAAGAGGCGAATGCGGAAGATGTACGCCTGCTGCAAGCGTATTTCGAGGATTTCCGCAGCTGGATGGAAGCCGGCGATCAGCTTGAACGCTATGATTTTGATGCTGAGATGATCAATGCTGGCGATTTGTTCTTTCTGCGCACGAAGGAGGGGTATCCCGAATTCGGCTATTATTCCCTGTATTTTTTCGACTGCGAGAGCAACGTGTTATATTATATTCACGCCAACATTTAATACTGATTCTTGCTCCAATTCTTTCATCAAGAATTCCGTGTGCTTCGCACGGATCAAAAAACGGCCGGCTGATAGCCGCCGCTACTAGTTTGTAACACTTAAAACTGCAGGCAGCCCGTAGGGCACGACGACTCGGCGTGCCGTCCGCGAAGCGGCAGACAGTATAA
>JBJFGB010000051.1:0-4528 GCA_051892295.1 Faecousia sp. | reverse complement strand
CCGTTTGAGCCTGGAACAAACAAACGGGAACGCGCCCCGCGACGCTGCCGAGGGGCAAGCCAAGCCCGCATCACGCGCCGTAGTACCTTGAGGCCTGCTACCTTATGCCGCCAGCAAGCCAAGTTTGAGCCAAACGACGCAAATACCTATTTAGCAGATAGTTGTGTAGTTTTGCGCCGAAACTGTACGCGCACGCGAAACCCGCGCCCATGACGCGCACACGCCATGCGGGCGAGACAGGCCGCCGCAGGTCACCTGTACGGCTCGCCATCGAGGCCGTCGGCGTCAGCGGAGGCAGCAGGTACTGTAGGCGGATGAGGCGCAGCGGCTACGCGCAGCCCCCAACGCGGGCTAGCTGAAGGACGCGAAAAGAGTGTTTGCAATTTTCTCGGAAACCGCGAAAGTTGCGGTTTTCGCATCTTCAAAACGCGATATTTGCGCTTTTACTGGCTTTCGCGCCCCATCCAAGCCGTTGATTAGCGTTGACTGTTGACGATTTTTTTTGATTACCGTTGATTTTCGTTGATTTTTGCCTTGAGTTACCAGTTACCGCCGCGACGCACACCACTCCCGACTTCGCCGCAACGCCGTACCCGTACCCGCGTCACCCGCCAAACTTGCCGCAGAAGTGAAAGGAAGCGACATAAGTTATTCTGTTGCAACATTTAGGCTTGTGAATTCATTTGTGCAACGTCGTATAATGCACATTATGTTTAATAGATTGGAAAATTTCGCCGTAAACAACTGTACTGCAATGCTTTAGGCGTGAATTTTTCATTTTGAATTCACCGGATTTAGGCTCATAATGAAACATCCTGCAAGCCCCATGGAGGACGAAAACCAGCGTTTGACATCCCCCCATGCCGCTGTAAGTTATCCCACGCGGACGGACTGACTACCCGCGCCGCCGAAACGTAAGCCACCTAGAAGCGTATGGGACAGCAACCAGACAACAGGAAGTTGACGGAGACCAGGTATCTTTCTGTCAACCAGCTAGCCGAGGCGTTCGGGCTGAAGCCGCGCCGCGTCTACTGGCTGATTGAGCATGGCGTCATCCGCGCAGAGAGGCACGGAGGCCGCATCCGCGTCCGCGTTGAGCGGCTGATGGCCGACATCGCGGAGGCGCACAACAGCTAGGCTCAGCGAAGGTGCTGCGCCAATGGGAGAGGAGCGGGGAGGAAAAAGAAAAGCCCCCGACATCGGCTAACTTTTACGAGAACGCCGATAGCGGGGGAGAAGTTGCGCCGAGTGTGCGGGAGACTAGTCCGCACGCCCGAACATTGCGCCGTGGAGGGGTTGGCGCATCCCTACTATACACGGCCTAGAGTAGGTTGCAAACGGTAATGGCTGAATTCATGCTCACTTGCAAACATTTGGACGGCAACGACTTAGGCACAAACACGCATACTTCAGTAAGCGTAAAATCTTCACCAAAAAAAATTACGCCTTCAGACGCGGAGAAAGCCCGCGAAGTTTTGCGCTGTCTGAAGCCGTCGGCGGACTATAACGACTGGCTACGCGAGATAGCCGCCGCAAAGAACGCTGGGCTGTCATGTGCAGAGGTTGAGGCATGGAGTTCGCAGGGAGCGAGCTACAAGGCTGGAGAGGTTGAAGCCAAATGGGACGGGCTACCAGGCAAGATTCGCCTGGGAACGCTCATCCGCCTGGCGAAGGAACGCGGGTTTTCGCCGTCATGGAGTAGAGACGCAGCGGAAGGCGTTTGGAAGCCGACGGAAGCGGAGTGGCAAGCCTTCATGGCGCACACAGACGCCTACTTTGACGCCAAGGACACACCAGCATCATCGCCGTCACCAGCCCCAAAACCAGCGACCAAACCTGCGGCAAAGGAAGCAACATGGACGCTGGAGAGGCTCGCCGACTACATCGAGCGCACCGCCAAGGACGCAGGACTAACCGACTACTGGACTTCAACCCGAGGGCTCACGCCCGAGACGGTCGCCCGCTACCGCCTGGGCTACGACGCTCAAGCCAAGGCCGTAACCATACCCGACGCGACAGGACGCAGCGTCAAACTTCGTTCCACCACCAAACCCGACGACAAGAAGGAACGTAGTTACCGCCAGCACCGCGCCGACGGCTGGAGCCAGGACGCGCCCTACCTTTCGGACGCGCTGGAGGCCGCCGAGCCCTGCATTTGCACCGAAGGAGAGATAGACGCGCTCACCTTGCGCCAGCTAGGCATCAACGCCCTAGCCCTGCGTGGAGCGACGCAGAACGGCGCAGCGGAGTATGTCGCCGCTCATGCCAAGGTCGCCGTCATCGGACTTTTCGACCAGGACGACACAGGACGCAAGGGAGCGGAGGAGCTTTCCAGGCGTTGCCAGGCGCACGGCGTCCCTTACTGTTGCCGCCTACTTGAGGCCGACCCCAACGCCATGCTCAGGTCAGGCAAGTCAGCCGAGCTTGCCGCCATCGTCGCCGAGGCCATCGAGGAAGCCAGCCGACAGGCGGACGAGGAGGCGGAGAGGCTGGAGAGGGAGAAGGCAGAGTATGCGGCTCAGTTTGTCGGAAGCCGAGCCAACGCCATCCGCGCCGCAATCGCCGCCGAGCCGCGCCCCGTGTCAACAGGAATAACGACGCTGGACAACCTTTTGGGCGGAGGAGTACGACGCGGGAGGCTGTACGTACTTGCCGCGGGAAGCGGACTGGGAAAGACCACACTGGCACTTCAGTTGGCCTACCACCTTTCCAGCCAAGGACATGACGTCCTGTTTGTTGCACTTGAGCAGAGCTGCGAGAAGCTGGCACTGAAGGCCGTGAGCCGCTGCACCGCAGAGGTCGCCGACGAGCCCACGGACGCGCTCACCGCATGGGAGCTAGAGGAGGCCGATAGAGAGGACTGCCGCGCCAGCTTGACCGACCGCCAGCTAGCCACGCTGGAACTTGCCTGGGAGCGTCACAACGCACAGGCCGCAAGGCTCACCGTGATAGACCAGCAAACCAGCATGGACAGGCTGGAGGCACTAGTTGAACGACACGAGCGGCTCACAGGCCGCGCACCGTTCATCGTCGTGGACTACCTGCAGTTTCTCTCGCCTTCAGCCGACCAGCAGAGCTTGAGCCATACCGACCGAGCCCGCGACAACGTGAGGCGGCTGAAAGCCCTAGCCGTCGCGCACCGCGCCCCGACACTGGCACTCTCTAGCCTAAACCGCCAGGGATACAACGTGGCAGTTGGGCTTGAGAGCCTAAAGGACAGCGGCGACATCGAATTTACGGCTGATGTAGTGTTGGGCTTGCAGCCCGCGAAGTTGGCCGCCATGGACGACGGAAGCGGACGAGCCATCAACGCCGAATCGCGGAGGCAGGAAAGCCGACTCGTCCGCGTCACCTGCCTCAAGCACCGCGAGTACAAGGCGGGGGAAGCCTTGCTTGAGTTCGACGCGAAACACAGCAGGTTCACGGACGCGGACATAACCGCAGACCTCATACAGCCCATGCCGCTAGTTCAAGCCAAGCAAGCCAAGCCGAAGCCCACGCGCTTTAGCGAGCAGACAGTTACTGATGCAGACCTTGCCGCAGCGTTCGAGCGGCTGAAGGCGCAAGGCATAGAAGCAAGCCAGGGAAACGCCCTGTCAGCTTTGCTGGAGGTGTGGGAGGCGAGGCAGGAGGCAGAGGGAGTCGCCAGCGTGAGAGGCGATGCATCAGGCCAGCGGCTCACGCTCACCAATCTCGTTTCACGCGGAAGGCTCACTGTGACGCAGGTGAAGGAACGAAAGAACGCAAAGCTGTACTCCCTGCCGCTGGAGGGGGAGAGTTTAGCGTCAGACTAAACTAGCCTAATGACGGCTAAACTTCATGCCTAGTTGCAGGGGTAAGTTTAGCTGGAACGCTAAAGAAAGCGGGGGTTGACGGCGCAGACTGTCAGCCCCCATTCTTTTATCCTTTCTTTTGTAACTCTAACTAAAAAATGTTTCTGTTTGTCTAGTTTGTCTAGTTTGTAGACAAACTGTTTGGACAAACAGGACAAACACCTAGCCTTCAGTTTGTCTAGTCAGTTTGTCGGGAGGGGGTATATGTCTGTAAGACATACCCCCCGCTTAGACAAACTAGACAAACTGGCAAGGCGAAGTGTTGTCGTGCAGCTAGAAAAGCTGTATGCTGAAGTTTGTTAGCCTGTGCCCCAGAAGAGCCGCATACCTCCGCGCAGGCTATGAGGGCGGACGGGCTATTTTGGCGGGGGAGGAGCGGGCGAACTTTTCGCCTTGCCGCGCCGCATGGGAAGTTACCACCTGCTGCCAGTTACCACGTCTCGCGCCCCCACACCTAGCCGACGTGTGGGAGTCGCCGCACCCGCGCCGCCTAGGACGCGCCGCAGAACCTGCCGCAACAGGCTAGGACGGCGAAAGGACGCGCACAGGACGCGCACAGGCGGCTTTCTTCCTGCAACCCATACCGACGTACCCCATGGAGGCAGAAGCCGCGCCACGCGCCTCTATTTCGCGTCTATGGCCGTTTGAGCCTGGAACAAACAAACGGGAACGCGCCCCGCGACGCTGCCGAGGGG
>JBJFGB010000050.1:0-4536 GCA_051892295.1 Faecousia sp. | reverse complement strand
GGTATCTTTTTTTGTCAACTACCTGTTCCCGTTTGAAGTATACAGGAAGCTCCTTTTATTTAATACCGGAGAGGCTGCTGTTTTAGAGGGACGCTCCTTTGATGCCGGGGAGTATGCAGAAGGGACTGCGGTCTGCCTGGTCAGTGCAGCATATGCGCAGAAGAATGCTCTGTCCGTGGGGAATACGATTCATTTGGATTTCTACCAAACAGAACTTGGGTATCGGGAAAACGGAAACTATCGGAATAACGGGAGCGCAGAGCCGATCCTTGTCCATGGACCGTGCAGGGCAGAGAATCGGATCGGCGTGCAGAAGGACTATACCATTGTGGGAATCTATACTGCGCCGGAGTTCTCTTATGGCCTGCACCGTTTTCAGGCTGACACAATTTTTGTCCCAAAGGCATCCGTTCCCAACGCTTCCGCTAATGAGAATATTTTGCACCCGCTGTTATATTCTGCCATTTTGAAAAACGGTACGGAAGCGGACTTTGAAGCTTACATGGAATCCTTGGGCTATGGCGGTGTCTTTTCGTATTTTGACCAAGACTATAATGCCCTTGCCGAGACATTGACGGTGATTTCTGCCAACGCCTTGCGGTTGCTGGTGATTGGCAGCAGCATATTCCTATTGGCGGCGGCACTGTTTCTGTTCCTGAACTTCCGCCGCGCAAAACCGATTGCGTATGGTTTGCGTCTGCTCGGCATTCCGCGCAGGAAGGTACAGCGCGAGCTGTTTGCCGCAACGGCAATTTTGACTCTGATTGCCGTCGCAGTCGGTGCAGCGCTCGGTGCGGCACTGTATCGTGTTGTAACCGCGCGCGTGCTATCGGAGCTGATTGCGCTGCGTCCCGGTGCGCTGCTGTTGTGTGCTGCCGTGCAGCTGCTTGTGCTGCTTTTCCTTGCAGCGGTATGCGCCTGCCGCATCTCGGGCGTGAAGCTGATGCAGGGACGCAGAAAAAAGTCGGAATAGGAGGAAGAACACTGTGAAAGCAAATACTACCTCCGGCAAAGCTCTGCGTCAAGTGGCGCTGCGTACGTTATGGCGGCGGAAAGGTGCAAGTATTCTTTTGACTGCAGTGGCAGCACTTGGTGTTTTTGCCTCCGTTGCACTGCAAAACGTGATTGCGCGGCAGGAAACCGGCATGAGGGACATGGTGCGCAATACGTCGATTCATTGTGTTGTCACCGATGCGCAGGGGAGAAACAGCGAGGACCTACGGATGTATTCCGCTTTTGTGGATATGCTTACGGGTCGGCGGCATGAGAGGGACTGCTATCTTGATGAAGCGGTAAAGAACGTCCGTGCAAAGGCAACGGTGCAGCTGGAGCAGCCGCAGGGCATGACGCTGCGCCGTATCCTGAGCTTTGACTCCGACAGCACCTTAAGCGCGACAGAGGGGGCAAATGTCCGCCTCTTTGACGGCTGGACGGAGGACGTCTTTCGGACAAATGCTGCAGTGTGCATGATTCCCGAGGGAACGGAAACGCAGTGCGGAGAGGATGGACAGCAATATGTCACAGCCATCACGCAGGATGGAACCTCTTTGCAACTTCAGGTAATCGGCACTGTTTCCAGCAGGACGGACAATGCGATCCGGTGCCCTTTCTATGCACAGCAAGACAGCGGTATTACAGAGCTATACAGTGTTGAAAGCTGTTCCTTTGATATTTTGGATAACGAAAGACTCGATGCGTGCAAAGCTGCTGTTTATGAAATCTTTGTAGAACCGAGCTTGGCCAATACAGCCAGCAGCCGAACCTACGGAGTGCTGATTCAAGACAAAGCATACCTAAGCAGTTTGGACGAATTTCGCTCTACGCTGTCATTACTGCAACTACTGCTGCCAATTCTGACGGTGCTGTTTGGCGGCATCGGCTTTTTGGCAAGCTATTTGATGATTCGCGGAAGAATGCGTGAATTTTCCGTCATGCGGTGCTTAGGAATGAAGCGACGGAAGATTTTCGCGCAGGTGTTCGGGGGACAGGTGTTATTGGCATTCCTCGGCGCTGCGGTGGGCGGCTTTGCAGGCTTCTTGTCGGAACGCTCGATTTCTGCCGCTGCAATCGGTAAAGCCGGACTGATTTTGGCGGTTTTCCTTGCAGGTGCGGCACTGGCAAGCCGAAACGTTACCCGTGTCAATGTGATGAAGCTGATGAAAGTGGGGGAATGAATATGGCAGTGATTACGGCAAAACAGGTCGTATACGAATACCGCAATAAGTATCAGACGGTGAAGGCGGTGAACGGCGTCAGCTTTACCTTTACCGCAGGCACGCTCTATGCAATTGTCGGCGTCTCCGGCAGCGGGAAGACGACGCTGTTGTCTTTGCTTGCGGGGTTGGACGTCCCCACCGGCGGGAGCATTGAGTTTGACGGAACACCGACTTCGAAAATAGACCGGGATCAATACCGCCTCGAGCATGTCTCGGTGATCTATCAGAATTTCAATCTTTTTTATCATCTGACGGTGCTGGAAAACGCCGCGTATCCCTTGTATGTGCGGAAAATGCAGCGGAAGGAAGCGGATCAGCTTGCACGGGAAAAGCTGTTGGCGGTCGGCTTGAAGGAGGAGCAGTTCAAACGCTTTCCCAATATGCTCTCCGGCGGCGAGCAGCAGCGCGTCGCAATCGCGCGGGCACTGGCAGCGGGCAGCGAGATTATTTTAGCGGACGAGCCGACGGGCAATTTGGACACCGGCAACCGCGAAAACATTGTCGAAATCCTCTCCCGCCTCGCTCACGAGGAGAACCGCTGCGTCATCATCGTCACCCACGATCCCGCTGTCGCGGAAGCGGCAGACGTCACCCTGCACATGCAGGACGGAAAGCTGACGGAGGAATAAAAGTCCTAACGATGCTGTCACACCTTAAACAAATAGAAGAATGGTCGTTTCGTAGGGCACGACGACTCGGCGTGCCGTCCGCGAAGCGGCAGACGGTACAGGGGAACGAGCTTGTACACATTTGGTAGTTCCTGCACGAGATTGCCACACCCACTGCGCAGCCGTTCGCGACGAAGGAGCGTTACGGATGCGGCGTACCCCTTGCGGGTAGTGTGCGCACTGGGTTCGCAATGACATGGGAGGGTAGCTTGTAGGTATTTGGTAGTTCCTGCACAGGCGCGCCGAGTCGTCGGGTCTACGGCGAGGTGCTATTGATCTCAAAAGCTTGCATCCGAAGGTGCGGGTTTGATGTGACAGCTTACTACAATTTCCATGAGTCAAGTTGACGGAGAAAAGAAAGCCTTTTCGCAGGGCAGGATATATTGCAATGAGAATCCGGCTGTGGTAAAATATTTTTACCATAGCGGGTTCTTTTTTGTGGGTTCTGCGAAAGGAGCGGTGCATTGTGAACACGGTCGGGATCATCTGCGAATATAACCCCTTTCATAACGGTCACGCAAAGCAGCTTGGTGCAATCAACGGCGTGAAGGTCTGCCTGATGAGCGGGAATTATGTCCAAAGGGGGGAGCCTGCGCTGCTGGACAAATATATCCGCGCGAAGGCGGCGGTGCTGTGCGGGGCGGATCTTGTGCTGGAGCTGCCGCTGACCTATGCGATCTCCTCGGCGGAGGGCTTTGCGCGGGGCGGCGTGGAGGTGCTGACGCGCCTCGGCTGCATCGACGGGCTGTGCTTCGGCAGCGAGAGCGGAGAGATTGCGGATATTATGTCAACTGCAAGGCTGCTGCTGACTGAGCCGTTTCGCGCCGCGCTGCGCAGCGAGCTTGCAAGCGGTGTTTCCTTTCCCCGGGCGAGGCAGAACGCCGTGGAGATGCTTGGGGGAAGCGGCAGCGTTTTGGAGAATCCGAACGACATTCTCGCGGTTGAATACTGCAAGGCGCTTCTGACGCTGCGAAGCCCGATTGCGCCGATGACCCTGCGCCGCGAGGGAAGCTACCATGAAAGTATGCAAGCGGAGAATCCCTCTGCAAGCGTGCTGCGGACGATGGCGGACTGGCGCGGCTTTGTGCCGGAAAAGGCGCTGGAGGTTTTTGAAGCTGCGCCGCGTTATACCATGCGGGCAGGGGAACGGGCGTGGCTTGCGCGTCTGCGGGCAATGCCGGAAGCGGAATTTGAAGCGCTGCCCTACGGCTCAGAGGGGCTTTGGCGCAAGGTGATGCACGCCTGCCGCAGGGAGGCGACACTGGAAGCGATGATCGAAGCGGCGAAATCCAAGCGCTATACGCACACAAGGCTCAAACGGATGCTCCTTTGTGCGTTTCTTGGCATTTCCGAGGAAATGTTGAAGCGTCCTGCGCCCTATGTCCGCGTGCTTGCGCTGAACACAAACGGTGCGGCGGTTGTGCGCAGGGCGAGAAAATGCGGGAGCATTCCCGTGATCAATGCGGGAGAGAAAGCGCCGGAGCCGCAGTATGCAGAGCTGGAACGCCGCGCGGCTGCGCTTTACGGGCTGTTCCTTGAAGGGGAGCTGGCTGCGGCGGACGCTCGCGCACAGGAACAGGTATTTGTACTGCATACCGCTTAGTGTAAAATAATAATTGGCAAACAAAAAAAGTAGGGCGAAACCGCCCTAC